>CAZXMX010000076.1:0-14449 GCA_964641645.1 uncultured Neomegalonema sp.
CGAAACACCAATAAGTGCGTTTCTCAGTTTCATCCAAATTCCTCCCAAGGTTTAGTGGACTATTTCGACCTAATCGCGTCGCCGAAATCAAGTCAATCAGTTTCTTTACACTCGTAAATTACTGAGCGGATTTAGCGGAACCTCATTTCAAGCCGAAGACCGCAGGACCAGCTTTCCTTCAAAGAGAATCTCCGGGCGTTCTTTCTCTGATGCCCCACCTTCCATCAACTCGAACAGCATTCCGACGCTACGTTCCGCGATCGCCGCATAATCTTGAGAAACCGTCGTGAGCGGCGGGCAGGTAAACTGCGACCATGGATGATCGTCGTGACCCGCGATTCGCATGGCACAACCAGCGCCGTGGCCAACACGCAGACCTTTTTGGTACGCGGCCGCGATCAAACCGACAGCAAGACGGTCATTGCTACAAAGAACGGTTTCTGACGGGAGCGACCGATTTGAGATTAGCCGCATGCCCTCCTCCAATCCGATCCTCTCAAATCCCCAACCCGACCCTTCAACCTGAACAATCTTGGGGTCATATCCGAGCGCTTCCATCGACTGAACATAGGCATCACGGCGCTTATTCGCGTTGGGATTGACCGGAGGCATCTCAAGGAAGCAAGGCGGTTCTCCTGTGCGGCACAAGTAATCAACGATTAAACCCACGCTCTGGACGTTGTTTGATCCGACAAACGCATGCCCAACGTTGACATTACTGTCGAAGACGACTGTGGGCACATCTTCGGAAAATCGCCGGATACTCTCGAAATCTGTTCGCCGACCCAGAGGCGCAATTAGCGCCCCACCAGGACGCAGTGAGTGCAGAGTGGTCAGCGCATTGACCTCAAGATCTTGCTGGCCATGCGCACTGAAGACGACAGGCCAATAGCCAGCATCAATGCAATGGCGCTCGATCTTGCGAACCATCTCTGCAAAAAACGGGTCCGCTAAGTAGGGAACAACGATCCCGATCGTCTTGGTCAGTTTTCTGTTCTGATTAATCGCGAAAATATTAGGGCGATAGTCGTAGTCTTCCAGAGCCGATTCAATTTTGGTTCGGGTCGATTTTCGGACGCTGCCAGGGTCATTGAAAAATTTTGAGAGAGTGGGTCTTGAAATTCCACTCACCTTTGCGAATTCTTCCATATTCCTAATTTTTTTTCCGCTCATCAAATCAACTCAGCTGACGGCAGGAAAATCGCAAAGTCTCGCGAAAAAATCGACGAATGTCGGCCATCTTCATCCTCTCAATATTTTACGCGCGCAATTTTAAATATTGACACTAGATGTCATATGATGGCACCGGTCAAGCATAGAAGATTCTCACTTTAAGCTGATGCCTAACGACGGATCGTCGACGGGCAAGACGATTGGCGTTAGTCATCCAGCATGACAACGCGCTTGATTCTTCAAATTCAGCGCAGGGCCCCGTGTCTCATATCTTACGGCGGTCAAGGATAGGTCCCGATGTTTCTCATTTGTGGTGAGGCCCTTTACGATTTCTTCCTCGTTGAGGAAGGCGCGAGCGGAAGCCTTCGCTTTGACGCCCGTCCGGGCGGTTCGCCCTATAATGTCGCGATTGGGATGGCCCGGCTCGGCGCCTCGTCCGCCCTACTAACGGGCATCTCAAACGATATGCTGGGTGCTCGGTTGTCAACGATCCTGCAAGACGAAGGCGTCAACCAGAATTATCTGGTTCGGACGGGACGTCGAACAACACTGAGCCTCGTCGGGGTCGATGAGAGCGGAGGACCTTCCTATGCCTTTTACGGCATCGGTTCAGCAGATTGTAGTCTTACGGAAGCCGATCTGCCCCAAATCAATCCCGAGATTCGGGGATTGCACTTTGGATCTTACTCGATTGCGGTCAAACCGGTTGCGGATGCGTTTGCGGCTTTGCTGGCCCGCACGCCCGGTCGTTTCGTATCACTCGACCCTAATGTAAGGCCCACGATCGAGCCTGACATGGCGGTATGGCGGCAACGCATCGATACGCTTCGTCCCCAGACAACATTGCTAAAGGTCAGCGATGAAGACATCGCCATGCTACATCCAAACACAGACCCAATCGAGATTGTTCGAGAGTGGTCAAGAAGCGGCCCCACGCTTGTCGTCTTGACCAGAGGTGGCGAGGAAGTCGTCGCGGTTCGGGGCGACGAATTGTTCCATGCAAAACCGCCGACGACCGAGGTCATCGATACCGTTGGAGCCGGTGATACCTTCATGGCTTCTCTTTTGGCAGGGGTATCCGGACAATCTGATCCCGCAGCCTACTTAAAGACGTTATCGAAATCAGGCGTTGAGAGTTTGCTGAACCGGGCTGCGACAGCGGCGGCAATCACGTGTAGTCGCCGGGGTGCTGATCTTCCCACCACTGCCGACGTAGCACAGTTTCTTGGGGAGCCAGTCTGATGGTCGCTCGTATCGTCCCAGTCGAACCATTTGACCTCGTTGTATTTGGCGCAACGGGCGATCTGGCACGCCGCAAGCTAATCCCAGCGCTGTACCACCGTATGGCCGACGGACAAATGCCCGATGAGGCTCGCATTATTGGTACGTCGCGGAGCGATATTGATGATGAGGGTTTTCGCAATCTCGCATCGGAAGCTCTCGATGAATTCGTCGCGACGTCCGACTTGGACCCTGAAACGCGTAAGCGATTTTTGTCCTGTCTTCACTATCTACCGCTGGATGTTTCGACAGAGTCCGGCTGGAACGAACTGCGTGGAAAGCTCAGCACGGACGAGCGACCAACGGCGTATTACCTTTCTGTTGCGCCTCGTTTCTTTGGGATGATCGCCGACGGGATCAAAAAAGCCGGACTGGTCAATACACGCGCGCGGATCGTCGTCGAAAAACCTTTAGGCCGAGACCACAGTTCAGCGCAGGCGTTGAACAAGCAACTCGCAGACGGTTTCCTCGAAAGTCAGGTCTATCGGATCGATCACTACCTTGGCAAAGAGACGGTTCAAAATCTCATGGCATTGCGCTTTGCCAATACCATGTTTGAACCGCTCTGGAACGCGCAACATATCGACCACGTTCAAATCACGGTCGCAGAGAGTGTCGGAATTGAAGGGCGCGGACCCTATTACGATAATGTCGGTGCCATGCGCGATATGGTGCAAAACCATCTGCTCCAGCTTCTCTGTCTGACCGCGATGGAGCCGCCCGCACAGTTTGATCCTGATGCCGTTCGTGATGAGAAACTCAAGGTACTGCACTCCCTGCGCCCGCTTACCGATCCGAATGATGTCGTTCGAGGTCAATATCGAGCCGGTGGAGAAAAAAATTCATACCATGGCGATGCGGAAAATCCTGAAAGCACCACCGAGAGCTTCGTGGCCTTAAAGGCAAGTATCTCGAATTGGCGGTGGGCGGGCGTGCCATTCTATCTTCGGACCGGCAAGCGCCTTCGCAATCGAGTTTCTGAAATAGCGATCCAGTTCAAGGATGTGCCGCATTCGATCTTTGCCGGTGCTGAGTCGGTCCCTCATGCGAATGTGCTGGCAATTCGGCTTCAACCGGATGAAGGCATCACATTGTCGATGACGATCAAAGACCCCGGCCCTGGTGGGATGCGATTGACTGATACCAATCTTGACATGAGCTTTGCCGACAACCTCAGCAATTCCGGGTTGCGGATGCCGGATGCTTACGAACGACTCATCATGGATGTTATTCGCGGCGATCAAACCTTGTTCATGCGCGGCGACGAAGTCGAGGCCGCGTGGTCATGGATTGATCCGATCATCGAAGGATCGCGGAATATCAAGCCAAGCCTTTACGACGCCGCCTCTTCAGGCCCCGAGGACGCCCTGATGTTGATGCACCGAGATGGACGCCGCTGGCGGGAGATCGTCGCATGAAGACCGAAACGTATTCCCAAGAAGACCTCGGTGCAGCCCTTGCAGCCCGCGTCGCACACGATCTTCGCAGCGCGATCGAGACAGCAGGCCGCGCAAGCCTCGCCGTTCCCGGCGGAAGCACTCCAGCTCCGTTTCTGTCAGCACTGGCAAAGGAAGATGTCGATTGGGAGAACGTGATCGTCACCCTTTCGGATGAACGTTGCGTTCCAGCAGGTCATGCACGATCAAACCAAGCCCTCGTATCTGAACACTTGCTTCAAGGCGCTGCCAAAGCAGCAAAATTTATCCCACTCTATTCTGGGAACGAGGAAAGCGCTTCGATTGAAGCTGCCCTCGAAAAGTACGTCCTCCCTCTTAACGTCTGTGTTCTCGGCATGGGTGGTGACATGCACACGGCCTCACTGTTTCCAGGAACTCCGGGACTGGCCGATTTGCTTGACCAAAACGGCGAGCGACTGGTCAATTTCGTCTCACCGCCCGGTGCCGATGAACCGCGCGTCACGCTCACCGCCAAGTCTCTGGCGACAGCGGACCATACCTATCTGCTTATAAAGGGCGCTGATAAACTAGCGGCACTTGAACGCGCGTTCGTAACCGAGGACCGCGAGGCCGCGCCGATCCGAGCCGTTCTCGATGCCGCCAAAATTCCAGTCGTTTTCTACGCAGCGTAAATCAACGGAGAATCCTTTGACCAATTCGACGGTTACCGACGTCACTCAGCGCATTGTTGACCGCAGCCGCCAAACGCGCGGCGATTATCTCGATCGTATGGGAAAGGCGCGTGATCATGGCGTCGCCCGAGCCCATCTCGGGTGCTCAAATTTCGCCCATGCTGTCGCCGGAATGCCGGCTGAGACGAAAGAAGCGATGAGCCGCAACGATGTGCCAAACATAGGCGTCGTCACCGCGTATAACGATATGCTCTCTGCTCACCAACCCTTCGAACGGTATCCAGCGTTAATCAAACAGGCCGCCGATGAAGTTGGCGCAACTGCTCAAGTTGCGGGGGGCGTTCCCGCGATGTGTGACGGCGTGACTCAAGGCGAACCGGGGATGGAGCTTTCCCTCTTTTCTCGCGACGTCATTGCCCTCTCTGCCAGTGTCGCCCTCTCGCACAACTGTTTTGACGCAGCAGTCTTCTTAGGCATGTGTGACAAGATCGTTCCCGGCCTTGTGATCGCCGCCGCAACTTTCGGACATATCCCCTCGATCTTTCTTCCCGCGGGGCCAATGCCCTCCGGTTTGCCCAATGATCGTAAGGCCGAGACTCGCCAACGGTTTGCAGCCGGAGAGATTGACCGCGAAGAACTCATGCGCGCGGAAATGGCCAGCTATCACAGCCCCGGTATCTGCACGTTCTATGGAACCGCGAACACCAACCAGATGCTCATGGAAGTCATGGGCCTGCACTTACCCGGTGCGAGCTTTGCAAATCCAAGCCAAGACATTCGCGACGGCCTGACTCTGGAGGGATCAAAACGCGTTCTAACTCTGACCGCGCAGGGCGACAACTACACTCCGACCTGCGAAATTCTTAGCGAACGTGCCTTCGTCAACGGCGTCGTTGGGTTACATGCTACAGGCGGCTCGACCAATCTCGCGATTCACTTGATCGCCATGGCGCGCGCTGCGGGCGTAATCCTGACATGGGAAGACATCTCGGACTTGTCCCAAGTCACGCCGCTGATTGCAAAAGTCTATCCGAACGGTCTGCGCGATGTGAACCACTTCTATGCCGCAGGCGGCTTGCAGTACGTTATCGGTGAGTTGCTATCGGAAGGTCTCATGCAAAATGACGTTCGCACCGTCGCGGGTGACGGCCTGAGCCGCTATACACAAGAGCCAAAGTTCATCGGTGAAAAAATCGTCTGGCAAGAAGGCGCGCGTGACGGCATCGACGAAGGGATTCTCCGACGTGTTACCAATCCGTTTCAGGCGACCGGCGGACTGACACAACTTTCCGGCAATCTCGGGACAGCTGTAATCAAAAGCTCTGCAGTAAAGCCCGAGCATCGCATTGTTGAAGCGCCCGCCAAGATTTTTCACACGCAAGAAGCCGTTAAAGCAGCCTTCAAAGCGGGCGAGTTGTACGAAGATTTCGTCTGCGTTCTGCGCTTTCAGGGGCCACAAGCCAATGGCATGCCTGAGCTTCATTCACTGACACCCATTCTCGGCGTCTTACAAGGCAAGGGTCACAAAGTCGCTCTTGTCACCGATGGTCGCATGTCAGGCGCATCGGGAAAAATCCCCGCTGCAATTCACCTGTCGCCCGAAGCGAAATCCGGCGGAGCCATCGCGCGCATTCAAGACGGCGATATCATCAGACTCGATGCGGAAGCCGGAACGCTGACAACGACTGCTGACCTTGATAGCCGCTCTCCCATCGAAGCAGATCTATCGGAAAACGAGACAGGGATCGGTCGCGAGCTGTTTCAGCCGTTTCGTGCTGCCGTTGGGCCGGCCGCAGAAGGAGCGAGCATTTTCTTTGAAGGAAGTACAGCATGAACAGCGCATGGGAACAGCTTGACCCACATGCCGTTCGGTTGAAGGCGACCAATCTTCGGACCTTGTTTGCAGACGAGACGGATCGGTTTGCGCAGTTTTCAGCCCGCTTCGACGATCTGTTGATCGATTTTTCCAAAGAGAAAATCGACGCGCCTGCCCTTTCTGCACTATTCGACTTAGCGCGCGCGTTCAAGGTGGAAGCAGCTCGCGACGCCATGTTCTCGGGCGAAAACTGGAACCTCACGGAAGATCGCGCCGTTCTTCATATGGCATTGCGCAGCGGAGCCAGCGCGCCAAAGGGCGACGATGTAGAGGCCACGCTCGATCGTTTTCTCACCTTTGCCGAAGACGTCCGCAGCGGGCGCTACTCTGCGAAAGCCGGTACCTTCACCGACGTCATCAACATCGGGATTGGCGGTTCGGACCTCGGTCCAGTCATGGTCGCCCGTGCGCTCGAGCCCGATCGCGATGGCCCCCGCTTGCACTTTGTATCGAACGTGGACAGCGCCCATCTAACCGATATTACAAAGTCACTCGACCCCGCTCGTACGCTCGTCATTGTCGCATCGAAAACCTTCACGACGATGGAAACAATGATGAACGCGCGTGCCGCACGCGCGTGGTTGCAAGCATCCGTTGGCGATGACGCAGGCCATCACATGGCGGCTGTCTCGACGAATATCGACGGCGCAGCGGAATTTGGCATCGAAGAATCTCGTGTCTTTGGATTTTGGGATTGGGTTGGCGGACGCTACTCGATCTGGTCCGCAATCGGTTTGCCGGTGGCGATTGGTATCGGCGCAGACGATTTTCGCGCCTTCCTCGCGGGCGCGGCAGCAATGGATCGCCATTTTCGCGAAACACCCCTGGAGAAGAATCTTCCCGTCACTCTTGCCTTACTCGGTATCTGGCGACGGAACGCGATGGGTTGGCCGACTGTCGCGCTGATCCCTTATGATCAACGTTTAGAGCGCCTTCCCGCCTATACCCAACAGCTTGACATGGAGAGCAACGGTAAGCGCACCGCGCGCAACGGCTCGTCCGTTTCGACTTCGACCGGCCCGGTGGTTTGGGGAGAGCCGGGAACAAATGCTCAGCACTCGTTTTTTCAACTGCTACATCAGGGGACAGATACCATCCCTGTCGACTTTATCGCGGCGGCGGAATCTCGTGATGGCGCGAGCGAGCATCACACCGCGCTGCTGGCCAATTGTCTTGCTCAAGGCCAAGCCCTCGCTTTTGGACGGACCGAAGCCGAAGTCCGCGACGCGATGGCTGAGAAGTCGGCGAGCCAACAAGACATTGATCGACTTGCTCCACACCGCACTTTTCCGGGTGATCGCCCCTCGACAACCATCCTGCATCGCAGGCTCGATCCTTATACGTTAGGTCGTCTCATAGCGCTTTACGAACATAAGGTCTTCGTACAAGGCGTGATCTGGGATATCGACAGCTTTGACCAATGGGGTGTCGAACTCGGCAAAGAGCTAGCAGTGAATCTAATTCCCTCGCTGAATGACGTGGCCGACCCGAAACTAGACACTTCGACCGTCGGCCTGATTTCGACCATCAAGGAGCTATCTACATGAGCACGCTGAACATTGAAGAGGTGTGCCAGTTGGCGCCCGTCGTGCCGGTTCTGGTGATCGAAGATTTAGAGAAAGCAGTCCCCCTCGCAGAGGCCCTCGTTGCTGGTGGCCTGCGTGCGCTCGAGGTCACGCTTCGCACGCCTGTTGCTCTGAAAGCGATCCGTTCGATTGCTGATGCTGTTCCAGAAGCGGAGATTGGCGTCGGGACGCTCCGAACCGCAGATGATGTTAAGGCATCCGTCGATGCAGGTGCAAGATTCGGTGTCTCACCGGGTTTCACGGACGCCGTTATGGACGCTGCGGATGCGGCAAACCTTCCGATGTTGTCGGGAGTCGCGACGCCATCCGAGGCAATG
Source organism: uncultured Neomegalonema sp. (assembly GCA_964641645.1). Lineage (GTDB taxonomy): Bacteria > Pseudomonadota > Alphaproteobacteria > Rhodobacterales > Rhodobacteraceae > JAHDDY01. Next base: position 8,323 of record CAZXMX010000076.1, read on the forward strand.
GCAGCGTCTGATCGCGGTCTTAAAATTCTGAAATTCTTCCCCGCCGAAGCCAATGGCGGTGCACCCGTCTTGAGCGCGTGGGCCAGCCCACTAGCCGGCCTGAAGTTTTGTCCGACCGGCGGCGTCAGCGAAAAGAACGCCCGAGACTATCTCGGTCTGCCGAACGTCATTTGTGTCGGCGGATCATGGGTCGCCCCCAAGGATGCTATTGCGAACGGGGATTGGGACACAATCACGCGCATATCAAAAGAAGCCTGTAAGCTCACGTCGTGACGGTCTGACAACTGATCGACACAGAAATTGGATTGTAGGCGGGCCGCATCGGAGGTCTACCTCTTCCATGAGGTGCATTTGCCGTACCTTGTGTGGCGGCCACTTTTGAAGCACGCCGAGGGCATGCAGACTAAACTACTGCGAACTGTATTCGCCCCTCAATGCGTTACACATTTCGTCACATTGACGATTTTCAGTAACTTTTTGTTGTGGTAGACCGTTTCGCACAATACTAATCGAGAGATTGGTCAGCCTTGGAAGTGTAAGAAATGACAGCTTTCATATGCGATGGAGTTCGGACACCAATTGGCCGATATGGCGGCGCGCTTTCTTCCCTCCGTGCGGATGATCTCGCCGCTCTGCCGATTACCGCATTGAAGGATCGTAATCCCAATGTCGATTGGGCGTCCGTCGATGATGTGATCTACGGCGATGCCAATCAAGCCGGCGAAGACAATCGAAACGTCGCACGGATGGCTGCACTGCTTGCTGATCTGCCTGAGAGCGTACCGGGAACGACCATCAATCGCCTGTGCGCGAGCGGTATGGATGCAGTCGGCTTTGCTGCGCGCGGGATTAAAGCGGGCGACTATGACCTCACCATAGCGGGCGGCGTCGAAAGCATGAGCCGCGCGCCATTCGTTATGCCCAAGGCGACTGCTGCTTTTACCCGCGCGAATGAGGTCTTCGATACCACGATTGGCTGGCGCTTCGTGAATCCGAAGGTCAAAGACGGCTTCGGCATCGATTCAATGCCCCAGACAGCAGACAATGTCGCCGAAGATTTTGGCGTGAGCCGCGAAGATCAAGATGCCTTCGCCGCGCGCTCACAGGCGCGTTGGGCCGCAGCTGATGAAGCCGGTCATTTTGCCGACGAAATCGTGCCGGTCACGATCCCACAGCGCAAAGGTGATCCGATAATCTTTGCTAAAGACGAACACCCTCGCCCAGGAACAACGATCGAAAAGCTTTCTAGCTTACGTGGTATCAACGGCCCCGACAAAACGGTAACCGCCGGCAATGCCTCTGGTGTAAATGATGGTGCAGCGGCGCTCCTCCTAGCCTCGGAATATGCCGCGAAGAAGAATGGCTTGGCTCCTATGGCACGGGTTGTCGGTATGGCATCGGTCGGGGTTGCGCCGCGCATCATGGGGATTGGCCCGGTGCCTGCGAGCGAGAAAGTACTGAAGCGCGCTGGGCTCACCATCGATCAGATGGACGTAATTGAGCTAAACGAGGCTTTTGCTTGTCAGGGCCTTGCGACTTTACGCCAACTTGGGGTGGCAGATGATGCGCCTCATGTAAATCCCAACGGCGGAGCGATCGCGATGGGTCATCCACTCGGAATGTCAGGCGCTCGGCTAGTTCTGACGGCAGCGTATCAACTGCGTCGCACGGGTGGACGATATGCACTTTGCACTATGTGTGTCGGCGTCGGTCAAGGCACGGCACTAATCTTAGAACGGGTTTGAAGGAGGACGGTCTATGTACGCTCAGATGATCAAGTCCGAAAAGAGCGATGATGACCCCGAACGACTCGAAGCGTTCCAAGCGCGCATTGATGCCGACGAAAAGATTGAACCAAAAGACTGGATGCCTTCGGGATATCGAAAGACTTTGATCCGGCAAATTGGACAACATGCTCATTCCGAAATCGTCGGCCAGTTGCCCGAAGGGAACTGGATTACCCGCGCACCAACGTTAGAACGCAAAGCAATCTTGCTTGCCAAAGTGCAAGACGAAGCAGGTCATGGACTGTATCTATACTGTGCGGCTGAGACGTTAGGCGTTAGCCGCGATGAGCTGACAGAAATGCTGCTTGATGGCCGCATGAAATATAGCTCGATCTTCAATTATCCAACGCTGACTTGGGCCGATATGGGCGCGGTCGGATGGTTAGTTGATGGTGCGGCGATCATGAACCAAGTGCCGCTTCAACGGACGTCCTTTGGTCCCTATGCGCGAGCGATGGTTCGCATTTGCAAGGAAGAGAGTTTTCATCAACGTCAAGGGTACGACATCATGATGAAGATGGCCTTCGGTGCGCCAGAGCAAAAGCGGATCGCGCAGGATGCGCTCAATCGGTTTTGGTATCCCTCGTTGATGATGTTCGGTCCTTCGGACAAAGATTCCGTTCATTCCGCACAATCGATGGCATGGAAAATTAAGATGAACAGCAACGATGAACTACGCCAAAAGTTTGTCGATCTCACCGTGCCGCAAGCTGAATATTTAGGTCTGACGGTCCCAGATGAAAACGTGACGTGGAACGACGAAAAAAACGGCTACGATTTTTCTGAGCCTGACTGGTCGGAATTCTATGATGTTCTCAAGGGCAACGGCCCTTGCAACTCCGATCGCCTTAAAGCCCGCAACAAAGCTTGGGATGACGGCGCGTGGGTCCGTAAAGGCCTTATGGCTCACGCGGAAAAGAAAGCCGCGCGAAAGGTAGCTGCGGAATGAGTCAATCAGATAGCTCCATCAGCAGCGAATGGCCCCTCTGGGAAGTGTTCATTCGTGGCCAGCACGGCCTCAACCATCGGCATGTTGGGTCGCTTCACGCACCGGACGCTGAAATGGCAATGTTGAACGCCCGCGATGTCTATACGCGCCGTAAGGAAGGCGTCAGCATTTGGGTCGTCCCGACCAATCAGATCACCGCCTCGGCCCCCTCTGAAAAAGGGCCGCTCTACGAACCCGCCGATAGCAAAGCTTATCGACACCCCACATTCTTCGACATTCCCGACGACGTTGGAGCCATGTGATGAGCGATCTGTTCGAGTTTCTATGTCGGATGGGGGACAATACGCTCGTGCTGGGGCACAGGCTGAGCGAATGGTGCGGCGTCGCGCCAGTTCTGGAAGAAGATATCGCTCTCGCAAACACAGCGCTTGATCTCATCGGGCAAACTCAGATGTGGCTGGCGCTCGCCGCAAAAGTCGAGGAAAAAGGGCGTGGCGCCGATGACTTGGCGATGCTGCGCGACGTTGGCGATTTTCGCAACGTCTTGCTGACTGAGCGCCCAAACGAAGACTTCGGCCACACCATGATGCGGCAGTTTCTGTTCGATTGCTGGCATGTCGAAGCACTCGAACACCTTCAGACATCGTCGAATTCAGATATTGCGGACATTGCGAATAAAGCAGTGAAGGAAGCTCAGTATCACCTGATGCGCTCTTCCGAGACAGTCATCGCGCTTGGAGATGGCACGCAGGAAAGCCATGACAGAATGCAAGCCGCTCTTGATGCGCTCTGGTCTTATGTCGGCGAGATGTTTCTCGATGATGCTGTTGACGAAGCGATGGCCAAGGCCAGCATAGCGCCGCTTCCTTCAACGCTGCGAGCGAAATTCGATGCACGCGTCACAGAGGTGTTTGCGCAAGCAACCCTCACTCAACCGGACTCGGACTTTGCACATCGCGGGGGAAAGAACGGCTTTCGCCACACCGAACATCTGGGACATATGTTGACTCAGATGCAATGGATGCAGCGCGCCTACCCCGGTATGACTTGGTAGATGAAACCCGCCATCCCAGAGATATGGTCGTGGTTGAATGACGTGCCGGACCCCGAGATACCGGTGATCTCTGTTGTCGATCTAGGCATTGTTCGGGACGTGTCTTGGCAAGGCGAAAGGCTCAATGTTGCGGTCACGCCGACCTATTCCGGCTGTCCAGCCACCAGCGTAATTTCGATCGAAATCGAGACGGCATTGCGAAAGCGCGGCCTAGACAATGTCGAAATTACAACACAGATCTCCCCGCCTTGGACGACCGACTGGATGACCGATGCAGGACGTCGAAAATTGCACGACTATGGCATCGTTCCGCCAAACCCTTCGGGCGGGCCGGAAAGCTGCCCCCGCTGTAATGCGAAATCTGTCGCGCGTGTGAGCCAGTTCGGCTCGACCCCGTGTAAGGCGCTTTGGCGCTGCGAAGAGTGTCTGGAACCCTTCGATTATTTCAAGTGTCTTTAGGAAATTGGAAGGCCGCATGGCTCGTTTTCATGAACTGACCGTCACCAATGTCGAAAAGACGATCAAGGACGCTGTCGTCGTGACTCTGCAGCCGAAAGACCCTACTGCGTTTGAATTTACGCAGGGACAATACTTGACGTTTCGGCGCGACTTCGAAGGAACTGAGATCAGACGGTCCTACTCGATCTGTGTCGAGCGCGGTGCGGCGCACTTGCAGGTGGGTATAAAGCAAGTTGCAGGCGGGGCGTTCTCGACTTGGGCAAACAACGACCTTCGCGTGGGTGAATCGCTCGAAGCGATGGCACCGATGGGTAAGTTTCACACAGCCATCGAACCTGAGAAAGCCAAAAACTATCTGGGATTCGCTGGTGGTTCCGGAATCACACCGGTTCTTTCCATTTTAAGAACGGTGCTCGCGGAGGAGCGCGATAGTCGTTTCACGCTGGTTTACGCCAATCGAGGCGTAAACTCGATCATGTTTCGGAACGAACTCGAGGATTTAAAAAACCGATATATGGATCGATTGAGCATTATCCACATCTTGGAGCAAGATAGCCAAGATGTGGATCTGTTCACGGGACGCGTAACCGAAGAAAAATGCGATGCGTTGTTTGAACGTTTGATCGACATTGCCTCGACCAACACCGCCTTTATCTGTGGACCAGAGCCGATGATGCTCGGGATCGCTGCAGCGCTCAAAACCCATGGGCTCAGAGAAGACCAAATCAAGTTTGAGCTTTTCGCCAGCGGGCAAACAGGCAAACTAGAACGGAAGGCCGCAAACACAGGCTTCGATACCGCCACAGCCACTTATTCCCTCTCCGTGACGCTCGACGGGTCCACACGGCGTGTCTCCGTCGCGAAAGACACGTCCATCCTTGAGGGAGCATTGGCGAATGCTATCGACGCGCCCTATGCGTGCAAAGGCGGGGTCTGTTCGACCTGTATGTGCAAGCTGGTCAAGGGTGAGGTCGAGATGATGGCCAACCACGCGCTTGAAGATTACGAGGTCGAGGCAGGATACATTCTCGCCTGCCAATCCTATCCTCTGACGGACGAGATCGAAGTTGATTATGACGGTAGGCACTAAACCGGCCAACGGGTGCGCCTATCCTTTCGGGCGATTATCCACCACACGTACGGCCTTGCCTTGAGAGCGAGGAACGCCACCGGGTTCGTTGACGATTACTTCGCAACTGACGCCAACGAGGTCTTTCACCCGCTTAACCAGCGCTTGCTCTGCCGCCGCACGATTGGATAGATCTGCGTTGTTAGGTTCGGCTTCGACCATCACGCGCATCGCATCCATTGGTCCTGACTTATGCAGCTCAATTTGGAAATACGGCGCGAGACCGTCAGTCGCCATGACTTGCTCTTCGATCTGAGTGGGGAACACATTGACGCCTCGTAATATGATCATGTCATCCGAACGGCCTGTGATCTTCTCCATCCGGCGCATGCTGCGCGCTGTGCCGGGAAGTAAGCGCGTTAAATCGCGAGTCCGATAGCGGATCATCGGCATTCCATCTTTGGTCAGCGTGGTGAAGACCAGTTCGCCCTCTTCCCCATCCGGTACGGCTTCACCCGTCGTTGGGTTGATGATCTCTGGATAGTAATGATCTTCCCAAACATGCAATCCGTCTTTCGTTTCGACGCATTCATTGGCCACGCCCGGTCCCATAATCTCGGAAAGGCCATAGATATCGACCGCATGCATATCAAAAGCAGACTCGATCTCTTCGCGCATCGCGTTGGTCCATGGCTCAGCACCGAACACGCCGACGTCTAATGATGTGTCACGCGGATCAAGGCCTGACGTTTTAAACTGTTCGAGAATGTTGAGCATATAGGATGGCGTGACCATAATGCCCTGAGGCT
>CAZXMX010000077.1:0-14372 GCA_964641645.1 uncultured Neomegalonema sp.
GCCGAGCATCGTGTCACGGATCGCGGCGGGTTGACTAAATGAGCGCGAAGAATTGGGAGTGAAAGATGGTCCAAAGCGATACTCAGATCACAGGAAAAATCGTCAGCGACGATATCGTCCCAGCACGAGAACCTTGGAGCGCCATTCTGAAGCGCGGCCAATTCTTGCGGCTAATCGACTTGGAAGGCCAACAGGCCATCGACTTTCTGTGCTTCAATGCGACCGACCCATCAGAACGCTATCACGCGGCGAACACGATCAAAGTTCCGCGCCAAATATTCCTTAGTAAAGGGTCCGTCCTGCGCTCATCATTGGCGCGCGAGATGATGACGATTGTCAAGGATACGTGCGGAATGCACGATACGATTTTCGGATGCTGTTCATTCGAAGTGGACCGCGTTCGATACGGCCAAACGAACGAGCGTTGTTGTCAGCAGAACTTCGAAAATGAATTGGCCAAGCATGGTGTCGGACCAGAGCACATTGTCTCTAACGTCAATTTCTTCATGTATGTGCCAGTCACTCCCGAAGGCGTCGCTGAGATCAAACCAAGCCCGTCCAAGCCCGGTGACTACGTAGAACTCCGTGCGGATATGGATGTGCTGACAGTCCTGTCCAATTGTCCTGAAGCCCTTAACGATGCGACAGGCGATGCGGGGCCGACTCCGATCCGTGCCATTGTCTATGAGGCGGGCTAAGGTTCTGCGGATCAGTCTGGGATAACCGCCGTCGCTTCGATCTCAACAACCCATTCGGGGCGGGCGAGGGCGTTGACGACAAGGCCAGTCGACACTGGATGTACGCCTTTCAAATACTCGCCCATCGTGCGGTAAACGTCTTCGCGATAACGGATATCCGTTAAGTAGACGACGATCCGACAGATATGACTCATCTCAGAGCCGCATTCTTCCAGCAATTGCTTGATGTTCTGCATTGTCTTATGCGTCTGCGCTGTCGCATCACCCTCAACATTTTTCGCATCATCGAGATTTTGCGAGATTTGCCCGCGCAGAAAGACCGTCGTCCCTCGCGCGATCACGGCCTGACACAGATCATTGTCGAGGTTCTGCTCGGGATAAGTTTCGCTGGTGTTGAATTTACGAATACGGGTGTGGGTCACGCGAGGTCTCCGGTTCCGTCGTCTCAGGGCATCCGCGAAGCAAGGTACTGCGCGAAGTCATAATTAGGCCGTTCAAGGTGCGACAGGTGACCGGGCTTTGCGGCATCGGAACATAGGCCCCGGTAGACCTTTTCAGTACACCCCTTGTCCTCCACGTTCACATCATCCAGCAATGTCTTGAGGCGCGTGAAGTGCTCTTGGGATTCCGGATCATTGACGTAATCGGGGCCCATGCCACCCCCAAACCGAATGTCGACTTTACCAACCCCATTCGGATGCAACGAGAGATACCAAAAATACCCCGGCGTCAGGGTGATCAGCAGGCTTGGATAAATCGCCAACAGATACGTCGTGCGCCGCTCGTCGCCCTCCATCCGGGTATTGTCCGGATGCGCTAGTGCAATCTTGAGCGTGTCGTCCTTTAGGATCGTATGATAGTTAAAGCCGGGAAGGCCCGGTGGACAGATCATCTCTTCCAGTTTTGACAACCCGCCGATGGTTCCCGCATGGCAGACGGGCAGGTGGTAACTCTCCATGAAGTTCTCGGCGAGAATTTTCCAGTTCGTATCCCAAGTATGCGTCTCGAAGAACGTCTGGGTGTAGTCTTCCATGCCGTAATTTTCGATCAGCGGCAGCATTTCTTTCAGCCCTTCGCTCACCGGCGCAGCGTCCGGGTTTAGCGAAATCATGATCCAGCCGAGCCACTCTTCGCAACGAACCTGAGGCAAGCAATACTCAGTCTTGTCGAAGCTTTCATTCAGAGTCATCGCGGGCGCACCGCGCAACTGTCCATCGAGGCCGTAGGTCCAAGCGTGATAGGGGCAGACGACCGTCTTGGTATTGCCAGAACCGTGCAGCAGCGTCGACATGCGGTGCAGACACACATTCGATTGCGCTCGCAAAGCGCCTTCGGCGTCGCGAAGAACCATAATCGGCTGTCCGGCCAAATCGAGCGTCGTATAGTCGCCCGACTCTTTCAACGCATCGGCCCGGCCCACACAGAACCAGTCTTGCCGGAAAATGTGTTGAAGCTCCGCCTCTAAAAATGCGTCAGATGTGTAGACGCTTTTCGGCATCGCGCGAGCCTGCTCAAACGGCACCCGCGCATTGGCTTTTAGTTCGCCAATCGGATCAATATTCGGATCATGTGCGGTCATAGCGCGTTACTCCGCCGACGGTGTCAATTTGCCTTCGAGGAGAAACTACCGCGTAACGGCCTCGTCGCCAACGGTTCTTGGCGACATCAAGCGCACCGAGTCCGACAAAACAGCGGATCTCTTCGTAAAATCAAAGTGTACAACCCAATTTTGCCGAAATGAGTGGCATGAATTTCGACAGTTTCCGCGATTGCGCCGGTATTCGGAACGGGTGTACGCTGAAGGTTCAGAGTTGAGGCGATGAGCGCCGACAAGGGGGATTGAACTTGGGTTACGGTGCGCACGCTTACGAAGACGACCCGCGAAATGCGAATATTCTCATCTCGGTCAACGGTGAACTGATACCGCGCGCGCAAGCGACGGTGTCCGTCTTCGATTCTGGCTTCGTCCTTGGCGATGGAGTTTGGGAGGGCCTTCGCCTCCATGATGGCGGTATTCCGTTTCTTCGGGCGCATCTGACGCGGCTTTACGAAGGCGCACGGACGCTCGATTTCGAAATGGACGTCACCCCCGATCAACTCGTCGAACGGCTCTTTGCGTGTATCGATGCCAACGGGATGAAAGACGGCGTTCATATCAGGCTGATGATGTCGCGCGGCATCAAGGCAACCCCTTACCAAGACCCGCGTGTGACGATCACGCCGCCGACCATCGTTATTATCCCCGAGCACAAGAAAGCGACGGTCGATGATCGAGGCATCACGCTGTTCACTTCCGCCTTCCGACGGACCGGCCCCGACCAGCAGGACCAAAAGCTCAATTCCCACTCCAAGCTGAATTGCATCCAAGCCTGTATTCAGGCGGCCAAGGCTGGAGCGGACGAGGCTCTGATGCTCGATCCGCAAGGGTTCGTTGCCACCTGTAACTCGACACACTTTTTTATCGTCCGGCGCGGCGAAGTCTGGACATCCAGCGGGGACTACTGCCTCGGTGGTATTACGCGCGGCAACGTTATCCGCCTTTGCGAGCAAGAGGGGATCACGATCAGGCAGAAGAACTTCTCACTGACTGATGTTTACGGTTCAGAGGAGGCTTTCGTGACGGGAACGTTCGCCGGTGTCTCGCCGGTGCGAGAGGTGGATGGCCGCGTTTTGGGCGATCCCCTCGGCGCTCCTGCCCCGGTACCCGGACCGATGGTCGAGAGGTTACGGGCGGCCTATAGCAAAATGATCGCGAAAGAGGCGGTTCGATCCTTGGCTTAAAAGGCTCAGGTAACTGACTGAATTATAATAAAAGTTGCGGTTATGAATAGCGTGCATGCCAGATCGAAACAGATTGGGCCTGATGGCGAGCCATTCTCGAGAGAAACGTTAACTTTTAAGGTTCGTTTTTGATAGCAAAAATAAGTGTTTCCGCGAAAATCTTTATTTCTTGTGTTTACGTTTGTTAACGTTCTCTTAAGAATATCTCTGCACACATACAATGTATGTCAAATGCGCAGAAAGGCTGATCCATGTCGCGTAAACTCTCCTATCGCCCGGTTTCCGGATCCGTCAGCGCCGTAGCGATGATCGCTATTCTTGGGGCCTGTTCACAGCCTGCCACGCACGCCGCCGTTGATTTGAGCGGCAGCAATGCTGGCAACTTTCAAACCGCCCAAGCCTATAATCCTGTAACGGGCCAGCCGGTCTACAATCCGTCTGCTCGCTTGGGTCCGCAATCTTTCCCGAGCAACGTCCAATACCAACCAAACTCCCAGTTTGCCGCTGGCAACGTCCCGAGAAACCAAGTGGCCTCTCTCGGGAATGGTACAGGCGGCTTTGATACGTTCGGTATTCTCGATCAGCAACAGAGCGTGCCTCAGTTTTCGCCGGTCCAGTCGTCGCCGGTTTCGAGACAGCAACCACTGCTTTCCACACCTCAGTTCCAGCAAGAAGCGCAGCGCGTGAATCAAGCGTTTGAAGACAGCGCTCGTTTGGCTGGTCAAGCGCCGTTCGCCGAAGCGGAGGCGCTCGGCAATGTTGCGCCATTTGAACGCGAAGCGGACTCTCTGCAAGTTGCTCCGGTTGAAACGGGTTCTGCTGTACGCAATTCGAGCCGCGAGCCGGAAGACTTCGCGCCGCGCCGTCGAACATTGATCGATGAGTCCAAACTCGAACCCCTTGCGCCGACGAGAGATCGCGACGTCCAATCCGTAGAAGATGATTACGCCACAATCCGCGGCGGCCCGCGCACCGGATCGCAAGAGGGCCGTGAAAACACCGCCGCACAGCCCAGAGGGGCTTATCGGCCTTGGCTCGCACCGCAATTTGGCTCCCAAGAAGAGCGTGCGCCTCGGCGCCGGGGCATTCCAAGAATTAACCGTCAGGCGGAAGCGCCAAAGGAACAGTCCGGTTCTGATGACGATTTCGCAAAGGCCGCCCGCGATCTTCTGCCAGAGCGCCCCAAGGAAGCCCGCCTTCCCGCGCCTTCGGCGGTACCGCCTGCGCCGCGCAGTTTTGCAGGAGGTGGTCTGAACGTGCCGAAAGCTTCGACCGAATACCCACGCCCCTTCGCTTTGTTGCGGCCCGGCGTTTGGCCTGAGCTAGAGAACCCCGGCGTTGGGCTCGTGCAAGCGCCAGCACCGACGCAGCCCCGTCAGTTCGCTGCTTTCGCACCGCCCATTGTCGAGCCTATCGGCGAAGCCATTGCCAGCGCGAGTGAACGCGGCGCGAAATCCTATACAATCAAGAACGGCGACAACCTTCTGACGATTGCGACTGCACTCGGCACAACACCGCAAGCCTTGGCGTCGGCGAATGGCCTCGATTTGGAAGCGGAGATCTTCATCGGCCAGATTTTGACAGTGCCCGGCGCCGCTGCGACGGCTCCGGCCACAACGGCTCCGGCATATCAAATCTCGGATTCGCCAAACCCGTCATTCATTGGTGGGCCAAAGGTCCAAACGATTGACGTTGCGACCGCGAACCAAGCATGGGGTCAAAAACCGATTCAGCGTGCGTCTACGCCGAAGTTTCGGACCACGACCTTAGGTGATCCGGCGCCGAAAGTTGAAACAGCCAGCACGAGTCAGCGGTTCAACTGGCCGCTGCATGGCAATGTTTATCGCCTGAATACGGGCCAGCTTGAGATTGAAACTGAGGGTAACTCTCCGGTTGCTGCCTCCGCCGCAGGTAAAGTTGTTCATGTCGAACGCGGACCGATGGGCGTGCTGGTCGTGATTGAGCATACCAATGGTTGGCGCAGCCTAACCGTCGGTCTCGATTTCTCAACCGTGCGCCCCGGCGAGGTCGTCGCGCAAGGTGCAAAAATTGGCCATTCAAGCCGCGAGCATCGCGTTCGGTTTGAGCTACGCGATGCCGATGCGGGGCGGGCGGATGCCTTGACGCAACTGCGCGGCTAATCGTGCGAAAATCGAGTTTGGTAAAAGGGCCTTCGGGCCCTTTTTTGTGCGTAAAGGCAGGGTAGGTTAGCTGAGCGCTATCCCTTTGCGGCCCGCCAAGTCCTGAACGTATTGCCAAGCCACACGGCCCGAAACCGACCCTCGCGTCTGCCGCCACTCGATGGCTTCAGCGCGCAAATCTTCATCACTGATTTCGATGCCGTAGGCATTGCAATAGCCTCGGATCATGTCCAGATACTGCGCTTGATCACAGGCATGGAACCCAAGCCAAAGACCAAACCGATCCGACAAAGAGACTTTCTCTTCCGTGGCCTCCGATGGATTGATAGCGGTCTGGCGTTCATTCTCAATCATATCGCGCGGCATCAGGTGGCGACGGTTCGAGGTCGCATAGAAGAGAGCGTTGTCCGGTCGCCCCTCGACCCCGCCGTCAAGCGCAGCTTTCAACGACTTATAATGCGCGTCGTCTTTGTCGAAGCTGAGGTCATCGCAGAACAACAGGAAACGCCGGTCTTCATTGGCGCGGACAATCTTGAGCAAACGTCCCATCGTCGGAATATCATCGCGCAGCACTTCGACCAGAAGCAGTCGATCGGCACTTTCGTTGATTTTGGCGTGAGCCGCTTTGACAAGCGAAGATTTTCCCATTCCCCGCGATCCCCAGAGCAGGGCGTTGTTTGCGGGAAAGCCTTTTGCAAAGCGCTCGGTGTTCTCTAACAGCGTCGTTCGCGCGCGGTCGATGCCTTGCAGCAATTCGATGTCGACGCGATTGACCTTAGCGATTGGCGTCAACTCATCTTGCGCCGCCAATGCACCGGGGTGCCAGACGAACGCGTCAGCCGTATCGAAATTAGGCGGTGGGGCAGGGGCAGGGCTGATCCGTTCCAACGCATCCGCGATGCGTTCCATCGGGTTGTCGATCATCTCGATCTGATCCTTAAAGGCTTCAATTCCCATATGCGTCGGTAAACTTCTAACGCTGCATAAGGAATTGAAAGGAAAGCGGCGAACCAGAGATGATTGCCGATGATAGTGAAAAAATAGTCTTGCGGATTAAAATGCCAGAGCGGCCACGGAAAGATTACGTGGGAAAACGGTGTTTCAAGCAAGCCGAATATATCGATTGGGAATAGAATAAGTACGAGCAAAATGAATAGGTAGAAACGACTAACTCTTGCAACAGCACGTTTTTCTGACTTCCAAAAATACCTCAAAAGCCCAAAAAAATTTGAGATCGCGGAGATCACAGCGCGTCGTCCTCGTCCCAGTCGTCGTCATCATCATCGTCGAGACCAAGATCTTTGCGTCGCTGCTCCTCCTTCTTTTCAAACATCCGCACGAGATGAATCGAAATCTCGTAGAGCAGGTAAGTCGGTACGCCCAGTGCGAGCTGGCTAATTGGATCAGGGGGGGTCAGCAACATCGCCGCAAACGCGATCCCAACAATCGCGTATTTACGCGAGTTCGCCAGTTGCTCCGACGAGACAATTCCAACGCGCCCCAACAGCGTCAGAAGTACCGGCAGTTGGAAGCAAATGCCAAAACCAAACAGCAGCGTTTTCGTAAACCCGAGAAATTGCCGAACCGAATACGTGCTCGACACTTTGATTTCGTCTGAACCTTCCGCAAACCCAATCAACCAATCCAGCGCCAACGGGATGACAACGAAATATGCCAGCGATGCGCCCAGCACGAATAGGAACGGCGTCGCGAGCAGAAACGGCAGGAAAGCACCCTTCTCGTTCGAATAAAGGCCGGGGGCGATGAAACCCCAAATCTGTGCAGCGATGAAGGGAAAGGCGAGGAAGAACCCACCCCACAAACCGATATTCACAACCGTGAAAAAATACTCCTGTGGCGACAAAACCAACAGCTCTGCATCGGGTCTGATTGACAACAGCGGTTGTGAAAGAAACGCGATGACCTGCTCTTGGAAGAACAGGCAAAGGACGAGACCAATCGCCAGCGCGATGATCGACTTCATCAGCCGGGTGCGCAACTCGGCCAAGTGTTCAATCAGCGGTGCCTTCGAGGCTTCGATATCGTCAGTGGTCATTTCTCTTCCGAACTATTGCTTGCGCGAAGTCCACCAGAAAGTGGGACCAGCGGCAATTATCAGTAATCCTAACCCATAAAGGAAGGTTCGCCACCGTGCGAGGCTGAAATATTGCTCAGCGCTCGGTATAAAGTGTACATTTATCTCGGCCGAACAGACCGCCGCTAGCGTCTTTTCCAGAGAGTGCAAACCGAGATAGCAACCCGCTACCAGTGCTAAGAAGAGGATGAGCGCAACCTTCCAAGTGTACACTCGCCCTGTCGCCATTTTAAGTAGCTCGACCGTCAAGAACGGGGTGGCGATTAATAGACCACTAAGCAAGCCATTTTTGACGATCAGGTAGAAGTAACTCTGTGGACCCATAGTGGCGAGGCGAGCTTCAGGACAATTTCGATAGAGGGGCTCTCCTAGCAAATTGATGAGTTCATTCTGGAAATAGATGCCGACCGCAGTTCCAGCTGCGAAGATGCCCAAAACACGGATGAATCGCCAAAAAATTGACTAGCCTTGACCGGCTTTCGCCGGTTCAAGATCGGCGCTTGCGATTTCGGGGTCCGGTGCTGGCGCAGGTTCTGGCGACTCGGCTTTTGGCTCGTCCGAAAAGTTCTTTGAGGCCTCAGCCATCTCCGACGCGCTCATAACCGGGCTTTTCTTCGGAGGTTCATCGTCGTCATCAAGGCCGATGGTGTCACCCAATGTGTCGGTCAGGCCCTTGGTATCGGCTTTCTTGTCCAACATCTTCTTGGCTTCTTTGAACTCAGCCAAATCGACTTCACGCGCTGCATCATCCATCGAACGTTGGAACTGGCGAGCCATACCGCGCGCCTGTCCTGCGAACTTGCCGACAGAGCGCATCATGCCCGGCAAATCCTTGGGACCAATCACGATCAGCGCAAGTGCGCCGACAATGAGGAGCTCTGGCATACTGAAATTGCCGAACATCTGCGGTTCCCCGTTTCGAGTGCGCGGCGCTTACGTGCTCTCGCTCTCTTTTTTCGGAGTCACATCAATCGGCTCGGCTTGCGCTGACGAGATTTTGCCATCCGCAGGTGCTTCTGCCGTGACGGTCTCTTCGTCCTTCATGCCCTTCTTGAAGCTTTTGATGCCTTTTGCGACGTCGCCCATCAATTCAGAAATCTTACCGCGTCCAAATAAGAGCACGACAAGAATCCCGACTATTGCGAGCTGCCAAATACTGATGCCGCCCATCACGAATCTCCTTCAAATCAATCATGCACCGCGCGCGATAACCTTCAGCGGCGGCGAGGGGTTCTCTGTTACATAGGAAATGCGACGGCTCTGCGAAAGAGAAATCGCGGTAATCGATGGCTCTACGCTGTTCTATTGATCCGCCGTGTTCGCATTTGCCCCAATCTCAGTGTGAGCAACATCGCGTTCAAAAGGTGACATCACCTTGGTTTGTTGAGCACAAGGGAACAGAAAGCACGATTCTCGGCGCAAAGACAGCCAAACACGGGTTCCGGCCTCTGGGGTGAAAACGCCTGGCAAAGTGGCGCGTAGCGCCGAATTATCGTGATCCATGCGCACTTCAATCAGGCTCCCCGGCCCCATAAATCGTGAGCGGACCACTGTTCCAGGGGCCGGAACGCCGGTTTTGATGTTCGGTTTCGGCGTTTCGCCTTCATCAAGCTCGATTTTTAGGTGCTGGGGGCGGACAATAATCTCAACATCCGCGCCATCCACCAAGCCCGGCGTTAGGAACAGGCCGAACGGTGTATCCGTCTGTCTAGAATTAACTTCACCGTGTATGACATTGAGATCACTAAAGAAAGCCGCTGTCGTTCGGTCGACCGGATTGTTGTAAATGTGATAGGGTGCCCCGATCTGCACGACACGCCCGTCGCGCATCAACGCGATGCGATCCGCCATACGGAGGGCTTCTTCAGGGTCGTGTGTCACCAGAAGAACGGCTGCACCCTCATCTTTAAGAACAGCCAACGCGGTATCGCGCACATCGTCGCGCAATCGGTTGTCGAGGCCGGAAAATGGCTCATCCATCAGCATGACACGCGGGCGCGGGGCAAGGGCGCGGGCCAATGCCACGCGTTGTTGCTCGCCGCCTGACAGCTCATGCGGGAATTTGTCGGCGTGGCTGAGCATTCCGACCCGCTCAAGATACTCCAGAGCGATTTTCCTTCGAGAGGTTCGCGCGGTATTTCGAAGTCCAAAAGCCACGTTTTTGGCAATGCTGAGATGGGGGAACAGGGCAAAATCCTGAAACATTAAGCCGACAGAGCGTCGTTCCGGCGGCAAGTGAATCGAGGCATTCGAGACGGCTTCACCGTCAATGACAACATTGCCTTGATCTTGATGCTCAACGCCTGCGGCGATCCGTAAAGTTGTGGATTTTCCGCAGCCTGACGGACCGAGCAGGCATACGACTTCACCCGGAGCAATCGCCAGGGAGACATCGGCGACGGCTGTCGCAGGTCCGTAGCTCTTATGAAGGCTTTCGAGCGCAAGTCGCGGCGTATCCAACGATTTACCCTATTTCCCACTGTTTCACTCAGGATAGACGTAAGCTACGTAAGCCTCCGGCGCAACCACACGATATGATGAACCAAGCGGAGACTTTCGAAACATCGGAATAGGTGATAAACTCAGGAAAGTTCGAGAGTAGGGAGTAATTGAGATGGCCAAACAGGTTGTAACAACGGCTGTGCTGCAATGCACCTTCGGGGCGGCCCCGTCAGTGTTTTCAGCGACGCCCAAGCAGATTAAGTCTGGCATGCAAGATGCCGGAAATATCATGGACAATAAGCCGATGGTGAACATCAAACCGTTCGGCGTGTGCAGTTGTCTTGGCTTTCCGGCGACGGCTTCGGCCACTTCTGCGGCTTCAGGTGTGCTGACACCGATGCCTTGCGTCCCGAACACTGCTGCAACCCCATGGGCGCCGGGATCACCAACTGTTCCATTGAATTTTATTCCGGCTTTGAACGATACGTCGAAATTGGCCTGTCTCTGGGGCGGCGTTATTTCGGTAACGAGTCCTGGTCAGTTTACCGAAACCATACCTTAAGGTTCGCCGCGACCGCGAAAGCCGGTTGCCACCAAGTACATTTCAGAGCTGTCAGACCGGCTGGCTGGCGGCTTGAAATGGCGGACTGTTTTGAAATCCTTCTTCAGTCCTGTCACCAACTCCCCGTCAGCACCGCCTTGCAAAACCTTGGCGACGAAAGCGCCGCCCTCGGCAAGCGTTTCGCGCGCAAATAGGGCTGCCGTCTCGCAGAGCGCAACAATTCTCAGGTGGTCGGTGGCCTTATGCCCTGTCGCCTTCGCGGCCATATCTGACAGAACAATATCAGCGTGGCCGTCCAGCGCTTCCTTGACGATATCGTCCGCGCCATCATCCATAAAGTCGAGTTGGATCTGCGGAGCGCCGTCAATTGCTGCGACTTCTTGCAGGTCAATCCCCAGGACGAACCCTTGGGCTTTCCCACTCTTTGCGCCGGTTGAGTTGACGCGATCAGCGGCGACCAAGGACCACCCCCCCGGCGCCGATCCAAGATCAACCACGCGCATACCGGGCTTGAGCAGATGGAACTTATCGTCAATTTCGATCAGCTTGTAAGCGGCGCGGGCGCGTAAATTGTCTGCTACGGCTCGCTTCACGTAGGGATCGTTCAACTGGCGATCGAGCCAGAGTGTCGAAGACAGTTTTCGGCCTCGGGCGGTTTTTACTCTTGTTCTGAGGTGGCGCTGACCACGCCCCGAGTCGTTCTTACCGCCACTCATGATGAGCTCTGCCGACTGCGAAAGGCCTCGTCGCGATTCATCAATCCGTAGAGCAAGCCTTCTCGAAGGCCGCGATCCGCCACCCGCAAGTGTTCCGTTGGCCAGTGTTCTACAATCGCGCTGAGGATGGATGAGCCTGAAATGACCAACTCGGCACGGTCATCGCCGATGCAAGGGATCGTCGCACGTTCTACGCGGTCCATCCCGATCAATCGCTCGATCACGCCGGTTAAATCAGTCCGTGCCATCCAAAGGCCGTCGACCTTCATGCGATTGTACCGGGGTAATTCCAGATGCACGCCGGCCAATGTCGTGATCGTCCCCGAAGTGCCAAGCAACTGCATACGTTGCAATCTGTCGGGGGTTGCCCCGGCGCCATCCGCAGCAAAAGGCGCGATGAGCGTGTTCGTAAAACTGCGCATGGCGTCAAATCGCGCGCGTTCGTTGCTGATATTCTTGTATTTCTCCGCCAGCGTAACGACGCCGACCGGCAAGGACGTCCAACGCGCACTTTCTGCAAGGACACGGATTTCCTCGTCAATTTTTGCCTCATCGACATCTTTGGGTGCGACACCGAGAAGAATATCCCGGCGGCGTTCCTTTGGCGTATGGGCAAGATCGATCCAGACGATCTCGGTGCTGCCTCCACCAATGTCGAAAACCAGCAGGCAGTCTCTGTCCGTATCAAACAAGGGGGCACACCCCGCGACGGCCAGTCGAGCTTCATCGCCTGCACCAATAACATCGAGATGCAGTCCGGTCTCTCGGGCAACGCGATCAACAAATTCTGCGCCATTGGAAGCCCGACGGCACGCTTCGGTCGCTATCGCTCGGGCGCGGGTGACGTTTCGCTTGGCCATCTTTTCGGCGCAGATTTTTAGCGCTGCGATGGCTCGGTCCATCGCCCCTTTAGAAAGTTCGTTGTTTTGCTCAACACCTTCTCCAAGTCGAACCACACGTGAAAAGGCGTCGAGCACCTTGAAGCTCTCGCCTTCCGGGCGCGCGATCATCAGTCGGCAATTATTCGTGCCAAGATCAAGCGCCGCGTAGACGTGGCTTTGCTGCCCCCGCGCATCGCTTCGGCCAACCGAACTCGAACCAGTTGATCCTGCATCCGTAATTACAGGATTGGTGTCATGGACCGGAGCGTCAGGTGACGGTATGTCGTGCGGTGCCGCCAAAGATCCTAGCCCTTTCAGTCTGAATTCCTCGTCGACACTAGAGCATTTTCAAGAGAAGGGGGAACCGGTTTTCCAACTGAATGTGACACTTGGGGATTAATAATATCCAATCAGGCTGATACGGCTTGAGGAGAAACCACTTTCTCAGCAGGCGCACGATTTCCGCCGACAGGGTTCTTCGGGTCTAAGCCAAGCGCTTGGCACACGCCAATGGACAATTCCGAACGATTAAGCGTGAAAAAGTGAAATGCCCGTACGCCTTGATCGCGGAGTTGATCGCATTGCCCAGCACACGTCGCTAGGGCGAGTTCATAACTCAGTCCACGGTCTTCGGCTTTTGCAAAACGGTCAGCAATCCGCGTCGGAACCTTTGCTCCGCAGCGTTCGGCAAATTTTGCAATCGCGATAAAGTTGGTGATGGGCATAATTCCCGGGGTGATCGGACAATCAATCCCGGCTTTTCTGCAGCGATCAACAAAACGATAGAAATCATCGTTATCGAAGAAAAATTGGGTGATAATCGCATCGGCGCCCGCATCAACCTTGCGTTTTAGGTGCTCGATGTCCCGATCTGTACCCGCTGAATCCGGATGTTTCTCTGGATACCCAGCGACAGCGATCCGCAGTTTCGTCCGTCGCTTTAAGGCTGAAATGAACTCTGGCGTCGATTGAAACCCGTGTGGGTGAGGGTGGAAAGGTTGTCCCGCACCCTGCGCTGAGTCGCCACGTAGCGCGACAATCCAGCGAGACCCGGCTGCTTCATAATCCTCAGCGACGGCCAACGTTTCCCCTTTGGAACCCGTTCGCGAGGTCAAATGTCCGGCCAATCCCATATTGGGGTTGGCGATCCGAAGCTCGTCCAAGGTGCCGAGGGTTCCATCGTGGCTGGCACCGTCTGCTCCTTGCGTCACGGACACAAATCGAGGGGAGAACTGCGCCAGCTTTTGAACCGTCTTTTTCAGATTGGCCTTCGCAACCTCCGAAGCCGCTGGAAACACCTCAAACGAAAGATCGATAGACGCTGGTGACATGACAAACACTCCACTAGATGAATTAATTTATACATATACACATTTCTTTATATCGCAATAGCAAATTTGTCGTTAAGCATCCGTCAAGGTCCCGGTCTCAGCTTTGGTCGGAATCGCGATATGCGAAGTCGCCCATGACGCGCTTTGCAGGCCATCGCAGCGGTAACGCTGCAAAAGAAACAGGAGAATGCGTTATGGCGATGGTTACCGTTGTTTACTGGCGAGACATGCCTGCGCAGGTCATTGTCAAAGCGGGGCGTAAGAATGCGAAGCGTCAATTGTCCGAACGATTCGAGCAGGCGATTGATCGCGCGGCAATGAAATCCGGCGCCGCTAGTTCCGACGCGTACTTGGAAGACTGGCGTCGCGCGGAACCCTACGAAGTCGAAGGTAGCGACCTTGAAGCGATTGCGGACGCGGAAGCGACCAAATTGGAAACGACTTTCGACAAAGATGCGTTGCGCGTTCTTATCGAGGCAGGCGGTCACGCCGCATAAATTAGGAGGTGCGTCATGGCACTTTTGGCATCGCTGTTCGGCAGAAAGAACGAAAAGACTCCCGCTTCGGCATCCGACCGGATGGCTGTTCGGGCTTTCCTAAAAGACTGCTCAATCGAGGTCATGCCGCGCACGGCTGCGAAGGTTGAAGATTTTAAGCAGATCCTCGCCCCCAGCACGCGCGTTTACATCGCGCATATCGAGGGAACGCCCATCGAAGAGATGGTC
>CAZXMX010000078.1:0-14172 GCA_964641645.1 uncultured Neomegalonema sp.
TGCCAAGGGCCGCGACTGGTGCAGCGCACCGCCTCGCATGGCCAAGTGCGAAGCTATGAGAATACGATGATGATGAAAGATCGCGTTACTTGAGCGCCCAAAGCGCAATTGCCGACAACGCCGGTATCGCAAAATTGGTGATCGCCATCGGCCAGAAAGTGTGACGGTCAAACCACCTGTTCAACTTGGCCTGATAAAATGCGTCGGCGACCCAAGTCGGATCGCTGAGGCGATAGTGCTTTCGCGCAATGTAGTTCGAGCGCGACGCAAGATGGAAAAAGAACAGCTCGGCTTTGCTTAGGATCAGTTGGATAAAGCAAAAGGTCAACGCCGCTAAAACCAAACTGACCGTGATCGCCGCCGTTTGCGCTAGATCCTCCTTTGGAGGAGAACCAAAATAGTAAGCGAGCAGACCACCAGAAATAGCAATGTTAAATGCGGTGAGTTGAATGCGCTGTCCTGAGATATTGGCAATTCTGGACTCCGCATTTGCTGCGATCGTTAGCGCAGCGTCGGCGGCTGAATCATCAAAGGCTCGGTACGAGACTTTTCCGTTTTCTTTCAACTCGGCATATTCGTTGTACTCTTTCAGAGAGCCCGGCTTTTCGCGCAAAACGGCGACCCGCCTGCGGTTTGGGTGTGGGTGATCTAGTTCCGACGCAGGACTGCGATCCACCCATACGTCACGATCTTTCCCATCAGCATCAGCCATCTTAACTTCCCCCTGCGCTACTCAACTTCGCGCCTCGATCAAACCAAGCCAACGCGCAAGGAGTCAACGGGTCTCCCGCCCCCGCTCGCGGGTCCTCACCAACCCAAACCATACATGGCAAACATCGGTGCGAGGTGTCGGTAGTAAGAGAGGGTCCTCAAAGCTTGAACTCAGTTTGAACTCGGCAATTCACTTTATGAACGAGGCCTTCAAAAGGTCGGAGTTCGCGCAGACGTTTGCCAAGGACAAATCTGCGGTTTCGACGTGGATCGCGTCGGGCAAGCTGACACGCGTGCCGCTGTGTTGCTACTGCGGAACGAGAAGGCCGCACGACGCTCGTGGAGCTCGCCGACCACATTGAACCACATCGTGAGGATTGGGCGTGGTGCTGGTGCGAGGAATTGCAATCGCTTTACTGGCATTGCCACTCGGGAACCAAGCAACGCGAGGAAGCGCTAGCCGATCGACCCGATGTTGTTTTCACTCGCAACACGTCGAACAAGCACGAGATAACACCCGGGGGTGGGTTCGCTCCCAAGCCCACCCCTGCCGGACACCAGCGGGCAAATGACATTTTTTCACGTGCCAATTTTAAGGGGGGGTGGAGCGAAGCGATCCTGTCGATCATGATCTGACCAAACTCATATCAGCTTTGCTGAACACGATATCAACTCAGCGTTTGGTGCTGCGCGGCGGCTGTGTCGACGGTATTTTGGCGAACGAAAAACTCGATGCGTTCCACCAGTCTACACGGTCGTATGCAACGCATTCGGTGACGCGCATATGGCGCTTAGTCCACTAAAATCAAACTCTCTGAAGAAACGCCAATTGACGGTGCTTTGAAATTTTCTCGGATCTTGCGTAATATGCCTAGACACGTACCAACGGTCGCTGCTGAAACTCTCATGACGTTGGATGAAGCCGCGCGGCATTTGTCACCGACTGGTGCCCTTTCCGCACGATCTCTGAAAACCGAGATCAGCAAGGGACGGTTGCGCGCGACCCAGATTGCGGGCAAGCATTTCGTAACCGCCGCTGATTTAGAGGATATGGTGATAGAATGCCGCGCAAAAGACAGCCGCCGCGCTTGTGGCTCCGCCCCCGAAACGACGGGCGAAAACCCGTCTGGATTATCCGCGACGGATCGCGTCAACGCAGCACGGGCGCGCTTGAACATGAACTCGAAAAAGCTGAAAAAGCCCTCGCCGACTACCTCGGCGAAAACCACCACCACACGCGCAACAGTCGTACAGATGCCGCGCTTGTCCTCGACGCGCTGATCTATTACAGCGACGCAAAGGCCAAGATCGCCGCCCCCGAGCGGATTGGATACGCGATCGACGCCCTCGGGCACTGGTGGAGCGATCGCCCGATCTCCGATGTAACCGGCGCGAATTGCCGCGCCTATGCCGACGATCGCGGCGCAAGCGACGGCACCGTGCGCCGTGAACTCGGCGTGTTGCGCGCCGCTTTGAACCTCTATCACGCCGAAGGCTATATTCAGACCGTGCCCCGCGTCACGTTGCCAGCCGCCCCAATGCCGCGCGAGCGCTGGTTGACCAAAGCCGAAGCCGAAGCCCTGATCGTCGCCGCCGAGACCCTCGAACGCGCCCCGCACTTGCCGCTGTTCATCCGGCTCGGGCTTCACACCGGCACACGCCACGCCGCCGCGCTCGCGCTGCAATGGCAACCGAACACGGTCGGAGGATGGATCGACCTTGATCAGCGGATGCTCTATCGCGCGCCTGTCGGCGACCGCCGCCGCGCCAAACGCAAGCCGCCGTCGATCCTGTCCGATGCGATTTTGCCTTACTTAGAAGAGGCGAGGGAGAAAACCCGTCAATATGTGATCGAATACCAAGGCGGTGCGGTGCAATCGGTGAAAAAGTCATTCGCCAAGGCGTGCCAGATCGCAGGTTTAGCCGACGTGATCCCGCACACCTTGCGCCATACGTGCGGTACATGGCTCGCACTGGACGGCGTGCCGATCTGGAAAGCGGCGCGCTATATCGGAGTATCCGACGCTGAATTCGATCGGACGTATGGTCACTATCACCCCGATTTCATGGGCGAAGTGATAGACAGCATCGATCGTCGGTGAGTGTTGAGTTATTGTGCTAACGCAAAGGGTAGGGGAGTTTCGCTTTTTGGATTTTGATTAAGGTCGTTAGCTTGAAGCAACCCATATCTATGGCGGGGATGACTTCCTCATTCTCGCGCCTTCCGGCTTCTTGAAAAGTTCCACCCGTGATGGCGTCAGTAAGTCTGTTGAATTCAGCATCCAGTTTCGTGACCAGCTCAAAATTTTCGTCCCCGCTAAAGAGGTCACGGTACAGATCAGGAAAGCTGTCGCATATCGCAACAATTCTATGACCGGCGATTCTTTGTTCGGGGGAGTCTTCGACCGACCAGTAACCGATCGACAACAACCTCACCTCTTCGAGTGTTTCGACTATGAGTTTCTCAAGTGCGTTTCGCGAATTTGCCTTTTGCTCCGCGCTCTTTGAAATCCATGTAAGCAGGTGTTTTGTGACCGCCGATGCACTGCCGCCCAAAAAGGCGACAATGAAAATTCCCAAGCCTTTGACGGCTAGTTCAAGCAAGCGCCTTCTCTCTAGCTTCTTCGATGTATTGCCAGATTTGAGAAATATGCCGTTTCTTCCGCTCCTCGGATGTTTCGATCGATAACCGTTCCTTCAGCGTATCGAAATCGTAGCCATTTCGAACCAAGCCGCCGAACGCCTCTTCTAGGAACGACGACGGCAGGCCAACGACGCCATCAAGGATGACCGTTATTCGTTCATTGCCATTTCGAAGGAGCTTCTCAAGAAATTCATCCCTAAATCGTTGTCCTGTCCGGTTCCCGTCCTTTGGATGATACCGACCAGCCGGAACTTTAGAGAAGTCTTCGGCTATACTGATCTCTGTCATTTTGTATCCTCCAGGATGCCTTCCAGACTGCGTATCGGAAACATCCATTCGATTAGCGTTCCACCAATATGGTGCTCGAGAGATTCACTTAGAATATCATTTCCGTCTTTCAATGTCACTTCTGCTCTACCACTGGTGATCCTGAGCGATGAACCTGCAACTTCGCGTATCGGTTCCTGAATATCCTTGAAACCCTTGCCTCGCTTGTCCTCTCCCGTGCGACTCCGAGCGGTCAAGAGTGCGGCCTCCACGAGAACCTCTTCGGAAGTGTCTCTGAGCTTCGTTAACGTTCCCTTTAATTTCCCGACTGTTATTCTGATTTTCTCTGCTAGGCCAGAAGAAGGCAAAGTTCTAGCAATACCATGTCCTTGATCATAGATTATGATCTTAAGTTGTGAGCGTCGTGTGTCCAATACAGCCGCCGCCCACCATCGTTTACCACAGCTTGGATACTTTAGATTATACTTCTCAAGGTAGGCATGGTTCGTTGCATTCAACATTGCTTCAGCCATGCTAACATGTAAAAAATCTGTTTGCCTAAATTTCTCAAAAATTTCTCTTACAGATTTTTCAAAATCTTCAAATTTATTTTCATCGCAGTTTAATCCAGATAAAAGTCTTATCGCAGTTCTGTGCCCGTTTATAGCACCTTCACTAATAATATTTACTGGTTCTTGGTCTTCATTTTTTATGAGATTGAATACACCTAGTTGTCTTAACAAAGATATTGCTTCGTTATCGTCTTCAATGCTTCCTTGATAATGTAACTCGAAGCCCGCTATCCGTCTTAATCGATCAATTTCTGCTGCAAATATTACAGAGCACCGAACAGAAATATCTGATAGTTCGCCCAGTCCTATTGAGTAACGAATAGGAGAAGTTGGTCTATATTTTCTTCTATCAATAATCGTTTTTGATAATTTTTTTAATTCGGTAAAGAACGAAATTGTTTGATGAAAGCTATTATCTAAAGAAAGAACAGGTGGGCAGATAAATCGAATAGTTCCACGAAATTTCTTTGGAACCCTTGTGAGGCGACGCAATTGAATATCTCGACGTATTCGTGAGCGAAGAGTGCGGCGCTTGATAATACGAAGCCGTCGCTGCTTCGCTTTAAGACTTTCAAATTTCATGCGCAGATCAATAACAACCCTTCACCGACTAAATAATTATACAACCTGATTTCAATTGCAATCGTTTGTTTGGTTGCTTGCGCTGTTGCACCTCTATTTTGTCTTGCGCTGAGCAGCGTCCTCATTGCGCTCAGTTGTTTGATTGCTGCTTGGCAATGCGCTCGCCGATCGGACAAAGCAAAATGCCCGCGCCGTTCAACCGACGCGGGCATCTTGGTGCCACGAAAGCCGGAAATCCGGCCTGAAACTGTGCCCATCCTGTGCCCCGATCCAAAATCACCCAGGCTAGAAACGTGCTAAGTCATTGTTTTAATTGGCGCACCCAAGAGGATTCGAACCTCTGACCTCTGCCTTCGGAGGGCAGCGCTCTATCCAGCTGAGCTATGGGTGCCTCGGGCGGTGATAGCCCATGCGGGTCGGGGGTGCAATCGTCTTGCTGACGGTGATAACAACGCTCAGGATCGTGCGCTTGAGGGAATGTTATGGCTGTGCCCGCTGTTGAAGACTTAACTGAAACGCAGGCGCAGGCTGAGTTAGAGCGGCTTGCGACCGAGATCGCTTATCATGACGCTCGGTATCACACCGACGATACACCTGAGATTACCGATGGCGAATATGATGCGCTCCGCCGCCGGAATAACGCGATTGAAGCCCTTTTTCCCGGCCTGATCCGTGAGGACAGTCCGACGCTCAAAGTGGGCGCGCCGGTGGCGGATGGTTTCTCCAAAATCACGCATGCCATTGCCATGCTTTCGCTGGGGAACGCGTTTGAGGCAGATGATGTCGGCGATTTCGATGATCGGATCCGGCGCTTCCTGAGTATCGAGGAGAACGCACCGCTTTCCTTCACGGCAGAGCCCAAGATTGATGGCCTTGCGCTGTCGCTGCGATATGAGGCGGGCAAACTGGTTCATGCGGCGACGCGCGGTGATGGTCGAGAGGGTGAGAACGTCACCGCCAATGCGCTGACCATCGCGGATATTCCCGCCACGTTGAAGGGCGATGATGTCCCAGATGTGTTTGAGGTGCGCGGCGAGGTCTATATGTCTCACGCCGACTTCGCCTCCCTGAACGAGCGAATGTCAGAATCCGGGCGAGTCTTTGCCAACCCTCGAAACGCTGCAGCGGGGTCTTTGCGTCAACTCGATTCCAAGATCACCAAGACCCGACCTTTGCGGTTCTTTGCCTATGGATGGGGAGAGGTATCGTCCCTGCCCGGCGGAACGCAGTCCGATGTGATTGCGACGCTGGGCCGTTGGGGGCTGACGGTCAACCCGCGTATGGCGCGATGCGAAACGGTTGCCGATATGCTGTCCTATCATGCCGGGTTGGAGGCCGAGCGCTCGGAACTCGGCTATGACATTGACGGGGTGGTCTACAAAGTGGATCGCCTCGACCTGCAAGACCGGCTGGGCTTTCGGTCTCGAGAGCCACGATGGGCTATCGCGCATAAGTTCGCTGCAGAAATCGCGACGACGGTCCTTGAGGACATTGATATTCAAGTTGGCCGGACAGGATCGCTGACGCCAGTGGCGAAGCTGCGTCCGGTGACGGTGGGCGGTGTCGTCGTTTCTAACGCAACCTTGCACAATGAAGACTACATCAAAGGTCTGGGCGGCGACGGCGAGCCCATTCGTGAAGGGCGAGATTTGCGCCCCGGCGATACGGTTCAGGTCTATCGGGCCGGGGATGTGATCCCCAAGGTGGTCGATGTCGACTTGTCCAAGCGGCCCGTCGATACCGAACCCTTCGCGTTTCCGTCGGTCTGTCCACAATGTGGCTCCGACGCGGTCCGCGAAGAGGGCGAAGCGGTTCGTCGATGTGTCGGTGGCCTGATCTGTCCGGCCCAAGCGGTAGAGCGGCTAAAGCACTTTGTGTCCCGCAATGCCGCCGACATTGATGGCCTCGGCTCAAAACAGGCTGAGGCCTTCTGGTCGGATGGATGGGTTAAGCAAGCCGCAGATATCTATGAACTCGAATCCCGCTACGGCGGCGATGATCTCCAAGCCCTTCGACATAAAGAGGGATGGGGTGCGAAGTCGGCAGAAAAGCTGTTCCGTGCGATCGATGAACGTCGCGTTCTCCCGCTGGATCGGTTCTTGTTTGCCTTGGGAATTCGACATGTGGGCGAGGGAACCGCCGCGCTGCTCGCCCGAACCTACCTGTCGTGGGATGACTTGGATACCGCACTCAGAGCCTTAGCAGCCGGTGACGATGAACAGCGCGAGGCGTTGCTTAGCATCGACGGGATTGGCGAAGTTCTGGTCGATGCGCTCGCTGCTTTCTTTGGCGAGGTTCACAACCGCGAAAGCCTCGACGCCCTCTTGGCGCATGTCACGATCGAAGATGCTGAAGCGCCGGCTCAAGATGGTGCGCTGGCTGGGAAGACTATTGTTATTACCGGTACATTGGAACAGATGAGCCGGTCTGAAGCGAAAGCGCGAGCCGAGGCCGCAGGTGCCAAGGTCAACGGGTCGGTTTCGGCCAAGACTGATTATCTCTTGGCGGGCGAGAAAGCTGGCTCAAAATTGAAGAAAGCGCAGGAGCTTGGTGTCACGATTCTGTCAGAAGAAGATTGGATTGGCTTGATCGGGTAAGATTTCGTTAACCGGCACAACCTTTGCGAATGACCGTCGCATGACCGCGACCGTATCAAAATTCAACGACCCTGAGGCGATTGCTCGTAAGAGCGTTGTTTCTCCCCATTTGTCGTCCACAGGCAGCCTTAAGCGTGAAAATCGCTGGAAAAGGCGGCGTCAATATTCATGGGTTGACCTATTCGGGTTGGCCATCGGGTGTCTGTCTATCGGGTTTTTAGCTGCGTCCATTTTTGCGCCAAAGGCCAAAACTACGCTGCATGGGTTGGAAACGCCTTTTGCAAAAGCGGTTTACGCTGCGTTTCCGGAGGCCGATCCTGCGAAGATCGTCACGGTACATGATGGGGACCTTCCCCTGATGGCGACGCTGCACTTACCTGCGCATCTGATCGAACCCGAACAAGGTATTGGCAATCCGTTCGCGCGTCTTGGCGGCGAGTTTGGCGGTGACGAAAGAACGCTTCCCGGTGCCGAAATGGCGTCTCGGTTGGAACAAATCGGCCATGCGTCTTTGCCCGCTGACGTGCCGCGTTGTCATAGTTACGATATTGGCGAGATTTCTTCGAAACCGAAAGACCCTCGCCAAACCCGCATTCTACGCTTGCATCTGAATCCGGGGTGCTGAGACAGGCTTTGCACAGGTAACATCGCGTTGTAATGACAGGGTATGCGCCCTGAAATCCTCTTTCCCCTGTTTGCAGAACCCACCAAGTTGGATGGTGTTGGTCCTAAAACGGCGCCGCTTTACGAAAAGCTGGGGGTAGAGCGCGTCGTCGATGCTCTGTTCCTGCCGCCCTCAGGGGTTATTGATCGAAGGTTGCGTGAAAGCGTCCAAGGGGCCGCCGAGGGCACTGTCGTTACGGTGAAAGTGACGATTGGGCGGCACAATGCGCCCGGCCGTCGAGGAGCGCCCTATCGGATCACCGTGAATGACGGCCTCCTCGATTTTATTCTCGTGTTCTTTCATGCGCATCCCGAATATCTTGTTCGCACCCTTCCTGAAGGAGAGGAAAGGATCGTTAGCGGAAAAGTAGAAATCTACGACGGCGTCGCACAGATGCCCCACCCTGACATGATCGTTGATCCGGAAGAGGGCGATGCGCCGGATGGGTTCGAGCCTGTCTATCCCGCCACGGCGGGCTTGAACCAAAAGGCGATTGCCAAAGCGGTCCGCTCGGCGATTGCCTTGGCGCCCGACCTACCGGAATGGCAAGACGCGGCTTGGCTGAGTAAGCGTGATTGGCCGGGGTGGAAGGATGCGGTTAGCGCCTTGCACGCGCCGCAAAGCGCTGCAGACATCGAGTCCGACGCCCCCGCGCGTCAGCGCTTGGCCTATGACGAATTGCTCTCGCATCAATTAGCGCTTGCCTTGGTCCGCGCGCGTCGCCGCCGTGCGAAAGGGCGGGTCACAAAAGGGGACGGCAACCTGCGAATCAAGGTTGAGGCCGCGTTGCCATTCTCGCTGACGGGGGCGCAACAACGGGCGATTGGCGAAATCTTCGATAACATGGCCGAGAACCAACGGATGCTCCGCTTGCTGCAAGGTGACGTTGGTGCTGGAAAAACTCTGGTGGCCTTTTTCGCCATGTTGAACGCTGTCGAAGTCGGTGGGCAGGCGGCATTGATGGCCCCGACAGAGATTCTGGCGCGCCAGCATCTGGCTGGACTGGAACCGCTTTGCGAGCTCGCTGGGATCAGGATCGCCTTGTTGACGGGGCGGGACAAAGGCGCGGCTCGGGCAGAGACGTTGCAAGCGCTAGCCGAAGGCGACGTGCATATCGTTGTTGGCACACATGCGCTGTTTCAGGATGACGTCGCGTTCAACGACCTTCGTCTTGCGGTCGTGGATGAGCAACACCGCTTCGGCGTGAACCAACGTAATGAGTTGGCCGAAAAGGGCGCAGGAGCAGACATTCTTGTGATGAGTGCAACGCCAATACCTCGCACGCTCGCGCTCGCGAGTTATGGCGATATGGACATTTCAGTGCTGGACGAAAAGCCACCGGGCCGAAAGCCGATTGAAACACGGATGGTTTCTCTCGCGCGATACGATCAGGTTGTGGAAAGCCTGCGCGGCGCGATTGCCAAAGGCGCACGCGCCTATTGGATATGTCCGCTTGTTGAAGAATCGACCACGGTTGATCTTGCCGCTGCTGAAGATCGTGCCCGCGCTCTTCGTCGTGTTTTTGGGGAAGATGCCGTTGCGTTGACGCACGGAAAACTGAAACCCGCAGAGAAAGACGCGGCCATGGCCGCGTTCAAATCCGGTGAGCGACAAGTTCTAGTGGCCACCACGGTTGTCGAGGTGGGCGTTGATGTACCCGAAGCCACAATCATGGTGATCGAACACGCCGAGCGTTTCGGCCTGGCTCAGCTTCATCAATTGCGGGGGCGCGTCGGGCGCGGGACTGGCGAGTCGAGCTGTGTCCTGCTCTACCAAGGACCGCTCGGCGAGGGCGCTCGGGCACGTCTCGCCGTGTTGCGCGAAACGGAAGATGGTTTCCGTATCGCGGAGGAAGATTTGAAACTGCGCGGCGCGGGCGATTTGCTTGGCATCAAACAAGCAGGGGTGCCGCAGATGCGGATCGCCGATCTCGCCGCCCACACCGATCTGCTCGAAGTCGCACGGGATGATGCTCGACTCATCGTCAGTCAGGATGCCGAGTTGAAAACGCCGCGCGGTGAAGCCCTTCGCGTGTTGCTTTATCTCATGGGGCGAGATGACTCGATCCGATACCTTGGTGCTGCATGAAAATTCTAACGGCCTTCTTTATCGCATTCACCACGCCCGCATTGGCCTGCAAATCGAGCGATCTGTTGCCAAACACCCGCGCTGCGTTGCCATCGCCGCAGATCCTCGCCATAGGCTCTTCGAGTACCGCTGGGGTTGGGGCGGGCAGCAAAGGCACTTCTTATCCGAACCAGATTTCGCGCGCGCTGATGGGAACTGGAATCGCGCCAACTGTTGTCGCGCGCGGTATCGGCGGGGAGAAGGCGTCGGGAGCTTTGGCCCGGATGAACCGTGAGATCAAAGAAACAAAGCCTGATTTGGTGTTGTGGCAAGTTGGAACGAATGACGCGAATGCGCGTCTTGATCCAAAGGATGTTGCGCGAACAATCCGAACCGGCGTCGCCACTATCCGCGCCGCTGGTGCGGATGCCATTCTGATTGATCCGCAATATTACCCTCGGATCGCAAACAAACCTCATTACGAAGAGATGGCGGAGCTGGTTGATACCGTCGGCGCAAGCCTATGCATCCCCGTCATTGATCGCTACGAGGAAATGCGCGATGCAGGCGATGGCTTGCCTCAATTGTTGGCACGCGACAAATTCCACATGTCCGCGCTGGGCCATCGGGTTCTCGCTGAGAGCATCGCGCAAGAAATTCGATGTGCCTTGAACGGCGCGTGTGAGGGGCAATAGAATGCAAATTGGAAAGCTAGATCACGTCAACGTTCGCACGACACAGCTCGAATCGATGATTGCGTGGTACTCGGAAGTTCTTGGGATGCGGCAAGGCGATCGGCCAAATTTCCCGTTTCCCGGTGCTTGGATGTACGCGGGAGATACGGCGGCGGTTCATCTCGTCCATAACGCCGATACCGTTGGCGCGGGCTCGGAAACGGAGTTGAAGTTGGAACACTTCGCTTTTTCAGCAACCGGACGCGCGGCTTTCGAGGCAAAGCTGACCGCCAGAGGCGACCGTTTCGAGTGTTCGGAAATTCCCGCGATCAATCTGATCCAATTTAATGTCTGGGACCCCGACGGGAATCACATCCATATTGATTTTCCATTGGACGAATAACCGGAGCAAAAGCCATTGAGGCTTCGTTTAATCACAGAGACTGTGGGAAAAATGGTACCGCCTCCCCGGCTTGAACGGGGGACCCCTGGTTCCACAAACCAGTGCTCTAACCAACTGAGCTAAGGCGGCACACAAAACTCAAATACGCTTAGATTTCGGCGAATGCAAGCCTCGGACTTGCGCTTTTGGGTGAGTTAGGTCTATCACCGCGTCCTCTCGAAGACTGGAAAAGACGCCATGGGCATCAACAGCGAAAGCGATATCTCCGCAGACCTTCAAATTGGCCCGACGACGACGGGAGCGGTGCGGATCTTTATCAAGGCCGATGGATTTGAAGTCCCTATGGATTTCGAACCCGAGGAAGCCGAGGAAATCGCTGAGGAACTCCGCGCGGCTGCGGCGCTGGCGCGTTCGCAAGGCAAAAAGAAGCGTAAGTAGCGCTCACTTTCGGTTGAGGTCGACGAGGCAAAGGTCGCTGCAAAGAAGATTTTTGTTGCTAATTCCTTCTATATTAACAAAAATTAACCTCTTCGCATCGGCGTTTAAGAAATCAGCTCCGCCTTGGCGCGGATGATGCAACCCAATGCGCGTAATGTAATATTTCCCAGTCTGGGGCGCGCTTTATGACCAATACGGACCAGAATGCCGTATCGACGATGGAGACTGCTGCGGTCTGGGTATGGGATCCTGACAGGCTTCGTATTATCTGGGCGAACGAAGCGGGCCTTCGATTTTGGGGCGAACGGACCCTGCTGGACTTGGTCGAGCGTGATTTCGCACCCTTCGATGAAGCGGTCCATGATTTCGGCGATCTGCTGCAAGCCGCAGCCAACCGGAAAAGTGGTCAAGTCAAAGCCCGGATGGTCTTAGCGCCGAGCGGATCTCCTATTCGTATTGATTGCCGGGCCAATCGGGTCGCTCTGCCTGACAACCG
This sequence comes from uncultured Neomegalonema sp., assembly GCA_964641645.1. Taxonomy (GTDB): domain Bacteria; phylum Pseudomonadota; class Alphaproteobacteria; order Rhodobacterales; family Rhodobacteraceae; genus JAHDDY01. The sequence continues at coordinate 12,116 of CAZXMX010000078.1, forward strand.
TCCCGGTTTGCGGGTCGAGGCTGTCTTGGCCCCGATAGGCCAAGAAGCTGAAGTTGACCGCCTGCGTGAGATTATTGAACGCACGCCGACGCCCATCTCGCTTTTTGCCGAAGACGGGACTTTGCTGATGCAGAACGTCGCGGCTCATCAAAGCTTCGGTCCCGGTTTGGACAGCTTAGCCGAACGTTACGGCGATCGGACCATCGCGCGCGATGCGCTTCGGTCTTTGCTCGTGAACGGTGCATACAGCCACGCGATTGACGTTCACAGCAGCTTCGGATGTCGTCGGCACCGTGTCACAATGCGCCGGATGCATGATCCGATGACTGGCGGTCTTGCTGCGATTGCTTTCTTCAACGACATTGCTGATCGGACGGAGTCTGTCGTCACGCCAACCCTGCCTAACCCGGGGGATGCCGCGAAACTCCTTGATTCAGACGAAACGGGCGGTCTTGTCTTTGATGACGCCCTGAAAATTCTCCATCTCAACGAGACGGCCCATACCTTACTTTCGGGCCCTGCTGTTCCCGTTGGCACCAATATCGGTGAATTGTTTCCAAACGACCTGCAGAATATTGCGAAGGCACTCACACAGATTCGCGACGGCCAAACACATCGCATTGAATTGCTGGTCAAAGTTCATCCATCGAACGATCAATCAACAACGCTAAAAATGGATGTTCATCGCGGTAATTGGCGTGGTGCTGCGGCATGGCTTGCGACGGTAGCCGAGCCGAAAGGCACCCCGAACCAAACTTTGGCGATACAGCGCGGTTCAGATGAACAAGATCGGGCCCTTGAAGCCCTTGGGGTTGGCATTGCGACGCTCCGCGCAGATGGGATCGTTGACTCGATTACTCCGGCAGGTGCGTCTTTGCTCGGCGCTTCGGCGGAGGCGTTGGTTGGAAAGATGTTTGACGAGTCTCTCGATGAGGCGGCAATCCGTGCCTTCCGCAGAGCCTTCAGCGCTTTGCCGCATGATGCCCAACCCTTCGTGATTGAGCGTCCGGTTGTTGGCGACGACCCGAGGACGTCGTTACGGGTCGCGATCAGCCCCAATCGAGAAGGGTCGACGGAAGGGCGCACGCTCGTTCTCACCGAAATCAAGAACGGAAATGGCGGCGCTGGCCGGGGCTCCGCCCGTGCGGAGGCCATTGCTCGGGCTAGCCATGAGTTACGGACCCCGCTGAACGCGATCATTGGTTTTACCGAGATCATGCTTGATGACGTTACGGCCATCCGATCCGAAAAATATCGTGAGTATCTGAAAGACATTCATGACAGCGGTCATTACATGGCGCGGTTGGTTCAGGATATGCTGGACATGCGCCGGATTGAGGCGGGGGCGCTTTCGCTTGATCCTGCACCGGTGAACTTGGCGAACCTGATCCGCCGTATCGCGAGAGAACTTGAAAGCCCGGCACGGAGCCGAGAGGTGAAAATTAGCGTATCCATTGACGAGACGTTACCGATGGTCGTCGCAGACGCGCATACTTTGCGGCAAGCGTTGACTAACCTCATGGGTAATGCAGTCAAGTTTACGGATACGGTCGTCCGTGTCTCCGCAGCCATTCGCAATTCTGGCGCCTTGCGCATTGATGTGACCGATGATGGCGAAGGAATGTCAGAAGAAGAAGTCGAAAGAGCTTTACAACCGTATGCGCAAGGACGCGACAACAGCCGAAAGTTTGGCGGGGCTGGCATGGGCCTTCCGCTGGCCAAGGGTTTCGTCGAGGCGAACGGTGGTCATTTTGAAATGGTTTCGCGTAAGAATGAAGGCACCAGCGCCCGCATTGTCTTCCCACCTCGCCTAGTAGAGCACCAGTAATACGCTGGTGGTTTTAAATACTAAGTATGTCCTAACTAATTGTAGAAAAAGCATTTATTAATCACGTTGTCTATCAATTTGTTAAATTCTGAAGGCTAATCTCTTCACATCTTGGCGGGACAGCCAAGAATATAAACAAACGGAGAGAGACCTATGCGCAACCTTTTCACTTCTTTCGCTAAAGACGAGTCCGGTGCAACGGCTATCGAATACGGCCTGATCGCTGCTC
>CAZXMX010000079.1:0-13965 GCA_964641645.1 uncultured Neomegalonema sp.
CAAAAGCTCTTTGTGAAGGGCCTGATTGAGAGTGAGAAATAATGGCGACGATCACGCTCAATAGGGTCAAAAAAACCTATGGAAAAACCGAGGTAATTCACGGCGTTGATCTGGATGTGGCCGATGGTGAGTTGATCATCATTGTTGGGCCGTCTGGTTGTGGCAAGTCGACCTTGCTGCGGATGGTGGCGGGGTTAGAGACGATTACCGAGGGTGATATCTCCATTGATGGTCGTGTCGTTAATGACTTGGAGCCGCGCGAACGTGATATCGCGATGGTCTTCCAGAATTACGCGCTTTATCCGCATATGAGCGTGCGTAAGAACCTCGCCTATGGACTGAAGATTGCCAAAGTGCCGACCGACGAAATCAATCGGCGGGTCGATAAAGCAGCCAAGATGCTGCAACTCGAAACGTATCTCGACCGCAAACCGCGTCAGCTTTCTGGCGGGCAGCGTCAGCGTGTGGCCATGGGGCGGGCGATCGTGCGTGAACCCGCCGCGTTTCTCTTCGATGAACCATTGTCGAACCTCGATGCTAAATTGCGCGTCCAGATGCGTATGGAGATCAAGTCGCTCCAGCGAGAGTTGGGGGTGACCTCGCTGTATGTGACACACGATCAGGTCGAGGCGATGACGATGGCAGATCGTGTCGTCGTTATGAACGATGGCATTGCCGAGCAAATCGGGCCGCCGCTTGAGGTGTATCGAAATCCGGCGAGCCTGTTTGTTGCGGGATTTATTGGATCACCGCCAATGAACTTCATAGAACCAAGCTTGCTGCAGAACCTTGCACCAGAGGGTGCGCAGACCTTGGGCGTTCGCCCCGAGCATTGTGCGCTGATTGAAGCGGGTGCCGGCGTTCTAATCGGTACGGTTGCTTTCTGCGAGGCATTGGGGGCGGATACACTGGTGCATGTGCGGATGACGGACGATGCCGTGCTGATCGTGCGCAGCGAAGGTGATCCGATTGAGGCTGGGACATCGGTTGGGATTTCGCTCGATACGGCTCAGATCATTGCATTCGATTCTGACGGGAAAGCGATGGCTGCATAGAAAAAAGGCGCCCCAAATGGGACGCCTTTGAATTGTAGCTTCGAGAATTTCTTAGAGGAAAGTCTCAGGAATAATGATCGTGTCGCCGGGTGCCAATGGGCGGTCAGCAGCGATGTCGCCTTTGCGAACCAGATCATCGAGGCGGAGGCGGTAGGAGACTTTCTCGACGCCTTCCTTGCGCACGAGAACCGCAGAGTTACCGTCCGCAAATTCCGTCAGGCCGCCAACGGCGATGATGACGTCCAGCGCGGTGATGCCGCGACGATACGACAGCGACGTTGGGTTCGTGGCTTGGCCAAGGACTTTGATCTGCTGGCGCGGATCACCGGGGCCGTCAACTTGTGCGATGACCTGAACAATCGGGTCTTGGACATAAGCCGCAAGCTGTGCCTCAATATCACGAGACAGCTCGGACGGGGTTTTACCCGCTGCGGTCAAATCTTCGATCAGCGGCATCGAGAAGCGACCGTCTGGACGGATCGGAACTGTGATCGACAGCTCTGGATTTCGCCAAACGAAGACCTGAATGGTTTCACCCGGCCCAAGCCGATATTCAGGAGACTCGTTGCCAAGGCTCGTTCCAAGGGTTTCGGTCGGTGCCGCGAGGTTCGAGTTGCCCCCACAGGCGCTGAGGCCCAATGCGAGGAAAATCCCTGCAAATAGTCGAAATGCGTTCATGTCAAAAGTGCTCCCTCACGGAAATCCGATGCTTCAGCCCCACTTGCAAGAAGTGTACTCAACTTCAGTTAAGGATTGGAGAATGCGAGATTCTCATGTTGCCGAATTTCCTGCTCAGCCGCGGAAACGCTGACCAATCGGCCACCGAGCGTTTGCGTAAAATACTCCAGAGTTGCCTCTAAGCAGTCCAACAACTCGTCGCGCTTGGCTGCGGTCCGCGCATAGGCAGTTGCGCCCGGCAGTAGGGTCGAGCTGTGATAGCTTAAGGTTAACAAGCGTTGACCATCTTGGACGAGTGAATTCATCACGCGCTGCAAGGCATCACAGGGTACATTCTCGATTGTGAGGCGGCATCGTTCGAGCAACCCCAAACCGGCCAATGCACCTGGAACCCGCAGGGATTGGATCACTGAATTGTCCAGCAAAGGCGCGCCCATCGGCCCCAGACTCTTAACGCGGCCCGAAAAACCAGTCGTTACGGGAATACCCAATAATCCGCCCGGTGTGCCGTGCCAATAGGGCTCGTTTGTCCATCCATAGAAGGAGGGGCCGCCGTCGCTGGCAAAATTTGAATGGGGGGCAATCGAGAGTTCTGTGCGGTATCCCAAGGCGCGGAGGGTTCTTAGCGTGCCGAAACCAAGCCCGTACCGTCCCGCGCGGAAGTGAACTGGTGCTGTGCCCAAACCCGCAGCAACTGTTTCCGTCAGAACCTCGATCTTTTCGCGTTCCAGCGCCGGGTCAAGGTTGCAGCCGTAGGAGTTTTCTGGCGAGACAAGCTCAGAATAGGGGGGCGTGACCCATGTATGCAGATGAGAGCCTATTTCTGCGCGACCATCATCCGAGATCTCGCGCAACCAACCCATCGCCCACGGGTCCGCCGCGATAGGGTGGTCGATGACATAGAGCGGTGTCGCGCCATAGCGATCCAAAATCGCCTGTGCCCGGTGCTGTTCGCGCATATTCGCCGTCGAGCGTGCATCCCGCGAAAAGGGCTTGTCCCAGTCGAATTCTTCTTCGGTATCGACAACCACAAGCAGCATGGGCCGGATATGGCTATCCAACTCGATCGGTGTTGCGAGGGAAGGACTTAGAGACAAACAAATGTTCCGGGTTCAAATACTGCAGCGGGGTTGATTGTACGGTTCCTTCACCAATGGATGGTAAATTTTGATCAGTTAGGAGAATTCATTGATGATGCCACTCGACGCGAAGTTGCAGGTCTTGACCGACTTTTCAGCCTTTAAGGCAGATTGGTTGGATCTGGAAGCGCGTGCGGATCGGAGCTTTTTCCTGTCCTGGACGTGGGTTGGGACGTGGTTGGACACATTCACCAGCTCCCCTTGGGTCATCCGAGTGTGCGATTCGAGTGGCCGAGTGATCGGTTTGGGGGTGTTCTGCGAGGCTTCTGAGACGCGGAAAAAAATTATCCGTGCGAAACAGTTGCGCCTTCATGAGACAGGTGACCCAGAACAGGACGTCATCACGATCGAATATAACACCATCCTTGCCGAACGCGGAATGGAGCAGGCGGTCTGGTTTGCCGCGCTAAAAGCGTTGAACGGACCGGACGCACCGAAGTGGGATGAAGTGATCGTCGGCGGTGCCACCGATGCCGATGCCGCTTTATTTTCTCAACTGGGATTGTCGGTTCAACGGCGCGCTGAAGCCTCGTCTGCTTATGTGGATCTTGCCGGGCTTCGTGAAAAAGGCGTTGAGGATGCGGAGGGGTATGTCGCAACCCTTGGCAAGAGCACCCGAAGTCAGATCCGACGTTCGATGAAGTTATATCGCAAGCGCGGTGAGTTGGAACTCGATGTGGCGGGTTCTTTAGAAGAAGCGCGGAGCTTTCTCGCGGAGTTAAGTCCACACCACGAGGCGAAGTGGAATGCGATGGGTCAGCGCGGCGCGACGCAGAAAGAAGAATACATGCGTTTTCATATGCGCATGATGGAGTGTGCCTACGCACCCGACTCTCCGAATGGTGTCGAGTTCTTGCGCGCGCGCGCTGGGGATCATGCGTTTGGATGGCTGTATAACTTTGTCGACCGAGGCACGGTGCTGTTTTATCTCAGCGGGTTCGTGTTTGAAGAAGATAATAAGTTAAAGCCCGGCCTCGTGACCCATGCGCTTGCCATTGAGCATCACCTGCAAGCGGGGATGGACACTTACGACTTTATGGGTGGCGACAACCGTTACAAAACCAACATGGGTCAACAAGGCCCCGACATTGTCGCGTATGCCCTGCAACGCAATACGTTACCGATGATGCTGGAACGAACGGCCCGCCGGTTAAAGGCGACGCTTGGGAAATGAATGCGGCAGCGCGGGCCGTCAGACCCACGCCGCAACCTTCCTAGCCGTGGCAGTATGATCCGTTGCTGCTGGCGTATCCATTGTCACTGAAGCCTGCGACCCGACCCGTGTTGTAGGTCACCCAAGTAAAGCGGTCATCGCGGACTCTCTGGTTGTCGTCGCGTTCGACATACCGATACGTTCTGCACTGGCGCGTGATGCTCTGCGCCGCCGTGGTGCCTTGGATGGTATCGAGATCACGGATGGTGGTCGGCTCGCCTAAGATCGCTTCGGCCTGACCGACGGTCATACCGACGCGAAGATCATGGACCGCTTCATTGGTTGTCAAAACGCAGGCGGAAAGCGAGGTCATCGCGACGAGAGTGATAGCTCTGGCAATCATGGTTCGTCTCACATTTAATTTTTGTCGGGAAGGGGGGCGTCAATGCGAACGCAGCCTTGATCCGCGAAACTGGTTGATCGATGGTTAATAAGCTGATTTTGAATTAATTTTTTGGTTGGTTTTGTGCGTGCTATTGGCGCGTGATCGCGGTGATGACTTCGTATAGCGCTCGTATTTAGAAAAATCCCGGTCCGAGCCATTGCCTTGGGCCGGGAGTTTCGAACTAGGCGAGCCGCTTTCTCAGAACATCGGGCCGCCGCGCCATCTTGGGAAGCCGTAGCCGTTGACCATGACGACATCGACGGCTTCCGGCGATGCGGCGATGCCTTCTTCGACCACTTGAGCGCCTTGAGATCGCATCGCATCGAGAAGCGTTTGAACAATTTCTTCAAACGAAAACGCGCGCCGGGTGATGCCTTGGCGGGCTGAGCTTTCGATGATGAGGGTTTCGACCTCAGGGTCGGGCGTGCCGCGTCCGTTGTCGTAGCGATACCAGCCGCGTCCCGTCTTGCGACCAAAGTGGCCCTGTTCACAAATTCGATCCGCAATATCGACATAGCGTTCATCAGCGCTTCGCGTAGCGGCTTGTCGTTTGCGCATCGCCCACGCGATGTCGAGGCCCGCCAAGTCTTGCACTTCAAAGACACCCATCGCGAACCCAAACTCGCGCATGGCGGCATCCACATCCCATGGCAGCGCCCCGTCTTCGATCATATACTCGGCGGCGCGGCGATAGGCCGACATGACGCGATTGCCAATAAAGCCGTCACAGACCCCTGCTGGAACGGTGATCTTGCGCAAGCGTTTTCCGAGCGCGAGACCGGTCGCCAGCACATCAGGAGCCGCGTGCTTGGTGACGATCAGTTCGAGCAGCTTCATGATGTGCGCCGGAGAGAAAAAGTGCAGCCCAATCACGCGGGAGGGATCGGCGACCACCGAGGCGATCTCGTTCACATCCAGATAAGACGTGTTGCTTGCCAGAACGGCCTCTGGCCTCGTGACCGCATCGAGGCGTTGGAACACCTCGCGCTTGACGGCCATGTCTTCAAAGACGGCTTCGATCACAAGATCAGCGGAGGAGAGGGCTGCATAATCAGTCTGACCCGACAGCGTTGCCAACCGCTCTGCGCTTTGTTGCTCTGTCATCAGGCCACGCTTCACGCCGGATTCGATTGCGTCGCGCACGCGGTCTTTCCCAGCCTCCAGCGCTGTTTGATCACGTTCGATCAGAGTGACCGATAGGCCCGAAAGCAGGCACGCCGTCGCAATTCCAGCCCCCATTGTTCCGCCGCCAACAATGCCAACAGTCTCAACAGTTCGAGGCGTGATGCCTTTTGTTTGCGGAATGCGCGATACGCTGCGCTCCGCGAAGAAAACATGCCGGAGCGCCGCCGATTGAGGATCGTCTTTGAGGCGCATGAAGAGGGCGCGTTCGGCGTCAAGCGCGGCATTGAATGGCGTGTTTAAACAGGTTTCGATGGCTCCGATTGCGGCAAGGGGTGAATTCTGGCCCTTTGCACGTTTCTGAATTTTATCGACTTGAGCTTGCCAGACCGCCGCGTCCGGGGCCGCTTGGACGGGGCACTGTGCAAGGCTGGACGGTGTCGGCTCTGCGGATGCCGCAAAATTGAGGGCAAACGCGCGCAGGTCACCGTCGGCGATGGCATCGATCAAGCCGACCTCAAGCGCGCGTGCTGCGTCGATGGGCTTGCCGCTGGCCACCATATCGAGGGCGATATCCGCCGAAACCAAACGAGGCAGGCGAACTGTGCCCCCCGCGCCGGGAATGAGGCCGAGGTTGACCTCCGGCAATCCCATTTTGGCGGTTGCCACGGCGATCCGAAAGCGGCAACCGAGGGCGATTTCCAACCCGCCCCCCAAAGCCGTTCCGTGGATGGCAGCGATCCACGGTTTGGTGGCGTCCTCAATGGCTCGGATGACATCCGGCAGATGCGGTTCGAGGGGCGGTCCTCCGAACTCCTTAATATCTGCGCCAGCAACGAAGGTTCGCCCGTCGCACAAGAGGACCACGGTGCGAACAGCGTCGTTCGCCTCGGTCGTAGCGACAGCCGCCAGCAAGCCCGCCCTGACCGCTTGTGAAGCGGCATTGACGGGCGGATTGGTAATGGTGACGAGTGCGACATTGCCTTCGACTTCAATTGAGACTGGATCAGTCATGGCGCGGTCTCCGTGCCCGAGAGTTCACCATATCGCAGTGACTTTTACGCACTGAACCGTTTCGCGTAATAGTCGACCATCTCGGAAACCATGCGCTCGCCCATGGTTGCGGACGCATCTGCCATTGACTCCGCCGCCGGGACCGCCATGACGCTTTCGACGCCGGCATCTCGTGCCATTTGGCGGTAATACCCGAGGTCTTTGGCTGCATTCTGGATCGAGAATGCCAGCTTAGACGCATCACCTTCAACGCCATACGCGGCAACCAAATCGACCATCATCGAATGGAGTGGACCGGCGGCGATAACCTCATGCGCCTGTTTTCGGTCGACACCCGCGACGTCCGCGATCGCCATCACCTCAGCCATCGCATTTGCGACGGTCATGCCGAAAAAGTTGTTCAGCAGCTTGATCGTGTGCCCGGCTCCAGAATCGCCCAGATGGAAGACGTTCTCGCCTAAGTCCTTCAGCACCGGATCAACCCTGTCGAACGCGGCTTTGTCGCCTGCACACATGATATTCAGAAGTCCGTCAAACGCATGTTGAGGCGTCCGACCCAGAGGTGCATCAAGGTAAGCCCCGCCCGCATCTGCCACTTCTTGCGCCAAAGTCCGGGTCGATGCGGGAAGCGATGTCCCGAAATCAATGACCACCGCGCCGGGTTTAAGCCCTGCGATGATCCCGTCTGCCCCGCGCATCCGCGCCTCGACACTTTCGGAGGTATCGACACAGAGCATGATGACGTCACTCGCCTCGGCCAGCGCCTTGGGTGTTTGAGCTTCGCTCGCGCCGCGTGCGATGGCCGCGTCGACATTCGCACGGCTGCGGTTCGCCAGCACAGTGAGATCGTAGTCCTTGTCCAGCAGTCGAGAAACCATAGCGTTTCCCATAAGCCCTAAGCCGATAAATCCAATCGCAGTCATTGTGTCTTCACCTCAAAATCCAGTCTGAGGTTACCTTACGGTCTTACGGTTTTTGAAAACCAGAAAATTCGCTATTCTTGAGCCATGCAGAGCGTCTGGGCGGGTCAAGTTGCTGCTAGAACGAGCGAAGTATAGGGCTGCTGCTCCTTTTGGAGGTCTACTTCTGATTTGATGGTGACCGCCATTCCGGTCTTCCTTGGCCTTTACTCGCACGGCCTTCCCCGTTACATCGGTTTTCCCTGAGTTTTCCAAGCTAACGGAGCCGCGTTCATGCGCGCCGAGACGCAAGCCCTCGTCACCGCCATCCAGGAATCGCTGGCCCTTCTGCGCCGCCGTCTCGATTGGGACACGGCAGAGGCTCGGATGGAGGAATTCGACGCGCGGGCCGAAGACCCGGAGTTGTGGAACGACCCCGATAACGCCCAAAAAGTGATGCGGGAGCGGCAAAAGCTGTCGGATTCGATGGATGCCTATCGCTCAATTGAAACTGAGATGACCGATCAGTCCGAAATGATCGAACTCGGTGAAATGGAAGAAGACGCGGAAGTGATTGCCGAGGCGGAGGCGGCGCTGGGGCGGCTGAAAGACAAGGCAGCGAAAGCCGAACTCGAAGCCCTGCTTTCGGGCGAGATGGACGGCACCGACGCCTTCATCGAAATCAACGCCGGGGCGGGGGGAACCGAGTCGAGCGACTGGGCCTCGATGCTGGCGCGCATGTACACGCGCTGGGCGGAAAAACGCGGCTATAAAGTCGAAACACTGGAATATTCAGCCGGCGAAGAAGCCGGGATCAAATCGGTGACTTATCAGGTCAAAGGCGACAATGCTTTTGGTTGGCTGAAGGCCGAGTCCGGCGTCCATCGCCTCGTGCGGATCTCGCCGTTTGACAGCCAATCGCGGCGTCACACGTCCTTTTCTTCGGTTCAGATTTCTCCGGTCATCGACGATACCGTTGAGATTGATATTCAAGAGAAAGATATTCGTGTCGACACCTATCGCTCATCGGGCGCGGGCGGTCAGCACGTGAACACCACCGACTCCGCCGTGCGGATTACCCACCATCCGTCGGGCATTGTCGTCACGTCGTCTGAGAAATCTCAGCACCAGAACCGGGCGAACTGTATGACCATGCTGCGCTCGCGCCTCTATGATCTAGAGATGAGCAAGCGCGAAGAAGCCGCGAATGAGCACCGCGCCGAACAATCCGATATCGGTTGGGGGCACCAAATTCGCAGTTACGTCTTGCAGCCGTATCAGATGGTGAAAGACCTGCGTACCGGAGAAGAAACCTCCGATACGCAAGGCGTTCTGGATGGCGACCTTGACCCGTTCATGGGCGCAGCGCTGGCCGCCGAAGTCTCCGGAAAATCACGCGCGCAGGCCGCCGAAGATTAAATGCTTGTTGTTCGCGCTTTCGAACGGAAAACCGGCATCCACTTTTCCTGAGAGCGGTCAGCGAACCCCGTCGGGCCAGAGCACCACGCGGATCGTTTTCATCAAAATGATGATGTCGAGAAACACGCTGAAATTCTTGGCGTAATAGAGATCATAGCGCAGCTTCATGCGGCTATCATCCTTGCTCGCACCGTAGCGATAGTTGATCTGCGCCCAACCCGTCAGGCCCGGCTTTACGCGGTGACGCTCGTGATAGTAGGGCAGCGCCTCAGCAAGCTGTGCCACGAAAAGGGGGCGCTCTGGGCGGGGTCCGACAAGGCTCATCTCGCCCTTCAGGATGTTCCAGATTTGCGGCAGTTCATCAAGGCGGGTTGCGCGCACAAACTTGCCAACACGGGTGATGCGGGGATCATTCTCCCCGGCCCAAACCGCGATGCCATTGGCCTCCGCGTCTGTGCGCATGGAGCGGAACTTGTAGATTTTGTAAGGCTCACCCATCATGCCAACGCGGCTTTGCGAGTAAAGAACCGGGCCTTTGCTGTCCAGTTTGATCGCGAGGGCGGTCAGCAGCAAAATCGGCGACAACAGCAACAGCGCGACACCGCTGACAAAGATATCGATCAGCCGTTTGGCCTCGCGCGACCACCGTGAATACCCTGCCGTGCGCGAAAAGATAAAGCGCGCCGGATAAAGGTTATCGAGGTCCACCATCCCGGTCTCGTTCTCACCGAAATCGAGGCTGTCAAAAATGCGCATGCCTTCTTGTTTGCAGTCGAGCAAACCAGAATGCGGCAGTGGCGCTTGACGGTCGGCAACAACGATCTCCGCAACATCCAAGGCGCGAGCCCGCTCGATCAGTTTACCGCGCTTAGACGCTTCAGCAACCGGCATGACGCCCGTGACATGAGCATCGCAGCCGGTTTGCGTTGTGATCGTAACGATCTCATCGACGGCTTCTCCCTCACCAATCACGAAAATTCGGCGTTGGAACGGCTGTGCGCGCAAGATGCGGCTGAAGGAAAACCGGGCGGCAATCACCGCGCCGTAGGACAGCGCGGCACACGCGACGGCGTAAAGCGGCGAAACCCAGATTTGTCCGAGCAAATAGGTGATACCAAAGCCGAGCGCCGCACCCGCAACGCAAGCGACGCTCAACCGTTCGGTCATCGTCGCCATGTCGGCACGTGCATCGGGTTCGTAAACGCCGAGCGCGATCATGAAAGCAACGGTAATCAACGCAGGAATGGTCGCAGCCGAAGTCAGCCCCGATGGACCCGATGGCGATTGAACCACCAGGGTCGCAATGACAAAGATCGCGCCATAGACCACCAATGCTTCGATTGCACCGAGGATCAGGACCGACCGTCGAACGGAATGCCCAAACATCTGCATCATGTACTCGCTATCCTCTCAGCCATCATGCTCTCGCAATTCGGCTGAACCCAATGCAAAGGTAGTGCCCCGGAGTTGAGGTTTGCTGAAGGTTTTGGGCGGAAAACCGGCTATCAGGGTTACTGTTCCGTTAACCAGCCCAGAGTTCTGCGGCAGGGCGCCCCAAAAAAATTAGGTATAATTTTGACGGCTGCCACAATCACCCCTTGGCGAGGGGTTGGTTGACCCGAAAAACTGGTCTAATCTGTGCCATTTTCGACAAACATGAGTTTCATTTGAGCTTATCTCAACCCAACTTCATCAACTGAAACTCAATCCCAACGCGCGAAACTGGCGTCAAGCTTGCGTGGCGGTAATCGTCCGCTGTCCGATAATAGGAAGCCTGCCATGCGCCGCCTCGTTCTGACCTCCGTTCTGTCTTGCCTTTTTGCCTCCTCGGCTTTTGCCGATGGCGCAATGCTGCAAAAGTTAGCGCCCAATGTTGAAGCGCCTTCGGTTGTTCGACCCGATGGGCAGAACGCCGTTGTCGGCGTCTTGCTGCAAGGGCTATCGGGACAAGCGGGGCGGGTTACGACCTTTGGTCAGGTCTTTCGTCAGGGCGATTGGCCTCAGGGTGTGGGCCTCGTTGCTGAATGGAATGGTCGCGCATTGCCTTTGCAAACCGATGTGAAAGCCCGACATACCGATGGTTCCGTCCGACATGCCATTCTCAGTATTGCGAACCCCAACACCTCTGAAGCGCAGATCAGCCTGCGCACGGGCCGCGCCGCGGCGGGCCAACCGCTGTCGATCCAGTCAATCCTCGCGCGCGGATACAATTTGGCGCTCGACTTCGACATTAATGGGCGGGCATTTTCGGTCGACGCAGCCGCATTGCTGAAACAAGCCATCGCCAATCGAGAGCAGCCGTGGTTATCCGGTCCGCTCGCCAGCGAAATTCGCGTCAAGCGCAAGCTGACCCCACAACTCACCGCGATTATCGACATTCGCGCGTTGGCTGATGGAGCCGTGCGAACCTCGGTCTCCGTCCATAATGATGACCTCGTCGCAACGCCGGGCAATGACATTCCCTATCGGTATTCGGTCAAGATGAGCGGTCAGACCATGATCGCGCGCCAACTGGTTCATCGTCGTTTCTCGAACTGGCGCGAGATTGTCTGGGCCGGCGGCGAACCATCGAAGGCCCACGTCGTCTTTGACTATCCCTATATGATCGCCGCTGGAGCCGTCCCCGCTTGGGACCCTGAGCTTGATATCAATCGCGAATTTTTCTCTAGCTTTGATCGGATCGCCGACACGGACACCGGTCCGATGGGCAATGCCCTGATTACCAAAGCAATGCCCAACAGTGGTGGCCGTGCAGACCTTGGGATGGTTCCGGATTGGACGCTGGCTTGGCTGCGCTCGCAATCACCTCGAGCGCGCTATGCGATGATGCAAACCGCTGAGGCGGCGGGATCAATCCCTTGGCACATGCGAGACCCAAACACGAAGCGGGTTCCGACACTGGAAAACAACCCGCGCCTTTGGCTCGATGCCCGCGCAAAGCAGAGCAACAACGGTCATGGGCCGATGGTCGTCGATGTGGATGGCTGGCAACTCGATAACGCGCATCAGCCAGAGATGGCCTATGTGCCGTACATGGTCTCCGGCGACCGCCGGTTCTTGGACGAGATGATCGCGCAGCTTGGCTTTGCGCTGTTCAGCTACGACGCCAACCCCGGTTATCGCGATGGCGCGGCGGGTAACCTGACCAACGACCAAGTGCGCGGTCAGGCTTGGGCGAACCGCACGCATGGCTATGCTGCTTTCATCACGCCAGACACGCACCCGGACAAATCCTACATCGTCTCCAAGCTGCGCCAGCGCCTCGCATGGTATCCGCGCGCCTATGCCAGCCGCGATGATCTGGGCGGACCCAACAGCTATGAGACATCGGGCTGGATTGAAGGCCCTTATCCAAAGGGCCACATCGCCAACTGGCAGCAAGACTTCTTTTCGCAATCCTTGGCGCAAATCGCGCGGATGGGGATTTCAGAAGCCAACCAGGTCTATAACTACACCCGCAAGTACCAACTCAGCCGGTTCTTACGCCCCGACTTCAATCCACTCTGGGCAACCCACTACGCGACGATCCACGCCAGCGAGCAAACCGACGCGCCCTTCCGCACTTGGCAAGAGATCGCGCAAGCCAACCTTGCCAAAGGAAATTTCGAACGGAACCCAACGCTGCAAAATGGCAACGGCGACCGCGCGTGGGACTTCGCCGCCCAAGGCCGCGCCGGATACGCATCGCTGGTCGGCGGTTTCCGCGACCCGTTGATGGCGGAAGCCTATGCACGGCTGGTGCATGGGTCTTATCCCGTCCAGTCTCACCGCGAAGGATTTTCCAAACATCCGAAATGGGGCATCGTTCCGGTTTTCCCGGACGGTACCACGCTCGCGCTTGATAACCACCGCATCGCCAGCGGTCAGGCGACCGGTTCGAGCAAAAACGAACTCATCGCCGGCTCTCCGGGTGAGGATACCCTGATGGGCGAGGGCGGAAATGACATTGTGGCCGGGTTCGACGGCAACGATCTAATCGCGGGTGGGTCCGGCATCAATTATCTGGCGGGCGGGCGCGGCAACGATCGCATCGTCATCGAGGGTGGACAAACCTATGCGGCGGGCGGCCCCGGTGCCGATGTCTTCTTCCTTGGACGCAAAGCCACAGGCGGCGCGGCACCGCTCGGGATCACGGAGATCTTCGACTTCCGTCCCGGCGTCGATCGCCTCGCCCTTCCTCCGCAGTTGGGCGATGCCCGTGCCATCCTGCGCGGCGCCCGCGCACAAGGCTCAGGCACGATGATCCCCCTCGGTCCCAACGCCAGCGTTCTATTGCGCGGCGTGCGTCCGAACCAACTGCGCGAAGACAGCCTCGCGCAGCGGTAGCAAGACTTTGGGTTGGTGAGGGCGAAAGCGCTGAAGCGAGTGGGACGGCTTTCAACTCGCTTGCTGCCGTCCCTTTCGGTTCTGTTAGGCGGCGTGGGCGGGACAGTCGTGGAACCACGCTAAACCGGAAATCTGAGTCGAGCGCGTTCTCTCCGGTTGGACTTGTACGGTCATGTATCCCGGCTATTTCGACGAGCTTTGGGTCGTTGATGAAGCGGCGCCTCCGACGCTCATCGCGCCACCACAGACTTGTGCGAGCAATGCCGCGAGGACCGCGCGGTCGGGTTGGCTTGTGACCGTCTGTCCCAACAAGGCTTGTTGCGCACCGATGGGGCTAACCCCGGTCGTGGTGAGGGCATGCTTCAGTTTTAAGATATCTTGTTGGCCGGAGCTGCCATGGGTCGAATAGCTTTTTACCATCGCATCATTCAATACATACCGCATGCTCGAACCTCCATTCAATGAGCCACCCTCCCTTGGGTGGTATTGGTCACTATACTCCTGATTGTGCGATTTGCAAAGCAAGGCGAACCGCTCACTGCCTTCGTCGTAGGGTGTCAAATCCAGAAGAAGACTGGAATCGCCTGAAGAGAACTGGAATGACGGTCGCAATGCCGTTTATAGCTGCCGTCGTTACGACTACGCGGTCACTTCGGCTCGTGACCCTGAGCTGACAAACGCCAGAATGCAAAGGTCCATCTGCTTATCTTCGATA
>CAZXMX010000080.1:0-13948 GCA_964641645.1 uncultured Neomegalonema sp.
GAAAAAGACATATCAGACGAAGATACGCTCGTCGAAATCGCGCAATCCGTTGGGATCGACCTCGAAGCCGTCAAACCGCATCTCGCCGAGGGTGCCGCCGCGTTTGACACGATGACCGCAGAGGCAAAAGAGGCGGGTGCCTTCGGTTCACCCTTCTACATCGTGGATGGAGAGCGCTTTTTTGGCCAAGATCGCCTCGATCACCTTGATGCCCATCTGAGCGACCTCTGACGGAGACATCAATGACCACATTCAGGGCGGTCAAAGCGCTGCCCTGAAATCGGAATGAAGCCGTCACTCCAACCGGACCGACGCACTGCCCGTTTCGCGTTGTCCGACACATTTCCCCTTTTGGCATCAATCGGCTATCCTCGCTGAAACACAGCGAAAGAGTGCCGCATTGCCTATAGAAGACCCATCCCTCTGGGAGACCGCTCGCGAGATCGGCTGGTCGGTCTGGCTGACCGGCGGCGTGATGCTCGCCGCGATGTTCTGGTTCCTGAAATGGCTCTTTATGCTCCTGTTCGTTCAGGGCAAGGGCATCGGTTTGGTCACGGTTCCGGTCAGCCGCATGGCCGGAAAGATCCTCGAAGACAAGTTCGCGCAGAAATTTGCCGACTCGAAACTGCTTCCGAAACTCCATACCCCGGAAAACTGGGAAGAGTTCAATCGCTTCACCGGCCATGTTGCGGATCGAATGCGGACGTACCGCGAGCTAATCTACCTCGTGCAGGCGAAATTCAACGGCCCCTCCGCCGTCAGCTTGCGCATTGCTGTCCAATTCTTTGAGCCGATATTCGTCGACACCTTCCGCACTGCGGAGCGCGGTTTTCGGGATCTCGACCGCATTGACGCGGAAATGCGGGAATTGCACAGGGGTCTGCACCTCGAACTCGAAGAAGCCACCGCCGAGATCGAACGGAACCGGATCACGCTTGAGCGCCAGTTTGAAATCAAGCGCGTCCGTCTCAAAAGCCTACTTGCTGAGCGTCGCGCAAAATTTTGGCTCTGGCGGCCCTTTACCGCGCTTTATCGTCGGCTGTTCGGCACGGCAGCAGAGCGCGCCCTCCGTTCGGAAAAGAAGGCCTTAAACAAAGAGCTGGTCGCGCTACGCAAAGAGCTGAAAGAAACCAATCGCCGCATCTTCGCGGAACACCATCCAGAAGTGATCGGGGTGTGCCTTGAGCTGATCGAACATGACCAGATGTTCCTCAAGCACCTCTACTATCGTTTCGGACTTGAGATGGAGTCCCTGACCTTCACCGTCGCCTCAGGTCGTCTATTGCAGTTGATGGCCGAGGATACGGAAATGGCGGCGAAAGCACGCGAGGCGATGGATCTGGAGGCTCTGGCCGATCTAGACGACACAGCCCCTTCAATCGTGGACCATATTCGCGCGCAAATCCGTCGGGATGTCGACTTGGAAAGCTATGTTGGTTTGGGACCGGAGTCTGTTTTGGAGGGGGCGTTGGAGCCTTATCTGCGGATTAAGCTTCTGTTAGGAAAACTTAATCTGGATGGGTACACCGCGCACTGGGTTGCCCATCTACCGCCGCCGTCAGAATTTGGAAGAGCGCAAGCGGAATACGACCATTTCTCTCATCAGCTCGCATGGTTAAAACGTGCACCGCACGGCTTAAAGGTCGCTGACAACGGTTTGGTTTCGTTCGAGAGCGAAAACGACCCTGAATTGCAAGCGGCCGAATAGGTCATTCGTCGCACGTCACTTTAGGCTCTCCCCAATCGGGGCCAAAGAAATACAGCCAAACACTTTTGATTGCAGACCTTATAGACATGACGATCCTCCTACGCCTTACAAAACTGAAAATGAGCGTTGAAATAGTTAAGATCAAGGCAGCGAAACAATCCCCACCGCGATGTGATGGGATATGAGGGGTTTGTAACAACGGTTGTTTCAATCGCCGTGACGTGGATCACGCGGACGCTAGAAATCGCGGAAATTTCGTTATTTCGGTTAACGTTGATGAAACATCAACGCCGAAAATGTGGCAAAGATCGGTTAACCGCCCGCGACTCATCTTGGCGCTTCCGAGCCTGAGTCGCGGTGACTATTCCGCAGCTTCGACGTTCGCCGCTGCCTCGGCCTCATCGCGCTCTCTCGACAGCCGTAAGGCCGCTTGAAACGCCAGGGAGATCAGCACACCCCAGATCATTCCAAAGAAACCCGCACCAACAGCCCAAATCAGCACCGTTGCGATGATCTGGACCTTGGTCATGCCCAGCCGAGCCCCGATGATCTCCGGTGTGAAGTTATAGGCCTCGAGAAAACCCATCATCTTGGCGATCACCATCATGATGGCGGTGCGGATGATAACATCCCAGCCCCAACCAAAGCTGATGACTTCATACCCAAACCAACCCAGCCCCGGCTGAATGTTCGTAAACATCAGGAAGAAGGCGAGGAACATGCTCAGGATGCCGCCAATTTTCGGCACTGCCGTCACAAACCCGAGAACCACCGCCATAAACAAAATGGTCCCGAAACCCAGCCCCAAGGGCAACGCAACCATTGCAATGACATAGATGAAGGACAACGTGATCGCGACTTCGAGATAGCCGATCATAAACAGGCTGATGCCTTCTTGGAACAGCTCACCATACCGCAGCACATTCGCGCGGAGTTGTGGCTCTTTGATCCCGCGCGAGATCACCTCGCGGTGCATCTCGACTTCTTTTTTCCAACTGCCGAGCATCGTGCCAATGATGATCGCTGAAATCACCAGCTTGACCCAATCGGCCAACAGAACACCCACCAGCTTAATGCCGTCTTTGGCATAATCTTTCGCCGAGTCTTTGAACTCGGTCGCCACATCCCCGAAGGTGGCCGTCAGTAGCGCCGTCAGGCCACTCCAGCCCGAACCGCCCTGTTCATCTACTTCTGGGAACACGGTCGGCAGCTTGTCATGAGCAATCCCAAGGACATCTCGCAAGGCTTCCAAGATGACCGGCAAACGCTCTTCAAACTGGGTCAAGAACACTTGGCCTTGCTTTTGGATAATGAAGGCAACCACCGGTACGCCAAGCAAGGTCAGAAGGATCAAACTCCAACCGGCCAACTTGACCGCGAAGGTTTCACCCAATTGTAGATGGAAATTGCGCCCGATTTTGCGGCGTTTAGAATGATATCCAAACCAAACCTTCCGCCCTTCGACCGCCGCCTCTACGTGAGGCCGCAGACCGACGGCAAACAATACCGTCCCAAGGATGTAGACCCAACCCTTATAAGCCAGCAGCGCAGGTAAAACGGCGAAAGCCAGCACATAGAACCACAAGGCCACCCCGCCGGTGCTCGGCAGAAATCGGGACAAACCGGGATGGTGGTTTTGTGGCATGATACTCAGCCTACTCGTTAAAAGGAGACCCCACACATGATGTGGGGTCGTCCAAAATTAAACCCCTGTTTCGCTGACCAACTTGGTCCGCAAGTACGCATCGAGACCTTCAATGCCACCCTCGGAACCGTAGCCACTCTCATCCACCCCACCAAAGGGCGATTCAGGCGTGGAAACGTTCATCGAGTTGATTCCGATCATTCCCGCATTCAGCTTTTTGCCGAGGCGGTTCGCGCGTTCGCCATCGCTGGTGAAGGCATAGGAGGCGAGACCCACCTTCACCTTGTTCGCACGTTTGATGATCTCTTCTTCCGTTTTGAACGTCGTGACAGGCGCGACGGGACCGAACGGCTCTTCATTCATGATCTTCGCATCTTCGGAAACGTCTTTGAGCAATGTTGGCTCGTAGAAATAGCCTTGGTTGCCGATGCGCTTACCCCCGGTCACCAAGGTCGCGCCCTGAGAAACGGCGTCGTCTACGAAGTCCTGCATGATCGGCAACCGGCGGTCCGCAACGAGCGGTCCCATCTGTGTGCCTTCGTCCAGCCCATTCCCAACCTTGACGGCCTTGGCCGCTGCCTCAAACGCATCAACGAAATCGCCGTAGGACTTTTCTTGGACGTAGAAGCGCGTTGGCGAGATGCAAACCTGACCAGCATTGCGGAATTTGGTCGCCGCCGCTGCTTTCGCTGCGGCCTCAACATCGGCATCGTCGAACACGAGCACTGGGGCATGACCACCCAGCTCCATCGTACAGCGCTTCAGGGTTTCAGCGGCTTGACGCGCAAGCAACTTGCCGACTGCCGTCGAACCGGTGAACGACATTTTGCGCGGTATATCCGAAGCGAGGACGCGACTCGATACCGAAGCGGGATCGCCAAAGACGATATTGACGGTGCCATCCGGCACGCCCGCTTCTTGGAAAGCCCGAGCAATCGCAATGGCTGTCGATGGTGTTTCCTCAGACGGCTTCAACACGATGGAACAACCAGCACCAAGAGCACCCGCGATTTTACGGATCACGTTCACGCCGGGGAAGTTCCAAGCAACGAACGCGCATGTCGGGCCGACTGGCTCTTTGGTTGCAATCAGGCGTGTGCCGGGAAAGCGCGATGGGATCAGGCGGCCATAGGCTCGTTTGCCTTCTTCACCGTACCAGCGGATCGCATCAATGACGAAGCCGAGTTCCATCTTGGATTCGATGAACGGCTTGCCCTGCTCTAACGTACAATCGCGCGCGATTTGATCCACATTGTCTTCAATGTAACGCGCGGCCTTTTCCATGACTTTCTGCCGTGCGAGCGCCGTCATGTCGCTCCACGCGTCAAATCCGCGCGCACTAGCCTCAACGGCTGCATCAAGATCAGCATCGGTGGCGGTCGGCAGTTGTCCCAGCACTTCTTCAGTGGCGGGGTTGAGAACATCCATCGGTGCGCCCGAACCTTTGGTCCATTTGCCGTCGATGAGCATGTCGAGTTCTGCGTATGACATAGTGTCCTGTTCCATTTTTCGCGCTTGCAAAGCGATTCGTCTTAGGTCACGCTCCTTGTATCGGAAATTTAGTGAGAGGAGGTGGTCCAATGTCTAGTGGATTTACGGTCAATCTGGCCGGAGAGATGGTGACTGAGGCGCGCTTCTTAACTGAGGCTGCTGACTCCTGACGCCGTTTGGCTCGGAAAGACCTTTCCACGGGGGCTGCGCTTAGCGCGGCCCCTTTTCGTTTCAGATGGTCCATGGCAAGAAGAACCCTTATTGCCGAACAGGATACATTATGCCCGCCCCTTCCCTCGACCTCGACTTTGTCCGCGCGCAATTTCCGGCCTTTTCATCGGCAGAAGCGGCGGATTGGACGCATTTTGAGAATGCAGGCGGTTCTTTTCCTGCGACGCAAACAATCGATGCGCTGACGGGCTACTACCTCACAAAAGTACAGCCCTATGGCGTCGGCCCCAGCGGAGCCTTAGGAAATGCGATGGATACGGCACGGTCGCGCTGGGCCGAAGCGCTCGGGGTAACACCGTCAGAAGTCACCTTTGGCCCCTCGACATCGGCCAACACCTACACGCTGTCTCACGCTTTTCGGCCCCTGCTCAGTGCGGACGACGAGATCATCGTTACAGATCAAGACCACGAGGCCAATTCCGGTGTTTGGCGGCGAATGGCCGACGATCTCGGCATGACAATCCGTGAATGGAAGGTCAGCCCCGAGACCGGAAGACTCGATCCAGCAGATTTTCACACCTTGCTCTCGGATAAGACGAAACTGGTGACTTTCACCCACTGCTCGAACCTTGCCGGGGAAGAAAACCCGGTCGCAGAACTCACTGCGGCGGCCCGCGCAGCAGGTGCATGGAGTGTTGTTGATGGCGTCTCTTGGGCACCCCATGAGATTTGCGACGTCAACGACCTCGGCGCAGACGTGTATATGTTCAGCCTCTACAAGGTGTATGGCGTTCACCAAGGGCTGATGACCGTGCGGACTCCCCTGCTGGATCGCCTCAGCAATCAATCCCATTATTTCAACGCAGGCTCGCCAACGTCAAAGCTCAACCCCGCTGGCCCAGACCATGCCCAAGTCGCCGCGACCGCTGGAACACTCGATTATATTCAGGTTCTCGCGGCCCATCATGGCGTTGAAGCCAACGACCTGCATGGTCAAACCCGTGCCGTCTCAGCACTGTGGCGCCAGCAAGAGATCGCAATCGTCGCGCCGCTACTGGAATTCCTGAGCCAGCATCCGGATGCGCGTTTAATCGGCTCAGATGTTGCCGACGCACGCCGCGCCCCCACCGTCGCGTTTATGCCTTCAAAGCTGCCGCCTCCCAAAATGGAGGCCGCTTTAGGCGAGAGCGGATTTATCACCGGCGCGAATGATTTCTACGCCCGCCGCTTGGTCGAAGCTCTTGGCCTCGATCCTGAAATCGGCGTTATGCGCGTTTCCATGACGCACTATACACGGGAACAAGATGTATCTCGACTAATCAACGCGCTGGACGCGCTGTTGTGAGCCTTGACCAGACCATCGAACAAGCGAAAGACCTGTTCGCCGATCTCGGCCCTCTCTCTCATCGCAAGATGTTCGGTGGTGCAGGAGTTTACGCAGAAGGCATCATGTTCGCTTTGATTTTGTCGGATGAAATCATGATCAAAGCAACGGGCGAATTTGCAAAAGACTTGGACGCCGAAGGCTCAACGCCGTTTGTCTATGAGGCAAAAGGAAAGTCATCAAAGATGTCCTATTGGCGCTTGCCCGAAAGCGCCCTTGATGATCCCGATGAAGCACTAGAATTCGCGCGGCGCGCGCTTGCTTGTGCGCATGAAGCAAAATTATGAGGATCGTTGGTGGACGCTTCAAGGGCCGAGCCATTGCAGGGCCAAAGGGCGATGGCGGCTTGGCACGTCTACGCCCTTCTTCAGATCGCTTACGTGAAGCCGTCTTCAACTTAATCGCCCACGGTGACTATCCTGACCTGGAGGGTGCGCGCGTGCTCGACCTTTTTGCGGGAACGGGTGCGATGGGATTAGAAGCACTTTCTCGCGGCGCAGCGCGTGTCCAGTTTGTCGATGACGGCGCCGAAGCCCGCGCGCTCCTTCGGCAAAACATCGAAACCTTTGAAGTGATCGGCGAGACCAAGATTTACCGCCGCGACGCGACCCGTCTCGGTGAAAATAAAACTGAGCCGTTCAATTTCTTGTTTCTCGATCCGCCCTATCACCAAAGCCTCGGCGACAAAGCCATTCTCGCGGCGCTTGATGGTGGGTGGTTGTCAGATGGAGCCATCATCATCCACGAGACCCATGCAGATGAAACGCCCAAGACAGAAAAACGCCTCTCACCGGTTGATGAGAGGCGCTATGGCATTTGTAAGCTGACAATCAGTCGAGTGGTTCAGACGCCCAGCGTTTGAAGCCGGGTCGTAAAGGCGTCAACATCGCCGCCCAGCTCAGAGATCATCCGTGTGAATTCTGAGCGCTGGCTTTCAGCCATGGACAGCCCATCGACATTGATATCGACGATCTTCAGTGCACCGCTACGGTTCTCGCGAACCTGCCAGCCAATATTCACGGTCTGGCCGTTGAAATCGACGGTGCTGTTCACGAACACGCCTTTGCGGCCCACATCCTGAGCGCCCCTGACGGTAATCGTTTCGCCGCCGTACTCAGAAAAGCGGTTCGCATACACACGCGCGACGTAATCGGAATAAACTTCGACATAGCGGTCGCGTTGCGCCGGGCTGGCTCCGCGCGCATAGCGGCCCAAGGCAAAGCCTGCGACTTGTCGCATGTCCACATGCTGCTGCATGATTGCTTTCAGTTGAGGCGCTTTGGACGAGGCAACGCCCGGCTGTTTGATCAGATTAATG
Organism: uncultured Neomegalonema sp.; assembly: GCA_964641645.1. Taxonomy (GTDB): domain Bacteria; phylum Pseudomonadota; class Alphaproteobacteria; order Rhodobacterales; family Rhodobacteraceae; genus JAHDDY01. The sequence continues at coordinate 7,718 of CAZXMX010000080.1, forward strand.
ACCTGATTGCTGACGCTTTGTACAAGCGCCCGCGCTGCCTCAGGTGATGCAGCAACAGCATTGCCCGCCTGCAGTGCGACGGAAAGGGCAGCGGCCCCAGCAAGCGACATAAAAGCACGGCGTTTCATAGCAAACCTCTTCGTATCCTCTTGGTATCCGATAAAGAAAGACACCTTTAGAAAGGTTCCGCCTCATAGATGTCGGGCAGCACCTCTTCGGTAACTTGGCCATTCAATATGGCGTTCCTGCGGCGCTGAAGGTACGTATTTCGGACAACGGAGTAGCTATCGTCAGTTTCGTACAAAACTTCGTCAATCAAGGGGCTAAAGCGATACCGTGTATCGACAATCCGGACGGGAGTCTCTGCCGCCTTCACAATAGCCGTGGTTGTTCCCGATCCAACATAGGTGAGCGGATTTAGTGCGGCATCACCAACGCGTGATACGCCATCGCGGATCGTCGATGGCCCCAGCAATGGCAATTCGACATACGGGCCCGATCCAACACCCCAGACCGCCAGTGTTTGGCCAAAATCTTCGCTGTGTTCAGGAATGCCCATTTCCGTCGCCGGATCCAGCAAGCCGATACCCCCGATCGTCGAATTCACGAAAAACCGCGCTGCGGTATCGCCTGCACGCTCAACATCACCTTGAAGCACCGTGTTCGCGAAGGTGACAGGCAGTTGAACATAGCGGACTTCGTTGTTCACTACATGCTTGATTGTCTCGGGTACGGCATACTCATAACCCTTCGACAGGGGGCGCAGAACCGCCGTATCGGCACCTTTGTTAAACTTGTGCATCGTCCGGTTGAAGCTTTCGAGGGGGTCACTTCCCTCTTCGGGGATCACCGAATTCGAACAAGCCGAAATCACCAAAACCGTGGCCAACGCTGGCAAAGCGCGTAAACCGGACCACCGACCAAAAACTGAAATACCCATTCGACTCAACCCTGTCCCTCGTTCCAAGCTCAAAGTCTAACGTTGGAAACGTGCTGGATCAAAAGCGTTTTGTCACTTAGGCGCATCATCGTTGCTATTTAGCCCCGCATCGCCTTGCGTCCCGCCGTTTTCATAGGCCATATGCGGCGTATGGAAGCGGGAGAAAAGCTGGATCGGGTGCTCGACGCCCTTCGCGGGGCAGGCGAAGAAACGCGCCTGCGAATTCTCCATGCTTTGTCGCGTGACGAACTTGCCGTCAGCGAATTGACCCAAGTCCTCGCGCAAAGCCAACCCCGCATTTCACGCCACCTCAAGTTGATGACAGATGCCGGATTGATTGAACGAAGACGCGAGGGCAGTTGGGCCTTTTTCCGACTGACCCGCGATGGTTTCGGTTCACGGCTCGCACATTTTGCGCTGGAGGCGTTGTCGACAGAAGGTTCAGTTTTGGATCGCGACCAACATCGGCTGGAGCATATCCGCGCCCGACGGGCAGAACTCGCCGAAAGTTATTTCGAAGAAAACGCGAGCCATTGGGATGAGCTTCGCTCCATGCACGCGCCCGAGGCCGCCGTCGAAGCAGCCGCGCGAGAAATGTTCACCCCAGAGGGCGACAAGTTCTCTCGCCTCATTGATTTGGGCACAGGCACGGGCAGAATGCTGGAGCTTTTTGCGGATCGATACACGTCAGGCATCGGCTATGATGTGAACCAACCCATGCTCGCGCTCGCGCGGGCCAGGTTGGCCGCCGCCAATATCGACCATGCCGAACTGCGCCAAGAGGATATTCTCGCAATCCCTGATCGCGCGAACAGCGCTGACGGCGCAATTTTGCATCAGGTGCTACACTTCCTCGTAGAACCGTCTCTTGCGCTCGCAGAAGCCGCGCGGGTTCTGTCAAAAGACAGCCCGCTCCTCGTCGTTGATTTTGCCCCGCACGATGCGGAGGCCCTCCGCGAGAGCCATGCTCACCGACGCCTAGGCTTTTCACGCGCTGAGATCGAAGAGATGGGCGAAGCGTCAGGGCTTTCGCCAGAGAGCTATCAAGAAATCCCAGCTGAAAGTGCAAATGGCAGCGATGCGTTGACGGTCGCGCTCTGGCTCATGAAGAAGCTGGATTAGGCGATGTCCGTTTCGGCGCAACAGATCGACGACTATCACCGCGACGGTGCCGTGTTGTTGCCAGACTTATTTTCCGATTGGGTCGAGACGATCCGTGCAGGTATCGAACGCAACATGGCCGAGCCCGGACCCTATGCCGCTGAAAATCTGCTAGACGGAGAGGCCGGACGATTTTTTGACGACTACTGCAACTGGCAACGCATTCCCGAATTCGCCGACGTCGTTCAAAAATCCAAGGCAGCCGAAGCTGCGGCGGCATTGATGGGTTCGACCAACGTACAGGTGTTCCATGATCACGTGCTGGTAAAAGAACCGGGCACATCAAAGCCAACGCCGTGGCACCAAGACGCCCCCTATTACTTTGTAGACGGCGAACAGACCGTCAGCTTTTGGGTGCCCGTTGATCCCGTCAGTGATGCTTCCTTACGCTTAATCGCTGGTTCGCATCGGTGGCCCAAACCGGTCCTGCCAACCAAATGGCTGCATGAAGATAGCTTCTACCCCAACGAAGAAGACTACATCGCCGTCCCAAACCCGGATGGTGAACCCGACAAGTATCAAATCCTCGAATGGCCAATGCAGCCCGGTGATGCGGTCGCATTTCACTATAAGACCCTTCACGGTGCGCGTGGCAATCTCAGCAACACGAGACGACGAGCATTTTCCTTACGATTGGTCGGCGATGACGCACGCTTCATCACGCGGCCCGGCAAAACCTCACCGCCCTTCCCCGGTCACGGCATGACGGATGGTGACCGCCTTCGCGATGACTGGTTCCCCCTTATTTCTTAGCGCTGTCTCATAACCTTCGCGCCACCAAAGGCGCGCCAAGGATCACGACGATAATCCGCACGAGATGATGCGATACGACAAAGGCCACGTCCGCCCCAGCAACAAGCGCAAGCAATGCCATCTCGGCTTGCCCACCGGGCGCGAAGGACAAGAACGCCTCAAGGGGCGGCGCCAGCCCAAAGATCGTAATGACGCCCTCGAATGCGAAGGCGATAATTCCCAGCAGGACACAGAACCCCAGCGAAGCAAGGATCGTCCCGCGCAATTCGCGTAACGTCGCGCCAACATATTTGACGCCAACCCCTGCACCGATGAATAACTGCGCGACGATGATGGCCTCCATAGGGGGGCGCTGCGTCAATATACCGGATAGGCTTGCTGCTCCGGCAAGGATCAACGGCCCAACAATCGACGCGCCAAACAATCCGATGCGCTTTCCGCCCCGCCAACCGATAATGGCGCAGGCGAACATGATGAGACCTTGCATGAGCGGCGTTTCAAGAAGGGGAACACCCGGCGCGGGTTGTCCTGACACTTCTGCGCCGTAAAACGCCTCCATCAAAAAGGGAGCCACCGAGACAATGACAAGAACGCGCGTGGCATGAACCAAAGTCAATGCCCGCACATCGGCACCGGCCTCCTCACCAAAAACAATCATATCCTGCAAACCACCGGGCATCGCCGAAAAATAAGCCGTCGGTTTGGAGAACCCGCAGAACCTGCGAAAATAAGGATAGCCAATCAATCCGATCATCATGACGAACAAAGGTGTCAGAGCCAGCGTCACCGCCATATCCCCAACGCGATCAAATAACTCCGGTTGGATGGATGCACCAACCGCAACGCCGAGGATCGTTCGTGTCGCATCCCCGGCAATTCCGAAACCGACCACAGGCATTCGAACCAAAGCGGCAATCAAACACGCGAACATGGGGCCAAGCAAAAACGGTAAGGGTAAGCCCAACGCGACGAAAATAATCACGCCCAACGCAACCACGCCGCACGTCAATGCCCGCCCCTTCCAAACGTTCACAAAGCGATCCTTTCGGTTGGACTCGCAACACACGCTAACGCGCTCTCATCGGAGCGCGATCCGACGACGCAAGCGAGCATAAACAACACGATCTTCACGTGTCTTTTACGTAAGCGTTGCATCTGACCCCCAATTTAACGTCTTCCTGCAGCCCAAGTAGGCAGCTATATTGGCCTTCCGGCCAATATAGAAAGCAAGAGTTTCAATTTAATTGGTTTTTGTGTCCGCCGCAGACTTGCCGTGCGCTACAATGCCATACAGGCGCAGTGCAGTCGCTTCTGTGGTACCATGTTGCATGCCTAAGAGTCGTGATAAAACTCAGAGCGAGCAGTTTGACTATGTCGTCGAACTTGCCACGGAAAACATGCGACTTTGCCAAATTGAGCGGTCGACGATCATGCTTATGGCGCACGTTCAACGGCAAGAATACGAAGACGAACGCCTAATCGGCTTAATTCCTCGAAGTGAGCGTAAGGAATTTAAGACGCACGTTCTTCCAAGGCTACGGGAGGAAAAAAGAACCTATCGCGATCGAGCGCTCATTATCACTTTTAGTTTAATTGGGATTCGCCCAGAACTGATCTCCGAGTTCATGAGTTGCGGCGACCGGTGGCCAAGAAGGGTCCTTGGGCGGTGGCGGCAGGGCGAGCGCGAAACGCTCCTTTCGAGACGCAAGCGCCCCAGCAGGTATGAAGACCGCCTCCTTAAGGAACGGCTCTTTGCTGTGTTGCACGCTCCGCCCAGTGACTTTGGCATAAACCGGACGACGTGGACGATTGATCTACTACACGATGTTCTGCTCGAGCATGGAACGCTGATTGGGAAAAACGGCATTTGCCGGATGATCAAATCCGAAGGGTTTGCGTTTCGCAAGACAAGGGAAGTCCTAACCAGCAACGATCCAGAGTATCGCGAGAAACTAAAAGCAATTACCCGTACGTTAAGGAGGCTTCGCCCGCTGGATCGCTTTTTCTCGATCGATGAATACGGCCCAGTATCAGTGCGAGAACGTGGTGGACGGCGCAGAGTAAGGCGGGGAGAGATCCCGACTGTGCCCCAATATCAGGATTCCAAAGGGCACATCATTGTCACTGCGGCGCTTGAACTGACTTCCAATCAGATCACCCACTTTTATTCTGAGAGAAAAGACACCGAGGAAATGATCCGTCTGCTACATGTGCTACTAGATAAGTATTGGGATTGTGGACGCCTCTATCTTTCTTGGGATGCAGCATCGTGGCACTCCTCACGGAGATTTCTGGCGGAAGTCGAGCGAGTAAATTCGAAGGACTATCGCAGCACCTTTCAATCGCCGATCGTCAAACTATGACCGCTGCCTGCTCGCGCTCAGTTTCTGAACGTTATCGAGTCGGTTTTCAGCGGCATGTCTCAGTCGGTGATCCACAACAGCAACTATCAGTCCAAAGCCGAAATGAAATCGGCGATCGATCGATACATTTCCGAACGAAATTCTTTCTTCTTGGCAAACCCGCGTAAGGCTGGAAACAAGATTTGGGGTAGAGAACAAACTCCATCGACCTTCAGTGTTTCAAATAACTGCAAGAATCCGAAGTTCATGCAAGTTGCCGGACTCCGAGAGCGCCGAGGGTAGCGCAATCTTTCGTGGGCGTCCCATATGGCTAAAGTAATCTGTCAAATGAGCATTGCTGCTACTCAGGTCGAAAACCCGGTCGATAGAATGCAAAGTGCGACGGACGGGGGGCGTGATCCTAAAGCCAGAACTCTCAGACCAAAGCCGCCAATCCTTTCCGTCTTGGGCCCGTCATGGCTAATTTTTCCGTTCGCTAAGAGAAGTGGATCAGCGTCCCACTACCCAAACATGAGCGAGTTCTTCGAATGGAATACGCCGACGTGCCTTAAACCCGCCCGGCGAAACCGGGCGGGTTCGGCAATCCTGAATTTGCGAAGTCTATTCGATGCTGTGTCGGCCCTTTGGACAATGCCAAGGTAGCAACTTGTCGTACTCGCTTCGAGGATGTCCCGCTGCCATCCTTTCGAGCAGCCATATCAGGTACGCATAAGGTTCGACACCGTTCATTCTGCAAGTGCCGATGATGCTCGCCATAATCGCCCAGTTGCGACCGCCAACTTCAGAACCAGCGAATAGCGCATTCTTCCGAAGTAAGGCAATCGGGCGGATCGTGTTTTCAACAGCGTTGTTGTCGAACTCGACGCGGCCATCTTTAAGAAAAACGGTCAAGCCATCGTGCAGTTTCATCGCATAGGCAATTGCCGCTCCAAGCGACGACTTCATCGAAATCGTTTTTGATGAATATTCGTAGATTGTTTGCATAAAACGCCTTTTGACGCCTATATACATCGA
>CAZXMX010000081.1:0-1877 GCA_964641645.1 uncultured Neomegalonema sp.
AGCGTGGCGCGGTCTTCCATCAGGCCGATGTCGTTGATGTCAGGAACTTTGGAACAGCCGACGCCTTGGTCGATCCAGCGCACGACATAGCCGAAGATGCCTTGCGCATTGTTCTCTAACTCAGCAGTCAGATCGTCATCTGGCCAGTTCGTGTTTGCCGCGAGCGGGATTGCGAGCAAGCCGTCGAGCGAGGCACGTGGACCTGCGGCGACCAATTCTTCTTGCCGCGCAATGACATCGACGCGGTGATAGTGGGTCGCGTGAAGCGTTGCCGCCGTGGGGGATGGCACCCATGCGGTGTTTGCGCCTGCATTGGGGTGACCGATCTTTTCTTCGAGCATCGCCTGCATCCGGTCCGGTGCCGCCCACATGCCTTTGCCGATTTGAGCTTTGCCGCGCAGGCCACAGGCGAGGCCGACATCGACATTCCAGTCTTCATAGGCCGCGATCCACTCGCTGCCTTTCATCTCGGCTTTGCGGATCATCGGACCCGCCTCCATCGAGGTGTGCATCTCGTCGCCAGTCCGGTCGAGGAACCCGGTGTTGATGAAGAAGACGCGGCTTTTCACCGCGCGGATGGTCTCTTTGAGGTTCACCGTTGTCCGGCGCTCCTCGTCCATCACGCCGACTTTGAGCGTGTTGCGCGCCATGCCGAGCAGGTCTTCGACGCGGCCAAAAATTTCGTCGGTGAAGGCGGCTTCCTCGGGGCCGTGCATCTTGGGTTTGACGATATAGACCGAACCCGCGCGGGAGTTGCGATAGCGGTTGCCCTGCTCTTTCAGCAGATCATGCATTGCGATCAGCGCGGTGATGACGCCGTCCATCAGCCCCTCGAAGACTTCCTTGCCGTCGCGGTCGAGGATCGCCGGGTTCGTCATCAAGTGACCGACATTGCGGACCAGCAGCATCGAACGCCCATGCAGGCGCATGACACCGCCCGTCGGCGATAGGTATTCGCGGTCGGGGTTGAGGCGGCGGGTCATGGTCTTGCCGCCCTTTTCGAATGAGTCTTCCAACTCGCCGCTCATCAGGCCAAGCCAGTTGCGGTAGGCGAGGGTTTTATCCTCGGCATCAACGCAGGCGACGGAGTCTTCGCAGTCGCAGATGGTCGACACGGCGGCCTCCATCACGACATCAGCAATCCCGGCGGCATCGCGGCTGCCGATGCGGTTCTCTCGGTCGATCTGTAACGCGATGTGCAAACCGTTGTTGCGCAACAGGATCTCGGTCGGGTTGTCCGTATCGCCGTTGTAGCCGACGAACTGCGCTTCATCGTCGAGGCGCAGAACTTCGCCGCCCTTCATGTGAACGCGGAGTTTTTCGCCCTCAATCGAAAAGCCTGAACGACCCGACCAGCTTGACCCGTGCAGCGGAGCAATGTCGTCGAGGAAGCCCATCGTCCAGTCGACGACCCGGTCGCCTCGGTTGTCATCAAAGTCTTTGCCCGATGGCAAATCGCCCATCGCATCGGTGCCATAGAGCGCATCGTACAGGCTGCCCCAACGCGCATTGGCGGCATTGAGCGCATAACGAGCATTGGTGATGGGCACCACGAGTTGCGCGCCGGGGAGCGTTGAAATCTCGTAGTCGATATTCTGAGGATCGGCGGAAAAGTCTGCGCCTTCGGGGACCAGATAGCCGATCTCGGTCAGATACGCCTTATAGGCCGCCATGTCCGGCTTGCCGGGATTGGCCTTGTGCCAGGCGTTGAGCTTGGCTTGCAGGTCGAGGCGCTTGTCCAGCAGCGCGCGGTTTTTCGGGGTCAGCTCATGGATGATTTCCGAAAAGCCCTGCCAGAAGGCTGCGCTGTCAACACCGGTGCCGGGCAGCGCCTCGGTTTCGATGAAATCATGTAGCTCTTTCGCGACCTGTAGGCC
>CAZXMX010000081.1:1977-11030 GCA_964641645.1 uncultured Neomegalonema sp.
GCCAACCTTCACCGAGTAGTCCGTGGCGATTTCGTAATCGGGATCGTCATCGGCTTCGTCAAAGATCAGGCCGGTGCGCGACAGCAGGCGATAGCAGTCGTGGGAGATGTGCCGCAGCCGGATCGACTTTCCGGCTTCGTTATACATCGCCGAGATTCCCTCAATGGCCGACAGTGCGGATTGGTCGGCGACGCGGCTGTCTGCGAAATCGACGATGATTTTGTCGGGATCGGTTTCGGGTGTGAACAGCTCAGTGAAGGACGAAGCGGAGCCAAAGAATAGCGGGCCTTCAACGCGGTAGACCTTGTCGCCCTCTTCATTGATCTCTGATTTCGCGGAGATGCGCGTCGCATTCTCCCACGAATAGCGCAGCGCCGAGGCAATCACACCGACCACAACGGCCACCGCAAGGTCTTTCCAAACCGTCACGAAGGTCACGAGTAACATCACGTAGGTCGCGTGGAGCGGCACCACGCGCATGATCTTGAAGGTGTTCCACGCGAAAGTGCCGATCACGACCATAAACATGACGCCGACCAAGGCCGCGAGGGGGATTTGCTCGATCAGGGGCGAGGCGAACAGAATAAAGGCAAGGAGGAACAGCGCCGCTGCGATGCCCGACAATCGCCGCCGCCCGCCGGAACGGACGTTGATCATCGACTGACCGATCATGGCGCAACCGCCCATGCCACCGAAGAACCCGGTGACGGTGTTGGAGAGACCCTGCGCAAAGCACTCTTTACTCGCGCCGCCGCTGGTGCCGACCATCCGGTTGACGAGGTTCAACGTCAGCAAGCTCTCGATGAGGCCAATCGCTGCGAGGATCAGGGCGTAGGGAAAAATAATCTTCAGTGTCTCGAAGTCCATCGGCACCATCGGCACGTGGAGCTGCGGCAAGCCTCCGCTGATTGAGGCCATATCGCCGACGCGCGGCACTTCGATGCCAAAGAGAATGACAAGCAAGGCAACGATCGCAATCCCGGCCAGCGGTGCGGGAATGGCCGTCGTGATCCTTGGCAAGAACCAGATGATGGCCATCGTCAAGAAAATCAGGCCGATCATCAAATAGAGCGGCGTGCCTGTCAGCCATTCTTCCGTCGGCCCATTCGGGCCAAGAACCTTAAATAGCGTGAGCTGCGAAAGGAAAATGACGATGGCAAGGCCGTTGACAAAACCCAGCATCACCGCATGAGGCACCAGCCGGATAAATTTACCGAGGCGGAATACCCCGGCGAGAATCTGAAGAATACCCATGAGGACGACGGTCGCGAACAGATACTCGACGCCGTGTTGCGCCACCAGCGCCACCATCACCACCGCAAGCGCGCCCGTTGCACCAGAAATCATGCCGGGACGACCGCCGAACAACGCGGTGATGAGACCAACGATAAACGCGGCATAGAGACCAACAAGCGGATGCACGCCCGCAACAAACGCAAAGGCGACTGCCTCGGGGACAAGAGCAAGCGCAACCGTCAGGCCGGAGAGAACCTCGGTGCGTATTTCGCTGGCACTGAAAGGCTCCGGCTTTTTGAGAGCTGAGACCGCCTTTTCTCGGCTGCCTTCCGCAAATTTTTTCAAGAAGTCGGAATCGAACGCCATACAAAACCGCTCCTCATATTTACGGTGGGGGTGCCGCCTAACACGGGTGCTGTGAAAAGACCACTAACGGAATATGAAGATTCCCGTGAAGTGTTGAGCAACGGTGAGAGGCTAGCGTGAGACCGGCAAACCGTTCAGATTGAGCAACGCTTTTCTCTCAACGCTTCGGTGAAGTTGATAGCGGCAGCATCAGTGAGCGCATCCGGCGCACGGCAACCCGCTTAACGATGGTTCTTCTTTTCCTCGAAACGCTGCATCTCGTCAGCGGCACCTTCGCCAAGTGCAATGGCATCAAGGATGCCTTCGCCCAACGCAGAGACGAAATCCGGCGATACCGCGCCAAACCCTGCGGCTAAATCCGCCGCGTGTGAGGCTCTCGCCGAGGAAAAGGCCCGTTGCCCATCCAGCGTTTCAGCGCTTTCTTTGTGGATCATTGCTGCGAAGGAATCGCCTTGGCGACCCCTCTTTGAGGACGTGTCGCTCGGTGTGCCTGAAACTTCCATGAGAGGCCCTCTCTGCGGTTGTCCCAAATTGAACCATAACGCGCGAGGCTTGTCACCCTTTACGAGTCGGGAGCGCGGATAGCGTCAACGACATGACCGGCCACACCACACCGACACGACCAAAATCACATTCTAAGAACCCAGCAGACTGATCGCATTGATGCCGCGATTAATTGCAAGGGTGGTTTCGGGATGGGAGGGGTTATGATTTCACGTCGAAAGGTCTGTTTCTCGCTTGCGAGTGCCGGGTTGGTCGGGGCTGGCTTGGCTTCGCCAAGATTGAACACAGCATTTGCGCAGGCAAAACCGCCACAGTTTTCGCGAAAGCCCTTCGCTTTCCCCACGGCGGACGCAACCAAACTGATTGCCGCCGCCGAAGCACAGGTTGGGAAAACAGTGGAATATGACGGGGCCTATGCAGCTCTGAAATATCCGATGGGCGATATTCCGCTGCGAACAGGGGTCTGCACCGATGTGGTGATCCGCGCCTACCGCGAGGCGTTTGGGATCGACCTTCAGCAAATCATCCATGAGGATATGAGGCAGGCCTTTAAAGCCTATCCAGCAATCTGGGGCCTGAAACGACCAGACAAGAATATCGACCACCGCCGCGTACCAAATATGGAGAGGTTTTTTGCGCGGCAGAATGCACGGCTCAACACCGGAACGAAAGGTTCTGATTTTCGACCCGGCGATCTGGTGACTCAACGATTGCCCCGCAACTTGCCTCACATTGGCATCGTGTCGCACCACGCCAGTAAAGATCGCGAACGGCCTTTGTTGATTCACAACATCGGCAGAGGAACCAAAATTGAAGACCGGCTCTTCGACTTTAAGATCGTCGGTCACTTCCGGTATCTTCCAGCCGAAGGGTAACGTGCTGACGTGTTGGCGCGCGTTCTTTTTTGGCAAGCGCGCGCCACAGCGCGACCCTACTGCAACAGCAACTTGAGGACGTTCGAGTAATCATCCGTCCATAGCTCTGCGCCGTCGTCGTCGATGGCAGTCCAGCGATTGTCACCCAGAATGACCGGGCCGAGATGCGACTCGTCGCGGGCGAGAATGACAACTCGGTTCGGATAGATATAGCTGCTTAAAGGTTCGCCTTCTCCGCCGAAAAAGGCGGTGCGAGCGACGAGACCGGTCTCATTCGCGATCCGCCCCACAACAGAGCGGAGGTCCATATTCCGGTTCGACACATGGACCGCGAGGATACCTGTTTCTGTCAAACGAGACGCATAGAGTTCAAACGCTTCGCGGGTCAGCAGGTGAACCGGAATCGCATCGCTGGAGAATGCGTCGATCAGCAGGTAATCAAACGGGCCGTGCTGTGGCTCGCTGAGGGTAATGCGCGCATCGCCGACGACCATCGCCGTGTCTGGACCGCACTCGGAGACAAAGCCAAAGAGCGACGGGTTCGAAGCCAGATCAACCACGCTGCGGTCGATCTCAAACATCGTCCACGTCTCGTTTGGATTGCGGTGGCAGAGCAAGCTGCCCGTTCCCAAACCAACGACGCCGATGTTGTTCGCTTTACCGGCGCGGCGTTCTTGTGCCGCCGCAAGGGTCGCACGGATCGCGCCAGTCTCGTGGTAATAGGTAAGTGGCGTTGGCTGTGTTCCGGCACCCAACTCGCTGATGCGCTGTGCACCGTGCAGGGTCGTGCCGTGATACATCGCTGTGTGCGTGCCCTCTTCCGAGGTTTGGACCGAGAGGCTGCCGAAGAACGTGCGCTCGGAATAAAGGTCGTGCTGAAGCTGCGTCAGCAACAACGCCAAAGGCAGGAACAAGACGGTACAGGCAACCGCGCGAGGTTCAGACTCGCGATACAGCAGGGCTTGCCCGATGCCCAGCGCCAGCAAAGCTATCTGAAGCCCCAGCACCAACATCGAGTCGCGCGGAACGTCCGCGACACCAACCTGCACCAAAAGGCAGAACGAAACGCCTATGGCTAAGGCAAACGCGCCGGCTTCCACGGCGGCTCGAACGCCGCCGGTGTAGATCGATTTGCGCGCCAGCAATGCTGCTGCGATCAAAATCGGGTACTCGAAGATCGTATCGAACAGGTGCATCGCAACGAGCGAGGCAAAGACTCCGCCCAGCACGCCGCCCAAAGACATGAAGAGATAGAACTCGGTGAGGTGAGCGGCTTTCGGGCGGATGTCGACCATGCGGGTGTGACAGTAGAGCGCCGCGAGGAAGAAGAACGAGAGGTGGAAGGCCACCGTCACAACGGTATTGAGGATCAGGGACAGCGACATCTCGATCAAGATCGCCGCCGCCGCGAACGGCACCATTTTTCTCAGAAGCGGTTCGGGCAACCATTGCTCACGTTGGAACGCTAATACAAAAGTCAGCAGGAACAGCGCCAGCGGGATCACCCAAAGGAACGGGGCCGCCGCAATATCCGTCGAGATATGCGCGGTGACCGCAACCAACAAACCAGAGGGGATGAACGAGAGCGCAATCCAGAGCAGTCTCGCCCGCCAGGTCGGGGCGTCAGCGGGAGCGGAAGCCATCGCCGGAGCCGCTTCGGTGACTTGCGAAACGCGGCGGGCCACAAGGATCGCGCAAAGTGTGATCGCCAAGGCGAGCAGCAAGAATCCTGCGCTCCAAAGGACCGTCTGGTTGCTCAAGCCGAACTGCGGTTCGATCAATATGATGTAGAGGATCAGTGACGCGAAGCTGCCGACATTGCTTGCGCCATAAAGAAAGTACGGGTCCGCCGCGTGGGCATGGCCCGACCGCGCGAACCACGCTTGCAGCAACGGGCCATTCGCCGAAACGGCGAAGAACGGCAATCCGACTCCGACGGCAAAGAGACCCAGAAGCCAGAGCGTCTGTCCGCTTTCGGGCGGGGCGCCCCAGCCTTGCGGAATGCTCAATGGCAGCGCCAAGAACGCGACCAGCATCACGCCGATATGGACAAAGGACGCGGTTTGCAAAGAGAGACGAGACGTCAGCAAATGCGCGTAGGCATAACCGAGCAGCAGCATCGACTGAAAGAACACCATCGCGACCGACCAGACGCCCGGCGATCCACCAAGCCTTGGCAAGACCAACTTCGCAAACATCGGCTGCACGGAAAATAATAGAAACGCGCTGAGGAAGATCGTTGCCGTATACGCGGCGAGCAATCCACGTCCACTTGCCAGTCCGCGCGGTGGGCTCGATACATCAATCAGCATAGATGAGCCACCCAGGTCGAAACGCGTTTCATCATTGGCTCAACCAGCTTTCTTAGAAAAGCAGGCGAAACCTGACGTTTTGGTAGACCAACAGCGTTAACAGGGGATGGACGGCGGCGATTATCTGGTCACATCTTTGAGGGTTTCGCGATTTGGCGTTAAGATTTGTGCGAACGCTCTTGTGAAAGAGGTCCCTATGAACGCGCAGACATTCAATGATCCCGCCGTGAAAGACGTCTTCGAGGCCTACCCCGAAACCGTTCGGAAACGCCTGCTCGCGCTGCGCAGCCTCATCTTTGACGTTGCCGCCTCGACGGACGGGGTCGGGCCGTTAACGGAAACGCTGAAATGGGGCCAACCCGCCTACCTGACCGAAAAGAGCAAAAGCGGCAGTACGGTGCGGCTGGGGACGACGAAAAAACCCGATGAAGCGGCGGTTTACTTCATTTGCCATACCGGGCTGGTCTCGCGCTTCAAAGAGGTGATACCCGATGCCCTGCCCTATGAAGGGACGCGGGCGATCGTGTTCGGGGCCGATGATGCCGTTGACGAAGACGCTCTGGCGCAATGCCTCGCGATGGCGTTGACGTTCAAGAAAAAGCGTTAAAGCCCGCTTCGAAACCCGGTTCGGGCTTGCGCACAGATCACGAAGAAGGCGGCAATCCCGGTAAAGAACAGGATTGAGAGTACGAGCGGCGTGGCCGTTTCGTTGTAGAATTGCGCCACCGAGTATGCGCCGATCGCCGCGCCCAAACTCTGGCCTGCACCAAACAGCACGCCCGCCGCTGCGCCTCTCTGCTTTGGAACATCCGCTAGCATCACCAAGGGTGCCGCCGAGAAGGTCAGGCCCAGACCAATCGAAAACACGGACATCCCGACGACAATGCTGATCGGGGAGATCAGATCGCTGACATCCAGAATGACCATGATGAACGCACCGAGGAGAGACAGCGCGACACCGGCCTGCATCAGAGGGCTGGGGGCCGCGCGATCCGCGAGTTGGTTCGCCAGACCTGCCCCAAAGATATAAGCGAGAACGCCAACGCCGTAATAATATCCGTAGCGTTCCGTCGGGACGCCAAGGTGGTCAATCAGCAAGAAAGGCCCGGCGGTGATATACGCGAATAGCCCGGCGAAAACGGCGCTAATGGCCAGACCCGGCAGGACAAAGCGCGGGTCGCTCAACAGACCAGCATAGCGACGCATCGATAGTCGAATATCGAGAGGTGTGCGCCGCGCCGTCTCTGGCACCAAAATCCATGCTGCCCCGGCAACAACCACGCCAAGCACCGCCAAAATCCAAAAGTTCGCTTCCCACCCCAATGTCACGTGCACCCAGCCGCCGATCACCGGGCCGGAGGCCGGTGCCAAGCCGATGGCGGCCCCATAAATACTGAGAACGCGGAGAGCATCGGGGCCAGAATAAAGATCGCGAATGATGACAACGCCGAGTACCGAAACCACCGAAGCTGCGGCACCTTGCACGATCCGCGCACCGATCAGAAATTCGATGGTCGGTGCAACAGCGCAAGCGACACTAAAGAGCGCAAACAGCACCATGCAGCACGATAAGGTCGGTTTACGCCCGAACCGATCCGACAACGGACCGATGGCAAAAGGCCCGATGGCATAGCCGAGAAAATTCGCGCTCATCGTCATCTGAACCGTCCCAGGGTCGGTGCCAAAAACGCGTGTGAGATGCGGCAGGCTGGGGGTGTAAAGGTCCGTTGATAGGATCGAGACGCACATGCACGCGATCAGAACCGCCGGAATTGTCCAATGAGGCCCCACAATGGCACCGGACTGGGCCGATGCATGATGAGGGAGGGGACTCGTCACAGGCGGGGTGTCTCCGGCGGGATTGTCGACTGCCGCCTACCTCGCGTTCTTGTGAAGTTTGGTCAAGGGGTTTGAAGTCGCAACCGGAAGTGGGAGCGGATTGCGGTTCTCGCGGGTCACGGCGGTATCCATCGGGAGAACCGTCGCCTCGAAACAGTCGCGCAGGGCGTCGGGATCGCGGCCAATCGCACTGTTACCAGTTACCAGGATGGCCATCCCGGAAACTCAGATTTACTGTCGCTTGCGCCATTCAAACAATGCGTCAGGGCATTTTTCTTCGTTCGATGAACCGTCCGTCTCTCTGATTTTCAAAAATCCGTGGCGTCGGTAAAACTTTATGGCACGGGTATTCCGCTGGAACACCCAAAGTTGCAGATATTCATGGTTTTTCTTCGCCTTGCTCAAAAGCGCTGCGCCGAGTGCCTTTCCGACATGGGTGGGAAGAAGGTATAGATGATCGACCCAATTTTCCCTGAAAGCGCAGAAGCCGACAAGCTCCCGGTTTTCTTCGGCGACCCAAACTTGGCATTCCGAGAAGACATTGTTCCGATAAAACTCTTTTTCGTCTTCGAAGCTGTGCAGATTTGGAAGGAAGGGCAGGAAGTGCTTCCGAGATCTCCGAGCTATTGCTGCGATGCTGGCGGACTCATGGAGCGCCGCTTGCCTAAACTGTATCTCGTGAAAACCATTGTGAAGCGCCCGCATCCGTTGAGATCATTGCCAATGAGGAAGTCCGGACCTCAACCCATTTTTCGAGAACGACATTTCCAGTCAAAGGTTCGTCGAAATCTTACGATGTTTACAAAAGCCTTGATGTCAAATTCTGTCCCAACTTCAACTCGGTAGATCGTCGTTTTTTACGACAGCAAAGGGACTGAAATCAGTCGAGCCCCTTTTTGCAATTTGCCGTCTGCTCTGGTCTTCCCTCAACCGCTGAGTCCTCGCCTAAATTAGAGTTGTTCTCGATCGAGGACAGCTCCAACGCGACATTCGCCCAAGGCTTCGACCGGTCTACCGGACGCTTACCACCTAAGGGCGAGAGCGTATTCGCCCCCTCTCGGTCAGGCGCTTCTGCTTCAAAGGGATGAGCGCGCGGTGGTTCGAAACGCTTGACATCG
Organism: uncultured Neomegalonema sp.; assembly: GCA_964641645.1. Classification (GTDB taxonomy): domain Bacteria; phylum Pseudomonadota; class Alphaproteobacteria; order Rhodobacterales; family Rhodobacteraceae; genus JAHDDY01. The sequence goes on from CAZXMX010000081.1 coordinate 10,228, forward strand.
GTTTTGATTTCGATCTATTTGTTCACTTTATGTTCAATATCAGGAGACCGCAACCGAATGGACTGGACCCTCGCTCTGAAACTCAATCAAGACGTTCTGCTGCGCAATGTCGCGTGGCTGTTTACGTGGTTGAAGTTGGAGGTTGGCGCATCCGTTGAGACGATGCCTCGGTTCAAGCGGTTGACGATTTTGTTTGTGTTGCGGCCCTCGGAGTCGGCGTTTCGGCGACTAATCTTTGTCGCTGTACTCGTACATGGCGTGACCGCGCCGATGGCGATGGAACGCGCGATGCGGTCGGGGCGGCCTCGGCAAAAATCGGGCGCGGAGAGACGCGAGCGGTGCGGACCGCCACCGTTCAAGTTGACCGATCCGCGTAAGAATTTTGATCTCTATCCCAACCGGCCCAAACGGAAGAACGGGATTGAGCTGCGGATTACAGATTTATGGTCAGACGATCCGATTTATGATCGGAGCGATTTGTATGCGTATCAAGAGCGCCAAAACCGCGCGCAACCAACGCCCGATGACGCGGTCAGCGCGTCGAGCCTTTGCCTTCGCATGAATGCTTTGATGAACGCCTTGCAAGACTTGCCAGGGCAAGCGCATCGCATGGCGAAGCTGCTCGCGCGGATCGAGCGGACGAAAGAATGGCGGTTGCGCCCTCTTCGTCCCGGACTGCCGCCGGGGTATCGCCAAAGGCAAAAGCATGAGGTGGACGAGGTGCTCGCGGAATGTCATCGCCTTGCACTCTCGGCGCAGCAGGATTTCAAGCCGCCCGATACGGGTTAAAAATCGACATCGGT
>CAZXMX010000081.1:11130-13885 GCA_964641645.1 uncultured Neomegalonema sp.
GGATTCAGCGCCGTGTCGGCCATCTGATAAATCATCTGCGCCTGACGCAGTTGGTCTTTGTTGCGCCGACGGTAATCAGCAGGCAGCACTTCGCCGTTGAACAGGATTTCGCCTTTGGTCGGCGGCAGAAGACCTGTGATGCAGCGCGCCGCCGTTGACTTACCCGAACCGGATTCGCCAACCACCGCAACCGTGCGGCCCTTGTGGATTTTGAAGTTCACATCGAACAACACAGGCGTTGCGCCATACGCGGCATCGACATTGCGAAGCTCGACAATTGGGACTTCATCGGCAGGGGGTTTCGGTTTCGCCGTCGCCTTGAAGCTACGAACCGCCCAGAGCGATTTCGTGTAGTCTTCTTCAGGGGTCGAGAGCATCTTGCGGGTCTCGGCCTCTTCAATCGTTTCGCCGAGTTTGAAGACTTGAATACGGTCCGACATCTGCGCCACCACCGCGAGGTCGTGGGTGATGTAAATCGCCGCCGTGCCGAATTGCTCAACCGCATCGCGGATCGCCGAGAGCACTTCGATTTGCGTGGTGACGTCGAGGGCCGTGGTCGGTTCGTCAAAGATAATCAGATCAGGGCGGCAGGACATGGCCATCGCCGTCATCGCCCGTTGAAGCTGTCCGCCCGATACTTGGTGTGGATAGCGGAAACCGATCTCGTCCGGATTGGGCAGTTGCAGCCGACGATAAAGTTCCGTCGCGTCGCTCGCTGCCTCCGCATTCGACATGACACCGTGTTGAATTGGCGCTTCGGAATACTGATCGATCAGCTTGTGGGCGGGGTTAAAGCTCGCCGCAGCCGACTGAGCGACATAAGCGATTTTCTTGCCGCGCAACTTACGGCGATAGGACTCGCTCGATTTCACGAGGTCCGTGCCTTCGAACTCCACCGTGCCGCCAGAAATTCGACAGCCGCCGCGCGTGTAGCCCATGGCGGCCAAACCGATGGTCGACTTGCCCGCGCCGGACTCGCCAATCACGCCGAGGACTTCGCCGCGTTTGAGGTCGAGGTCGATGCCCTTGAGAATGGGCAGCCAATCGTCGCCGGTCTTGCCGTCGATTTTCAGATTGCGGATCTTGAGGATGGTATCATCAGACATCGGCTTCTCTCTTTTCACACCGCCGCAGGGTCGGCAGGCAGCAGCGGTTCTTGGAGCATCTGCCCCTGCCCCGCGCAAAGCTCGGGGCGTTCGTTACTTCAATCGCTCCACCGGAGCGATTGATCGGCTTCGCGAACGTGCCTCACTCTTTCAATCCGCTGGAACGGTGCAGCATCCAGTCAACGACGAAGTTGACGGCGACGGTCAGCAGGGCAATCGCCGCCGCCGGGTAAAGTGGGATGATCTCGCCAAACGTAATCAGCTGGGCGTTATCCCGGACCATCGTACCCCAGTCCGCCGTCGGTGGCTGGATACCAAGGCCAAGGAAAGACAGCGCCGCAATCGTCAGGAACACGAAGCAGAAACGCAGGCCAAATTCTGCAATCAGTGGGGCCATAGCATTCGGCAGGATTTCCTTGCGGATCAACCATCCAAGGCCCTCGCCGCGTAGTTTGGCGGCCTCGACATAATCCATCACCACGATGTTCATGCCGACCGCCCGCATCAGGCGATAGACACGCGTGCTGTCGAGCAACGCGATCACGAGGATCATGTTGATGACATTCGCGCCGAGGATCGTCAGCAGCAGCAGTGCGAAGATCAGTTGCGGGATCGACATCAGGACATCGACGATCCGCGATAGGATATTATCGGTCCAGCCACCAAGGACTGCCGCGAGCATTCCCAAAAAGCTGCCCAACAAGAACGACAACATCGTTGTTGCCAGCGCGATGCCAACCGTATTTCGGGCCGCATAAATCATGCGGGAAAGCATGTCTCGACCGAGTTGGTCGGTCCCCAGCAAATATTCATCGCCCGGAACATCAAAGGCATCGCCGACGATTTCTTTTTCGCCGAAGGGCGCGATCAGTGGAGCAAAAATCGCGGTCAAAATATAGAGGACGATCACGATCATCCCGAACCATGCGGTCAGGGGGGCCGTGCGGAAGGCACGGCGTACGGTCACCCATCGCGATTCTTGCTCAACGCGCGGGGCTGCCGCATCAGCGGATAGCGCCGTTGGATCGTTGGTTATATCAGCCATCGGTGCGTCCTCCTTATTTTGGGTGCAGAAGACGCGGGTTCGTGGCGATGGCCATGATGTCCGCGATCAGGTTGAGCAAAATATACGTCGCCGCGAAAATCAAACAGCAACCTTGGACGACCGTGATGTCCCGCTTGGAGACCGAGTCGACCAGCAATTGTCCGAGGCCGGGATAAACGAACACCACTTCGACCACGACCACGCCGGTAATCAGGAAGGCGAGGTTAATCGCGATGACGTTGATGATCGGCGCGAGCGCATTGGGCAACGCATGCTTGACGATGATGCGAGCAGGCGACATGCCCTTGAGCCGCGCCATCTCAATATACGGCGAGGCCATCAGGTTGATGATCGAGGCCCGCGTCATCCGCATCATGTGTGCAGTCACAACCAAAGTCAGGGTCAAGGCAGGCAGGAAGCTCCTGTGAACCCGATCTCCAAAGGGTGCGTCCGGCGAGATATTAGAAATCGAAGGGAAGGCATTCACGGCGCCGACTTGGTACTGCCACCAGCCAAAGAACGTGTTCACGACCAGTCCCAGTCCGATGAGAGCGAATATCCAACCGAAGATCGAAAACTTGCTGATCTTCATGCCCTCTTTAAC
>CAZXMX010000082.1:0-13863 GCA_964641645.1 uncultured Neomegalonema sp.
GCATGATCGCCTCGGAAACGCGCTTCGATTTGTTGGGCAATCGATTGGTCCTCGCAGCGGCGCGCGATGCCGAGGGTGGCACGCCTCAACTCGAAGGCATCGAAGACTTCCATCACAAGTTTAGCTTTGCTGCTGCCGAAACGAACTCGGTTCCCGCAGGCATCTACGCGCGTCAAGCATTAGAAGCACAGGGATGGTGGGATGGCGTGCGCGGTCATCTCATCCAGGCATCAAACGTCCGCGAAGTTCTGACGTGGGTTATTCGCGAGGAGGTTATGCTCGGCGTCGTTTACCGCACCGATGCACTCAACGAACCGCGTGCAGTGATTGCACATGAGTTTTCGCGGGAAACGCACGACCCGATCCGCTACCCTGCAGCCGTCGTCGCCGACAACGACAGCCCCAACGCAAGACGCCTCCTCGCCTGTTTGAAAGGCGAAGAGGCGTCGGAAGTATTTCGCCAGTTTGGTTTTATCATTCTGGCGCAATAATTATTTTAACAGTTTACGGCGCTTCCGTTTGTTCGCGGGCCGTATTCTCAGATTTTTGTTTGGTTTTGCTGCGGACAGTGCTGCCTCTTGTTTCGCAGCGCGCTTTTCGACGCGCTCCGCAACTCTCTGAGCCTTACAGTTTTCGAACCCGGCCTCTTGGCAAGCCGCCTGACGTGTGTCGCGGCGTTCTTGTCGCGCATCGCGTCTTTCTTGCGCTAAGACTTTCCGTTCTTCAGCCGTCAAGCCTTGTCTCTTGGCGATCCGCTTGTCTTTTCGCTCGGACTTCGTCACCAACTTTTTGCGCTTTGGCGTCGATTTGCGCGTGTGGGGATGGGACTTGTGCTTGTTCGCGTGACGATGCCTCAGGCTGCCATGGGAATGGAAGAGGATCGACGTGCTGACAGTCCCATAGGACGGCCCGTAATAGTAGGGGTCATAATAAGGTGCGTCATAGGCTTCGACGACTTCGTAATATCCCCCGCCCGCGTAGGACGGGTCCGCGACGAACGTTCCGGGAGCCGTGTCGGAGTACCCAACGTTGCCTGGGGCATAGGGGGCCTGCGCAGCAACACAGCCGCTGACCAAAAACCCAACGCCAGCCATCGCCAACCACTTCATTGATTTCTGAATCGACATATCGACTCCTTCCGTCTCGCTTTCGAATAGCGCCGCGCTCGCACAATGAACGCGGCAGCTTCACTGTTATTCTAACGTGTCACGGTGGCGATTCCGGCGAAATATTTAGTATTCAGCCTCGGTTTGCTGAAAATACCAGATTAATCCATTGTTTTAGATGTCATTTTTATCGTTAACGCGAGGGATCGAATACCCGTCGAATCTGGCGACATTCCGTTGAATTTTCGCCGCGCCGAGCAACTCAACCGCGAACCAGCCAGATCAATACAAACCCAAAAGCAGCAATGGCGAGGGCGATCTTTCGGCGTTGTTCTGTGGCCATCGACATGAACTCCGTCATTGCCTGCTTCGCCCCTTCAGGGAACGCCGCGTAGAGTATCCCCTCAATCATCGCGGCGAGGCCAAGCGCCGTCAGAAAGTCAGTCCAGTCCATCGTGAGTCGCCTTGTTCAATCGGATGAACAGGCAATGTCACGCCCCTTGCGCAAGACTTCCAGAACCATTTTTCGAAAGCCCTCGACAGCGCGTCTATTCCAGCGGCTCAGCAGGCTTTGATTGAGCGACGGGATAGTCAAAGAACTGCCAACCATCTGTGCCATCGGGATACCAGAAGACATGCGTGTAGCCGTATTCTGATTGCGCGCGCTTGGCCGCGTTCCACGACATCCAACAGTCGCGCAAACAGAAGAATAGAATCGGCGTGTCCCTATCCTCGGTTGCCGCCTCAAGATGATCTCGGAAATACTGATCCGTTTCCTCGGCGAGGCGCCCATACCCGACATTCGCTAACCAGATCGCATCCGGGATGCTATAGCGCGGCTTTTCCCGAAAGATCGTCCCTTTCGGCAGCTTTGGTTTCGGTGGTTTCGGTAAAACATCAACGAAGACGACCTGCCCCGTTTTCCACAGTGCGAAGGCCGCATCGTCATCCACGACCGTCACGCCGTCCAACTCGTCAGGAACGGGCGAGCGGTAGTGATCCATTTTATAGTCCGTCTCGGCGGCGGACGCTCCCGAGTGGGCGCAAGGAACGAACGCCATGCACGCCAAGATCAGAAAGCGAAGACTCACTGATCTTCCTTTCGCTGAACCCCGTCGCCCATCTCCGTCAACAACGGCAGACCGTACTCGCTCAGGATCGCGTCGATCTCGGTTTGGTTCCGGCGGATTAGTGAATTCAGTTTCCGTTTCCAGACCAACTCACCGGGACGCACACCCATCGTGATGCGATAGAACATCCGAGGCGCGCCGGTCTCGCCCAACAACGGTGTCATGGTGAGGTTGTTCTGCTTGGCGAGATTGCCTCCGATCGGCCCCCATAGGACAGCGGCTTCAATTTCTCCACCCAGCAAGTCTTCGATCATGTTGTCACCGGGGGATTCGGCTCGCCGGTCCACCATCAATCGATAGCCCTTCGCATCCCCGATCAGACCGTATCGCGCCATGTGGGTGGCCGGTGGTGCGCCCGCCATCACGCCGATCCGCTTTCCTTTCAGACGCTCATCCGACAACGTCGTCACGTCCGCGAGCGGACCGTCAGGCTTCGTGACGAGCACATAAGACGAGACGTAGTAGTGGTTGGTGTTCAGCACGAGTTCATGACCTTGCGCATAGCCGATCACGACATCGCACCGCTTTTCGCCCAACGTCTTACGCACGAATCCAACCGCTTGCGGAAACCAGAAATACCGCAAGGGCAAATCCAATTTCTCCGCAATCAGCTCAGCAATCTTATTCTCGAAGCCCTCACCCGCCTTATTGGAAAACGGCATGTTGGCAGGATCAGCGCAAACCCGTAACGCGGTTTTAGCGACCAGGTCAGAGGTTTGCGCCTTAGCATCAGCGAGAAAAAAGACGCTCAGGAGGGCCGCTAGTTTAGCCGTCCATGCACGCAATCTCTTGCTCCTTATATTCAGCCGACTTCTTTGCTTTTTTGCCGGGGCGTCCACGCGCAACGTTCTCAGTCCCACGCGCTTTAAGATAGACATAAATGTCATCCAGATAGCACATGACATTATTGTTTGTTCCGAAAGCAGGCATGACACTGTTCGATGCTGCGCCGACTTTCTTGCGGCCATTCACGACGACATCAACGAAGTCATAATAGTCCATTTCCAGCGCCGAATTTTTCAACGCGGGCGCATAGGACGAACCCTCGCCATCGGGCCCATGGCAGACATGGCATTCGGAATGGTAACGCCGAAATCCTGAGAAGGTGTTCCAGTCCACAGAACCGTCATCGCCAACCTTAAACGTTGGAATGTCATCCGCCGTGAAATGCTTCCCGCCTTCTTCGTAAGACGCGGTGATGATGTCACCGACATCACTTTCTTCAGTCTCTTTCGCTTCGGCGGTTTCGGCTTCAGCGGCCTCAGCTTTTGCTTCGGCGAGCATGGCTTCGGCTTGCTCTTCCAGCTTGTCGGCTTCCGCTCGCATCGCCGTTACGCGCGCCATGATCTCTTCAGCTTCCGCTGCTTTCTCATTGGCAAAAGACGTCGATGCAAAGAGAAGCGGCACAATAAATCCGATGGTCGCGCAAACGCGCATCATCTTAGTCATACTTAGGTTTCCTCCGCGCGAGGCTCTTTTGACCTCGTTCACTTAAAAGGAGAGCCCGACGCCGGTGTGACGCCGGGCTCTCAACTTAGCCAATCGCTCTAGACGTTAGTCAGGCAGAGCAAAGACAGTCAGCTGACCGCCCAGTGCGGTGTAGTTGCTGAGAGCAGCATAACCGCCCACGGCACCCAGACCATCGTTCGGGTTGGTCAGACCAGCCGCGAGGCCAATCCCTGCCCAGCCGCCGATCCCCGAAAGGATGCCGACATACTGTTTGCCCTTGTGCTTATAGGTCATCACGTTGCCGATGATGCCCGACGGGGTTTTGAACTTGTAGAGTTCTTCACCCGTTTTCGCGTCAACCGCTTTGAGATAGCCTTCGAGCGTGCCGTAGAAGACAACGCCGCCAGCCGTTGCGAGCGCACCGGACCAGACCGAGAATTTCTCAGGCAGGCTCCAGACGATTTCGCCTTTCGTGTTGTCCCAAGCAATGAAGTTACCCATGCCACCGTGCGAGTCTGGTGCAGGGTACATCGCGAGAGTCGCACCAACATATGGCTGACCAGCGGTGTAGGAGACACGGAACGGCTCATAGTCCATGCAGACGTGGTTCGTCGGCACGTAGAACAGCTCTGTTTTCGGGCTGTACGCAGCAGGCTGTTGGTCTTTGGAACCAAGTGCTGCTGGGCAAATCCCAACGCTGTTCACGTCTTCGCCGTTTTGTTCCGTCGACATTTCTGCAACGACAGCAGGGCGACCGTAGGTCTCACTGTCGGGGTCCATGTCAACGCCCGTCGTCCAGTTAACCGCTGGATCAAACTTCTCAGCAACGAGCAGCTCGCCAGTTTCGCGGTCCATCGTGTAGCCCAGACCGTTACGGTCGAAGTGCGTCAGAAGCTTGCGCTCCTCGCCATCAATATCCTGATCCGTGAGGATCATTTCGTTGATGCCATCATAGTCCCACTCATCGTGAGGGGTCATCTGATAGAACCACTTCGCCATGCCATCATCTGGGTCACGCGCCATGATGGTCATCGACCAGCGGTTATCGCCGGGACGCTGTGCAGGGTTCCATGTCGATGGGTTACCGGTGCCGTAGTAGAACAGGTCCAGCTCTGGATCGTAGGAATACCAGCCCCACGTCGCGCCGCCACCGATCTTCCACTGGTCGCCTTCCCAGGTATTCGTTCCTGAGTCTTTGCCGACAGGTTTGCCGAGGTGCGTGGTTTTTTCCGGATCGACGAGAATATCCTCATCCGGTCCCATGGAATACGCGCGCCACTCACGCTCGCCGCTTTCCATATTGTAGGCGGTTACGTGAGAGCGAACACCAAACTCGCCGCCGGAAATCCCGACGATGATTTTGTCTTTCACGGGCAGAACCGTTGCCGTGTTCGTTTCACCTTTGGTCGGATCGCCGTTTACGGCGGTCCATTTCACTTCGCCAGACTTGGCATCAAGCGCAACAATCGTCGTATCGGCTTGGTGAAGGAAGATCATGCCGTTTGCTTGTGCAAGACCACGGTTGACCGTGTCACAACACATCACCGGAATAACATCCGGATCTTGCTTAGGCTCGTACTTCCAAATAATCGCGCCGTCATTGTTTAGGTCGAGCGCGTAAACAATGTTCGGGAACGGGGTGTGGACATACATGATGTCGCCAATAACCAGCGGCGATCCTTCATGTCCGCGCAACACGCCGGTCGAGAACGTCCAAGCCGGAGCGATACGCTTGACGTTATGGCGGTTGATTTCTTTCAGTTCAGAATAACGTGTGTTCGCGTAATCGCCAGTCTGGATGGACCATTGATTAGAGTTCGCAATGTCGCTCATCAGGCCTTCGTTCGCCGAAGCCGTCCCAGCGCTCAAGGCCACCGCCATTGCGCTGCCGATCAGCAGTCGTTTCATCGTATTCCTCCCATGGGGTTTATATTCGCCCTTCGAGAACCGTGAGGCTCCCGTGAACGTTATATTGACACACACTCAAGTTTGGTCGTGATCCGCCGGTTAAACCCGGCTTGTCATATCTGGAAAATTTGAGGCTTGCCCGTGAATTGAGACACGTCAAGCCTTACTGTGTTTTTTTAAAGATCAGCGCAGCGCAGAAATCTCACAACCTGTCGAGAAAATCATTTTTATTCAACCTATTACTCCGACACTCTTCACAGGCTTTGGCATCAACGCGCATAAAACGTCAGCGTTCATTTTTTCGTGTCAAACGCTTTGAGATCGAAGAGATTTTCGAACCGAGTCTGCGAACTGTTTCAAGTTTATCGGCGTTTGCGGGTTCCCGAACAGGTGGCGGTCCAGATCAAGCAACGCCTTTCGCATCTGAGCATCATCCCCCTCGCCGCGGTCGATCAGGCGCACAACGGCCAAGCGGGCGGCGGCAGGGTCATCGGACTTCGCCGCTCGTTTCAGGGCGCTCACATCGGGGTCGCCGCCGATCCAATGACGGATCTGCTTAAAACTTCGCCGCCGCCGCCATTGCATCTTTGGCATCAATGCAAAGAGACCAGCGCCGAAGCCACCGAGCAACGCAAGCGGTGCGACAACAGATGCACCGCGAAGGGATTGCGTCGATCCCTCTTGGGAGAGCGTTTCAACTTCCATCGCGGCAATCGATTCCTTATCCGCTTCGGCGAGGTAAGCCGCGACGGCCTCTTCCGTCATGGCAATTCGCTGCGCGGCCACGACGATCTCTCGATGCTCGCGGGCCTTCGTATCAAAATAGGGAATCGGGATCGGCTTAAGATAAGCTGACGGTGGGTTTTCGGGCCGCACGGTCCAACGCCAGAACACGCGCGTCACCGGTCCGCTTCGATACAGCCGCGTCTCACGGACCTCTGGATGAGGAAAGACGAGCGCCCCGGCGGAACCAAGCTCCGGCATCGGTGGAAGCTGTTCCGGCAAGACGCCTTCCACCGTGATGGTCACGACCCGCAATGCGCCTTCACCGGTACCGAGTTTGTCCGGCGCATTACTCCACCGGTCCTCCACCGTGATGCGGCGCGCGGGCAACCACCAGCCATCGGATTGCGGACGCTCGGTGACGTCGATTGAAAGTGGTGTGGACCTCAAACGGTGATCGAACCGTTTGCCGTTTTTCGTCCAGAGTTCCAGTTCGTGAACATACGGCTGGATTTCGATTGTCCCTGCCCTGTTGGGGAACAACGCAATCACGCGTTCAAATTGAAGGATCTCTCCGCCTTGGCTCGTGTCCTTCGACCACTTGTCCTCGCCAAGCTGCATCCAGTCAAACCCATGAAGCGCCGACTGGATCAAGTTTTCTCGGGCAATCCGAATTTTATAAAAGCCTCGCACCTTCAACAAAATCATTTCGCCCCTGAAGAGGGGACCCGAACGCTCTTCGAAAGACAGCTCTAATCGCAAGTCACCGGGTTCCACCGACTGTGCCGAGACGGTTGTCGAGAAAACCAACATCAAGAGAGCCAGAAACGCTTTCACCAAGCGCCCTCCTCATCCGGAACGCCAAGCCCGACAGTCCGTCGACGTTTTTGCTCCGCGAGCAGGCGCGCGGCGAGGAACTTTCCGGGCTGATCGAGCAAAGTCGTCAACCATTCATCGCTCGCGACGATAAACATATCGTCGAACTTCTTGGATACTTTTCGGACACCCGAGTCCGTCCGCACTTCTGGCGCAAAAATATCCGTCGACATGCCGTCGCTCTCGGCCCCGTCGCCGATGGCTCTGGCTCCGCCCTGCGCTTCATGCGCCATGATCGTCGGACCGTCGCGTTCTTCGATTTCAAGCGGCGCGAAGGTCAACTGTAGCTTCGTACCGCTATAGACCGAGACCAACAAAGCGTAGTTCGCGCGCGCATCCACATGGTTTGGGTTTCGGACCAAAAGATCATCATAAGCCAGCAACGCATTGGCATAATCCCCATTTAAGGCATGGGCCGTCGCAAGGTTATAAGTTTGGGGCAGGCCCGCCTCCTCAAAAAGAGTGGCCGCCTCTTGGTGATGCCCAGACCGTGAAAGCGCAACGCCGCGCAGGACGGGGTCGTATGAAAGAAACTCCGCGACACCGGGTAAACCGCAGCGCAGCGCGAGACGCGCGAACGCTTCGCCGCCGCCGACAAAAACCGTCAGAACAAGCACCGCGCAAGCCGCGACTGGTATCAGCCGAGCGCTCATCATGCGCGCCGCCTGAACAGAGCAAGCGCCGGAAGGATCGCAAACAGCAAGAGGAACCGCCCGTAATCGCGCTGCGTTTGAACCGCATCATCCATCTCGCGTAACCGGCGCTGCAAACCCTGCTCCAGCGCGCGGGTAACCGGGAAAGGATCGAGCAAATCACCCGACGCGCCGCCCCCCATACGCGCCAGCGCATCGACCCCGCCTTGATCCGCCTTTGGTGCCCCACCAACATTCGCTGGGACAAAGATTGTCGAGAGAGGAATATCGGCTTCATGCAGCGCCTGAGCTTCCGCCTGTGCCAATGGGCTCAACCCGCCGCCATCAGTAATCAACACGACATCGCCGAGAACAATCTCGGCCTCTTCGATCATGCGCCCCGCAAGCGCTAAAGCGCGCTCAGGTCGCGACCCGGCTTCTGGTAACGTCTCAGCGTCCAAAAAAGCGATGGTCTGACCCAGCGCCGCAGCGTCCGTTGTGAAGGCGCTCGCGCGATACGCATCGCCGCCGTAAACGATCAGCGCGACCTGCCGTGAGCCGATACTTTGCGCGACCAATCGCGCGGTGGTTTGTGCATCCGTAAAACGACCGCCTTTGACCATCGACGGCGACAGATCAATGGCGATGACAACGCCATCCAGATTGCGAAACGCGACGCCATCATGCCGTTCTTTCGCGGGGCCAGTCAGCGCAAGGGCGATGATCCCCGCAATCAATGGCGCGATCCACCGTGTCTGACGCGCACCGCGCGAAACTTTACCCAATCGATCTAACGCAGCCATAAGCGGCGCATCCACCGCTTGATCCCAAGCCCCAAGGCTCTGCGTCCGGCGCGCGAGGAAAACACCCATCACTGCCAGCACGGGAATGGCCATCAACCAAGCAGGCCGCAGCAAGTCAAATCCTAACAGACTCATCATGCCAAGGCCCGCCGGTCGAACAGGACGCCAAGCGCAGCGAGGAACGCGAGCAGAGCCGGCCAAATCCAAAGATCACGATAAAACTCAGCCGTCGGGCCGACCCGATCCGAGCCTTCCAGTCGATCAATCTCGCGCGCGACATTCTCAAGATCTACGGTCGTCTTCACGCGAAAGGCTGTCCCGCCGCTGATCCGGGCAATCGCTCTGAGAGTTTCGCTGTCCACGCCGCCCTTCTGCGCGCTCGCGCCTTCCTCTAAGTCATCCGGCCCCAGCGCGATCGTGTGAACCCGAACGTCGAGATCCTTCGCCAACTGAGCCGCATCACGCGGCTTGACGGCCCCTGAATTGTTCACGCCGTCCGATAGCAAAATCAGAACTTTTGAGGCTGCATCCGACTCGCCCAATCGCTTCAGGGCCAATCCGAGCGCACCGCTAATCCCAGTGGCTCGACCCGATATCCCAATCGTTGCTTCTTCGATGGCTGATGCCACAGCCTCAACATCATACGTCTGAGGCGTCGCAAAATATGCGTCCGACCCAAAGAGAACAAGCGCCAAACGGTCACCTTTGCGGCGACGAGCAAAAGCACTCGCGACGCGCTTTACCACATCGACCCGCTGCGCTTTCTCGCCATCCAGCTCAAAGTCCTTGGTAATCATCGATCCGGACAGATCGAGTGCGATCATAATCTCGCGGCCCGAAACCGGCGTCGCTAGTGAGGGCGTTACGATCCGGGGTCCAGCCAAAGCCACAACGAGTGCGAGCCAAAGAAGTGCGGGCAAACCCCATCGTCTCAACATCGACGGTGCGCCGCCTTCTTGAGAAAATCGTCGAAGCACGCTCCCCGGAACGATCAGCGCACTGCCGCGCGCCCGAACCGCAGGCAACAAGTACATCGCTAAAAGAGGCAACGGCAATAGAAGCAAGAATAGAGGTGTGGCAAAACTTAGCATTAGCGCGCTGCCCGCCGAAGGGACGCCGCGAGATCATTGTCAAATTCAGCGAGGTTGATCGACGCGCCGGGCTGATACAGCGCCTCCCGCAATCGCTGGCCTGCGCCATTCGACAGAAATCCTTCGAGATGACGGTCGACCCGTTTGAGGGCATCGCCTTCTCCATCGGGCAATGACGTACCCAAATCCAACAAAAGTCCTGCGCGAGCCGCGAGTCCCTCTTCGCCTTGAAGCCGTTCGATCTCGCTCAGCCGTCGCAAAGCCAATTTCTCCGGTGACGCGTCGTGGGTCGAGAACAATTTAATCGCCTGCACGATACCCCAAGCAATTAATAATCCGATGGCCAGCGCGACAAGACCATCCGCCAGTACAGTACCCAGAGTCGCAGGGGGGTCATGGAGGCCACGCAACTCGACGAGCTTGTCAGCTTCCATTTCGCGTCCCTCTCTCAACGATGCGTTGATCGGGGGGCCGGGTCGCGTCTATCTCATGAAGAGGAATACCAAGCTCGGGCAAGCGCGACGCGACCTCTCCTCTCGGCAGTTTATCGTGGCTTTGCACCAAACCCAGCCCGACACGCCCCGTCTCGGTCTCAAATGGATACGCGCCCTCATCCGGGTTTTTCTCAAACGCATCTCGCAAATGGAGCACCGAGAAGGAGACCCGATGTGCCAGCGCCGTTACGACGGCCTCCCATTCCTCGCCGGGTTCATCGAGGCTCGATGCCAAGACAACGGACGCGCCGCGTGGAGCGATCTGTTCCACCATCCGCAGACAATCATCCAACGGAGAAGGCGCGCCGCCCGCCTCGGTCATCTGTTGTTTAAGCGCCGCTCGATGCGCTTTGACCAACCCGCCCACGACGGCGATCATCGCGCGCTCTCGGCCCCGGACGGGGACAAAAGTTGGTTCAGCTCCAGAAAGCGCCATCAGCCCCACGCGACCACCGTCAGCGATGGCACGCCATCCGACGAGGGCGAGTTGCTCTGCAGCCGCCACCGAGCGAAACGCCCGCCGCGTACCCCACAGCATCGGTGAACGAAAATCAGCGATCAAAAGCGTGGTTCGGTCGCGTTCGTCTTGAAACGTCCGCACATGTGGAACGCCCGTTCGCGCCGTTGCATTGCGGTCGACATGACGAATGTCATCGCCTTCCTCGAACACGCGGATATCCGCGACCTCCAGTCCGCGCCCTCGCCGCTTGTGCACAAAGCCGCCCGGCATCGCCGTCATTGACGGCGGCGCGTCCGGTGCAGCATCGACCAAATATCGCAAAGCCAAAAGTTCATCAGCGCCGACAGAAACGCCGGGCGCTTCGAGGGCATCGGCGCTCACAGCGCCACAACCTGCTCCAACAGCCGGTCGACGACACCGCGCGGCGTCTCACCATCGGCTGTTGCGCGCCACGTTAGGATCAGACGATGCGCCAAGACATCCGCTGCCAGTTCTCGAACATCCTCAGGTGTCGCGAAATCTCGTCCACGCAGCCACGCCAGCGACCGCGCACCGGATGCCAATGCGAGCGAGCCGCGCGGTGAAACAGGGTGTTCGATGAATGCAGCCAATTCCGGCGCGAGGTCTCCGCCCCGCGTCGCTGTCACAAGCCGCACGATATAGTCTTTAAGCGCGGGCGAAAGGTGCACCTGCGCAACCGCGCGTCGAGCCTCTAACACCCGCTGACCCGATAGGCCTTCAACAGGTGCGGATGGCCCTTCAATCGTTTCCTGTTCAACAAGATCGAGGATGGCGCGCTCGTCTTCAGGACCCGGTGGAGTCACAACGACGTGCAACATGAATCGATCAAGTTGCGCTTCCGGTAATGGAAACGTTCCTTCGTGCTCGATCGGGTTTTGCGTTGCGACCACCATAAACGGGTCTGGCAACGGATAAGTCTCGCCCGCGACCGTCACTTGCCCTTCGCCCATTGCTTCGAGCAGGGCCGACTGAACCTTTGGCGGGGCTCGGTTGATCTCATCGACAAGCACGAGGCCATGAAACACCGGCCCGGCGACAAAACCGAACGACCCGGTATCGGGCCGAAACACAGACGTTCCCGTCAGATCGGAAGGCATCAGATCGGGCGTACATTGAATGCGTGCGAACCCCGTATCAAGGCCCTCAGCCAAGAGCTTCACGGCGCGGGTCTTTGCCAACCCCGGCGCGCCCTCGACCAGCAAGTGCCCCCCTGTGATGAGGCCGACCAAAAGTTTTTCGACCAAGGGATGCCGCCCAATCAGGCGGTCTTCAACGCCCTTGCCCAGAACAGCAAGGTGAGTTTGCAAGTCCGTTAAAGTCGCACCGCTCTCATCAAGCATTTGTGACCTCGCACCTTAAAAAGGTCGTTTCACCGGACTCTTAGTCTGTCCTGCAACACCATGAACAGCAAGACCCAATAGCTCTGGCCAAGTTCGGCAGGCGCACAAATCACGTCGCCTCCCTGAGCCAACCCTGCGGTCTTGCCACGGGTGATCTTGAATGCAAGGCTTGGAAAAGGAAATTCACATGGAACAGACGAACGGGGAATCACATTCGCTGTTCGCCGGTCGAGAAACGGAAGTCAGGATGATCAAAGCGCGCTTGGGACTGTTCTTCGGACTAGCGATGGTGACGTCTGTGACCTTCGCGGGAACACCGACGGGTACCGAAATTCTGTTCGGTTCTTCCAGCTTTGATGACGTCGAAATCGGTGCGACTCTTACGTACTCGCACCAACGCTCCGCAGATGAAAAGATTCCCGTTCGGGCCATCAAGGATGGCCATGTTACCATTGCTCGGATCGAAGGAGACGAGGGCAAGGACAGGACCGTTGTCGCATTGACCCAAGGCGCGGCTCGACGCGAACTCGATCACCTGCCCGCCGATCGCGGCAATCCCATCTTCGTCGTCTTCCTTGAATCTTCGGTTTCGTCGGTCACCTTCGCGACGAAGGGAAGTCCGTTCTACATTCGAAATCGGATCAAAGAAGCGTTCTCGTCAGGCGGCGATGTTTCCGAAGAAGAGATCGAATTTAACGGCGCCAAAGTTGACGCGACCCATATCGAGTACCGCCCTTTCAAAGGGGATCGAAACGCCGAGAAGATGGGCGCGGCATTCGAAAACCTCTCGATCCAGTTTACCCTGTCGGACGACGTGCCCGGGCATTTCGTTGCGATGACGACCCAAGCAAAAATTGAAGACAAGGTCTTCTTCATCGAGGAAGTCCGCTTCGATGCGGTAAAAGATGCGGAGGAGTGACGTGACAAACCCAGTCTTCCGGCTCGCGATTATCAGCGCCTTCACGGCGACGCCCCTATACGCGCAAGTGGCCAACGACTATCCAACCGAAGCGCGCGCCGATTATGTGTTTGGATGTATGGCGGTGAATGGACAGACCCGCGAGGCTCTGACCCGCTGTTCCTGTTCCGTCGATGTTGTCGCTTCAATCCTGCCTTACGAGCAATACGTCGAAGCGGAAACCGTTCTATCGATCCAACGCCTTCGCAGCGAGCGGACTGCGCCGCTTCGCAATGCTGAAGGAGCCAAGAACGCGGTCGTTGATCTTCGCCGCGCTCAGGCCGAAGCCGAAATTAGGTGTTTTTGAAATATCACCAAAACGGCGACTTAAATTCCGGCATCTTTAATCGGGAACGACTTTTCGAAAACGCTGCCATCCGTGTCAGTCGCATGGATCGAGAATTTTTCGGCACCGTTCCGGTCATACTTAAACCGGAAAACCGGATCTTCACTGATCGAAATTCCAGCCTCTAGGCGGAAGACCAAATCATCGCCTTGCTTCACTTCCATCTCGTTCACGAAAAACGCGGGGATGAAAAGCTGCGTGAGTTGGTTCATTTGCATGCCCGAAAAATTCGGGTGGCGCATCATGACTTTCGCCTCGCCACGGGCGATTGATTGCTTTGGCGCGGCTTTCTCTTCGGGCGTAAAGAACCGCATCTTCATCTTGCCCGCATTGGCGATTGAAGAATCCATATCCTTCAAAGCCGGGGCAGAACACCCACCCGATGCTTTTACGAAACGACCCGCCATATAGAGTTGCCCATCTGACGCCTCAACGATGGCCCGAACGTTAGAATAGAGATCAATGCGGATTCGGGTTTCCATGTCGAGGAAGCCCATCGCATCGCCGAATTCAAACTCGGCAACGA
>CAZXMX010000083.1:0-3786 GCA_964641645.1 uncultured Neomegalonema sp.
CTGAACCTGACGCTGTTCTTTATCTTCATCGCCGGGAATTTTGTTCCGTTCCAGATCCTCATGGTTCCGGTGCGCGATCTGTCGGTCAGCACAGGATTATATGACACCGTCACGGGGTTGGTGTTGTTTCATGCGGCGTTTCAAGCCGGATTCTGCACGCTGTTTATGCGTAACTTTATTCGAGCATTACCGTTTGAATTGATTGAAAGCGCACGGATTGAAGGCGTCAATGAGTGGCGTATCTTCTGGCACCTCGTTTTACCGCTGGTGAAGCCTGCCATTGCGGCGCTCGCGGTGCTTGAGTTTACGTTTATCTGGAACGACTACTTTTGGGCGACGGTTTTGGTGAATGGCCAACATGCGATGCCGATTACGGCGGGCTTGAAATCACTTAACGGTCAATGGATTTCGCAATGGCACCTTATTTCGGCAGGCTCTATTCTTGCTGCCTTGCCACCGGTCGCCATGTTCTTTTTGATGCAAAAGCATTTCATCGCGGGGCTGACCCTCGGTGCGACCAAGGGCTAGCGCGATGACGAAAATTGCATTTATCGGCGCCGGGTCGACAATTTTCATGCGCCATATTATCGGCGATGTGTTGCTCAAGCCTGCATTGGCGAATTCGCATATCGCGTTGATGGACATTGATGCGGAGCGTCTGGCCGAGTCTGAGTTGGTCGCGCACAAGATCGTTGAGACACTCGGCGTGCCTGCAAAGATCACCGCCACGACGAACCAGCGTGATGCCCTCACCGATGCAGATTTTGTTATCGTCGCGTTTCAGATTGGCGGCTACGATCCGTGCACAATCACTGACTTTGAAGTGCCGAAAAAGTATGGCCTGCGGCAAACCATCGGCGATACACTCGGGGTCGCTGGGATCATGCGCGGGCTGCGCACGGTGCCGCACCTGTGGTCGATCTGCGAAGATATGCGGGCGGTTTGTCCCGATGCCCTGATGCTGCAATACGCAAATCCGATGGCGATCAATTGTTGGGCGATTGCGGCGAAGTATCCGGACATCAAGCATGTTGGCTTGTGCCACTCGGTTCCGAACACGGCGCAGGAGTTGACACACGATCTTGATATCCCGCTGAAAGATGTTCGCTACAAAGTCGCCGGAATCAATCACGTCGCGTTCTTTTTAGATTTCGAGCAACGCATGGCGGATGGTTCATGGCGCGATCTTTATCCGGCGCTGCGTGAAGGCTACGCGGCGGGAACAATCCCAAAGCCGCCCCTGCTTATGCCGCGCTGCCAGAACCTGGTGCGATACGATATGATGACGCGGCTCGGGTACTTTCTGACCGAAAGCTCCGAGCACTTTGCCGAGTATAGTCCGTGGTATATCAAGCAGGGTCGTGATGACCTGATTGAGAAGTTCCAGATCCCCCTCGATGAATATCCCAAGCGGTGCATTGAGCAGATTGAGGAGTGGAATACGACCGCCGAAGAATTACGCAGTGCGGATCGTATCGAAGTCGAGGCATCGAATGAGTTTGCTGCGACGATCATGAACTCCGTTGTCACGGGCGAAAGCTCAACGATCTATGGCAACATGCAAAATAAGGGTGTGATCTCCGGCTTACCGGATGAGTGTATCGTTGAAGTGTCGTGTCTCGCGGATGCGAGTGGCATTCAGCCCATGCGCATTGGGGATTTGCCGCCGCAACTAACAGCGATGATTCGAACTCAAATCGCGACGCAAGAATTGACGGTTGCAGCGTTGATGGAAGAAGATCGCGAGCGCATCTTCCAAGCAGCGATGTTTGACCCGCACACCGCAGCCGACCTCGATCTCGACCAGATTTGGGCGATGACGAACGAGTTGATCGCAGCGCATGGAGCATGGTTGCCGGACTGGGCGCATCGTGGACAGCGCGAGGCGGCGGAGTGAGTATCTTTTGTGCCGCCGTTGATTGGGGAACCACGTCCTTCCGTCTATGGGTTTTGACCGAGGATGGCGTTGTCTTGGATGAGAGGCGCTCCAACGACGGTTTACTGTCAATTGAAGGCCGGTTCGAGTCTGTCCTAGAGGACCACCTAATAGCGTTGAATGTGCCGACAGGGGTGCCCGTTGTAATCTGCGGCATGGCGGGGTCACGAAACGGTTGGCGTGAAGCAGCCTACCTCAATACCCCTTGCTCGCTGGCTGAGGTATCGGATGCAGCCATGCGCATCGAGGGTATCGACCGAGATGTTCGTATCTTACCGGGTATCGCGCAGGCCGAACCTGCTGATGTGATGCGGGGCGAAGAAACTCAACTTTTGGGATTGGGGGCGGATGGCACGATTTGCTTGCCGGGCACTCATTCTAAATGGGTGACAATTCGTGACGGAAGGCTGGAGAAGTTTTCGACATGGATGACGGGTGAGCTGTTCTCGCTTTTGTCGACGCATTCTCTGCTCGCGGCAGATGTGGCTGGCTGCGTGAGCCCTGACGAGGCTTTCTTTGCCGGTTTGAACCGCACGTTAGATGAACCCGAAGCGCTGACGAATGCGTTGTTTGGTCTACGCGCGAATGCCTTGTTAGGGCAGGGGGGCGGTGAGGCGTCTAAGCTCTCGGGGATGCTGATCGGATCAGAGCTGGTCGGTGTGGGGCCGGTGGAGCATGTTACCCTGATCGGAGATGACGGACTCGGCGATCTGTACGCCGCTGCGTTCGATGCAATGGGTACGCGGTTCACGCGGGTCGATGCGACAACAACAACGCAAGCCGGGTTGCTGCGTGCGGCGCAAGAAATTTGGATGACGGAGGCGGCATGACCCGCATTGCTTGGCCGACTTTGAAGCGCTCGCTGGTGGCGATTTTGCGCGGTGTGAAACCGGACGAGATCGAAAGCATCGGGACGGCGTTAATCGAAGAAGGCTTTGAGGCTATCGAAATTCCGCTCAACTCTCCCGAGCCGTTCGCCTCGATCGAGGTCCTCGCCAAATTTGCTCCAAAGGGCGTCTTGATTGGGGCCGGAACGGTGCTGACTGAGAGCGACGTGGATCGCCTTAACGATGTGGGGGGACGATTATTTGTTTCTCCGAACGTTAATCCGCCCGTCATTCAGCGCGCGGCGAGCCATGGCATGGTGACAATGCCGGGCGTTTTCACTGCGACAGAAGCCCTGTCGGCGGTTGCTGCGGGAGCATCCGGATTGAAGTTCTTTCCGGCGAGTATTCTTGGTGCCGCCGGCATCAAAGCGATCTGCGCAGTTTTGCCCCCTGAGATCGAAGTTGGTGCGGTTGGCGGCGTCTCCGAAAAGCACTTCGGCGAATATGCCGCGGTCGGTATTCGCAGTTTTGGGATGGGGTCTAGTCTCTATGCCCCAGGCTTGAGTGCAGACGAAGTTCGAATGCGTGCGAAGACGACGGTTGCGGCGTATGACACGGTCTTTGCGAGATGACGGCGCCGAGCCTTGGCGTCTGCTATTATCCGGAACACTGGCCGGAGGTGCAGTGGGCAGATGATGCAGCGCGCATGGCCGCGCTTGGGTTGACGCATGTTCGCATTGGTGAGTTTGCGTGGTCGCTGCTGGAACCGACGGATGGCGTTTACGACTTTGATTGGTTGGAACGGGCCATTGATACGCTGCACTCGGCAGGGCTGAAAGTCATCCTCGGCACGCCGACTGCGACCCCGCCGAAATGGCTGGTCAACAAGATGCCTGACATGCTGCCGGTTGATGCCGAGGGGCGCGTTCGCGGCTTTGGATCGCGCCGCCACGTGTGTTTGTCACACGAAGGCTATCGCAAGGAATGCGCGCGGATTGTGACAGTATTGGCGGAACGCTTTGG
>CAZXMX010000083.1:3886-5018 GCA_964641645.1 uncultured Neomegalonema sp.
AATCCAGCTCATTGCATGGCGTTCCGGCGTTTTACCTCTGACCAGACTGTGGCGTTCAATCGTTTGCAGGTCGAAATTATCCGCCGCCTGTCGCCGGGACGCGATGTGCTACACAATTACATGGGGCAGGTGACGGACTTCGATCATTTTGCAGTCAGCCGCGATTTGGATATCGCGACATGGGATGCCTATCCGCTGGGTTTCTTGGAGGATCGTGTCGAGGCCGATGAAGATTGGAAGCGACGATTTTCGCGTGCCGGCGATCCTGATTTTCAAGCGTTTCACCACGATCTATACCGCGCGATGTGTGGCGGGCGCTGGTGGGTGATGGAGCAACAACCGGGGCCGGTGAATTGGGCTCCCTACAATCCAGCACCACGCGATGGGATGGTGCGTCTCTGGACTTTGGAGGCGATGGCACATGGCGCGGAAGTCGTGAGCTACTTTCGATGGCGGCAAGCGCCGTTTGCGCAAGAACAAATGCACAGTGGTTTGTTGCGCCCCGATGGTTCCGAAGCTGAAGCCCTCGCAGAGGCGGTGACGGTTCAAAGTGATATCGCGCAGATCGATTGGCAAGCGACAGAGAGGGCCGATGTTGCTCTCGTTTTTGATTATGCCTCTTGTTGGGCGTGGGACGTGCAGCCCCAAGGCAAAGACTTCTCCTATTTCAAGCTCGTGTTCGAGATGTACCGCGCGCTGCGTCGTCTGGGATTGAACGTCGATATTGTCTCGCCTGCGACACCCGACCTTGAGGGGCGAAAGCTCGTATTGATTCCGGGCCTCTTTGCCTGGACCGAAGCATTGAAAGACGCGCTGGGAGCTTTTGGCGGGCAGGTTCTGATCGGCCCTCGGAGCGGATCAAAGACAGAAGAGTTCCGCATCCCTGACGGGCTACCGCCGGCTTTACCCGGTAACTTACTTGATCTGAAAGTTCTGCGTGTTGAGAGCCTGCGCCCGGATGTCACAATCCCTGTTGAGGGCGGAGGTGCGTTTCGAGGGTGGCGGGAATTTACCGAAGGCGGAGACGTCAATCTCTACTGTACGGACGAAGTTCCTGCTCTGTCGTCGCGCGGGGCGCTCTCTTATCTAGCGGGTTGGCCTGATGAGACCTTGATTGAGCAAGTTCTTTTGC
>CAZXMX010000083.1:5118-13753 GCA_964641645.1 uncultured Neomegalonema sp.
ACAATGTCACCGCAATTCCGGCTGTTCGGCTTAAAGCTGCCTCCCGTGCCAAGCCGTTTGTATATCGGATTGAATAAGTTCTGGCGGTGACCGGGGGAGGCCTCCCACGCCTGAACAAAATCCGCAGCCATCGAGCGATAGCTGTGCGGCTGGATCATTTGTCCATCATAGGCAAAATCGCATGTTGCCCGGTCTTTCACTGTGAAGGAACGACCGGAGATCAACTGCAAGCGAGACCGCTGTGCAATGTTCTCTGAGGCGTCAAGGAAGTTAATGCCTTCACCCTTTAATCTATCCGGAAGCTTTGCGCGGCCCGGAACGGGTGAGGTGTGGCTAAAGAAGTTGAGGTTCGCCATATCGTTAGAATGCGCTGCCGCTGCTTGCAGAAGAGCGCGGTCACCGACGAGCGGCGCAATGCCGTTCGCGCACCGTCTGACATTGGTATAGTGCAGCACGGCTGCGTCGAACAACGTCGCGTCAATCGAGTTCGATGGAACGATGGCATCATACTGCGGTCCGAGTGCATTCGCAGAAGGGCAACTTCCCGCAGAAACTGGCGCGGGCGCTATAGGTGGTGGCGCAGGACCAAAGGTGGGTACTGGAGCAGGAGACGCGTAAGCCGTTTGTGTCGGCGCATTAACCGATGTGCCGCCTGCTGACGATGAGTTTTGTCCCCCTTGTCCACCGCAGCCAACGAGAATAAAAGACAAACAGATGGTAGGAATTAGTTTCCGATTTAGGGTCATGACCATACTCCGATTAAGCTTTGCAAAACTATTTGGCGTAAAACTTTTCGGAATCATATCCCAAATCTCACCTTTTTGCATTTCTGAGGGTTCGGTTTAACCGACCGTCAAGTGCCGTTGATGCATACTCGCTCCAACTTGTGGCGAATGCCATTTATTGAAGGCGGAAAACCAATGGTCCGAAACGTTCGTTTTGCCATCCTAGCGACCGCAGCGGTCGTTTTCGCGAACACTGCCGCGAACGCTGGGTCTCTTAACTCCTATAACTCAAGTGCCACGCCCGTGGTTTCGTACTCGGCGGCACCTGAACCAACACTTCAGGCTCCTTACTACGATCCAGCGCCTGCAGTAGTCCAAACCAGCGTCACGCAGGACGGATTCTACGATGAGTCGAAAGGCTCGAACGCAGATTTCGGGTATTCGCAAAGCCACGCTTGTGGTGGTGCGCTTGACGGTGCGACCTGCCTCGTCATCCTGAATGATCACATGCGCCGGGTGCGTCTTGATCGTCCAGCTGGAACGATCCTCGTTGGTAACCCAGCGATTGCTGATGTCACGGTTCTGGGTAAAGACACTGTCTTCGTGTCTGCACGCTCGATCGGTTCGACGAACATCATCGCGCTGGACGAAAACAACAACGAGATCCGTACCTTTGAGGTTTTCGTTCGTGAGCCAAAAACCAAGCGGGTTGTTCTTCGCAATGCGGGTCAGGCTGAGCACTACCAGTGTGCGCCAGATTGCTTGCGTGCTCTGACCCAGTCGGATGCACCTGGTCCACACAGCACGACGGCTGGTGTAATCGGTACTGATATCGGTCTCGATCAGAGAGCAATTGGTCTTCAATCTGGGACGAACCCGAACCAAGAGCCGCAGAAGCCCGCTGCTCCGGCGGCCGCTCCGGCTGCTGCACCTGCTGGTCCACCGCAGGCTGGTCTTGCTGGTTCTGTTGGTCAACTTGGTGGTGCTGTTGCCCCTGCTGCAAATGCGCTTGGTGCGTTGCTCGCTGGCGGCGGCACTGCTCCACAAGCTCCGGCGAACACGGCGCCGCCGCCTGTTGTTGCTCAGTAAACTACGAAACTTATCGTACTTAGAAACGTCGCCTTTCGAGGCGGCGTTTTTTTACGCTTCGATGACCAGCCCATCATAGGCGGCAACCACCGTTTCTGGCAGCTCTTGGCCAAGCGTGGCGTAATCGAGGTCATTGTGCAGATTGGTCACCACGGCCCGTGTTGGGCCAAGACGTTCGATCCATTCCAACGTTTGATCTAGATGCGAGTGGGTTGGATGCGGATCCCGCCTCAGCGCATCGACAATCCATAAATCAACGCCTTCAAGTGCCGTCCATGCCGCTTCATCCAGCGCGCTCACATCAGGTGTGTAAGCGATATCGTCGAAGCGAAAGCCCCTGGCTTGAAAACCGGGACCATGTTCAACGACATGCGCGACAGCCGTGATTGGACCACCGGCCCCGTCAATGGTGAGGCTTTCGCCCATCTCTTTAAGCGTTAGGATCGGCGGATAGTTACTGCCCTCCGGCTGAACGAAGACATACGAAAACCGCTCGCGGAGAGAATTTGCGGTATCTGGATCCGCCCACACATCGAGCCGCTCTTTTCGACTGATCACAAGGGGGCGCAAGTCGTCGATGCCGTGAATATGATCGGCGTGTTCATGCGTGATGAGAACGGCATTCAGATCAGATACGGCTGCATCGAGGAGTTGTGATCGCAAGTCCGGCCCCGCATCGACCAACAGCCGTGTCGTACCTTCCGTGCTAATTCGTTCTACTAAGATTGAACAGCGCCTACGGCGGTTCTTCGGCTCTGTTGGATCACAAGCGCCCCATTGCGCGCCTTCCGGCCCTCCAACGCGGGGAACGCCGCCTGATGACCCGCATCCGAGGATCGTTACACGCAAGCTCATGCGCGGGGGACTTTTGAAAATAGGGTGTGAAAGTTGTCGGTTGTCTTCGCGGCGAACTCTGCCGTGCTTAGATCGAAGATTTCGGCCCCCATCGCTGCGGTGTGCGCGACGTAGGCGGGTTCATTCCGCTTTCCGCGTTTCGGGACTGGAGCGAGATAAGGCGCGTCCGTTTCAACTAAAATCTTATCGAGCGGTGCATCCTTGAAAATATCGCGAAGTTCTTGCGCGTTCTTAAAAGTGACGACCCCTGACATCGACAGGTAAAAGCCCATATCGAGAGCAGCTTCCGCCAACGCTCGTCCTGATGAAAAGCAATGCATCACACAAGGGTAGGCTCCGTTCTCATATCCCTCGCGGAGCATCGCAGCCATGTCTGCATCGGCGTTGCGAGAGTGGATTATGAGTGGGAGTTGGGTTTCACGCGCCGCGTCGATATGCAGACGAAAGCTCTCTTTTTGTAGTTCAGGGGGCCACTTGTCATAATGAAAGTCTAGGCCCGTTTCACCAATTCCAACCATCTTCGGGTGCTGTGTCATCGCAATCAAGGCATCGACCGTGGTGACAGCCTCTTCGCCGACGTTCAACGGATGCGCCCCGGCAGCGTAATACACTGGTTCATAAGCCTCGGCGATGGCTCGAATGGTTGGTTCCTGAGACGGGCGCGTACAGATCGTGACCATGCGCGTAACACCATTCGCCACAGCACGCGCCACGACGTCGTCGCGGGTTTCCTCGAAATCAGGAAAATCTAGGTGACAATGGCTATCGACCAACATGAGACGCGGCCCCCTTTGCCACCTTTTCAATCCTTGCGACCATATCCAGCAAGGCTTGGCGGCGGTCAAGGTTCAGCGCGAGGGTTCGTTCCGTCACTGATACGATTTCTTCGGTTGTGTTCGCCCAAATCGAGGCAGAATTTTTGGTCGCGATGGGGGCTAACCGTTCGTATCCCGCTGGGAGGGCATCCGTTCCGGCAGCACAAGTTGCCATGCGTGCCGCAAGGTCCGTAATCAGCTTGGTCACTGTCCGAAATGCGTCGTCTTTGCCGGCGGCGGCGGCCGTGTCTGCCAACGCGTGCAAGGCGACTCGATCGACCCTGTCCGGCAGAGGCGCCAACACAGCAGCAATCGCTTCTTGCAAGGCCGTCCCACCGTCGGCTGTTAGCGAGAGCGCTGCGCCGACCGAACCGCGCGCCGCCGCAAGGATGGCTTCGGGTGCGGGTTCTCCGGCGGCGTCTTCGTAGGCGGTGGCTAGATCACGTTCATCGAGTGGGCTGAAATCGAGCCTGCGACAACGGGATAGAATGGTCGGCATGAGGCGGCGCGGCGTGTGACTGATAAGGAAAAAGACGACCCGTTCGGGCGGTTCTTCCAACACTTTCAAAAGCGCATTGGCCGCGGAAGGGTTCATGTCTTCCGCCGGATCAACTATGATGACACGCCAACTGCTTTCAGTTGCGGCGAAGGTCAGACCACGCTTCAACGCGCGGACTTCTTCAACCGAAATATTGCTGCGTAGTTTTCCGGTCTTCTCATTCAAACTGCGCCGGAGGATTGTGAGCGCCGTTTCATTTCCTTCCGCGATGCGGTGATGAGCGGGAACGGATGGGTCGTGTTTTAGCGTTGGTTCTCCGCTGAGAATGGCACGGGCGGCGAGATGCGCGAAAGTTGCTTTGCCAATGCCGATTGGCCCGGCCAAGAGCCATGCGTGTGGCATCCGTCCAGATGTGAGCGCATCCAAAAAGGTTTGCTGGGAACTAGGGTGCCCGTGAAGACGAGAGGTCGTATGCGGCTCTGTCATCGGTTGAGGATTGCCAGCGCAGATGCGAGGACCGCTTCTTTTGATTGTGTACTGTCGATGATCGAACAACGTTCCGGTTCGGCCTCGGCGATTCCAACGAAGGCTTCACGCAATTTCGTGTGATAGGCTAGCCCCATCGATTCAAATCGGGCGTCGCCGCCCCGCTCGGCGGCACGAGCGAGTCCTTGTTCCGGGGGGGCGTCTAGAATCAACGTAATACTTGGGTCGACGCCAATGGCCTGCTCATGAATGCTGTTGATGAGGGAGCGCGGCGCTCCGCGCATCCCTTGATAGGCACGGGTCGAGTCGATGTAGCGGTCACAAAGAACGGTAGCGCCCTGAGCAAGAGCAGGGCGTATGACCCGTTCGACGTGATCGCGGCGGGCTGCATTGACGAGCAGTAACTCGGTCATTGCATCCCAACGCTCGGCGTCACCGGATACGAGCAAAGCCCGAATGTCTTCAGCCCCGGCGGAGCCACCCGGCTCGCGCGTTTGGATTACTTCGATGCCTTGCGTGCTGAGAGCTTCGGCCAACCCACTAATCAAAGTTGACTTGCCGGTTCCTTCACCGCCCTCGATGGTGATGAAACTCATTCGGTCGCGGGCTTGTTGCCCAGTGCAGCATCAAGGCCTTTTTCGAACCATTGCCCTGCTGCACTCATCAGTTTTTTCCCGAAACCGCCTTTTGCAACATCTGCACCGGCTAACAACGGCACCTCGATCGGCTCGACATCTGGTGCGGTGACAACCAAGGTTGCGATGCGGTCACCTTTGGTGATCGGAGCAGGGATGGGGCCATCATATTTGATGCTCGCCGACGTTTCTGCTCCCCGTCCGAAGGCGGTGGTCACAACGATGGGCTTATCGACGACTAGGGGTACTTTAGCCTCGGCGCCAACCCAGACATCGGCTCGACCTACCTCGGCGCCGGCTTCGAGGAGTTTCGTGGTTTCAAATTCTCGAAAGCCCCATTTCAGGATGCGTTCGGCTTCAACCGCTCTGGTCTGCGCTGAAGGGAGACCGGCGACGACCAGAACGAGACGCCTTTCATCTTGAACGGCTGATCCGACGATGCAATAGCCAGCTTCTTGCGTGTATCCGGTTTTGAGCCCGTCCGCCCCCATGTTGGTGCGTAGCAGAGGGTTGCGGTTGCGTTGTTCGATACCTTCCCATGTAAAGGCGCGTTGATTGTAGATGCCGTAATACTGAGGGAATTTTTCGATGATGATCGTTGCGAGCTTGGCGAGGTCGCCGACACTCATTAGGTGATTGTTACCGGGTAGACCAGTCGCGTTCTCGAATGTGGAGTGTTTCAAGCCCAACTCGCGGGCTTTCTCGGTCATTTTACGGGCGAATGCTTCCTCGGTGCCCGCCATACCTTCGGCGATCACGACGCAAGCGTCGTTCCCTGATTGCACGATGATGCCTTGCAAAAGATTCTCGATAGAAATGCGTTTATTCACCTCTACGAACATTTTTGAACCGCCCATGCGCCATGCTTTTTCGCTGACGACAAATTCATCCTCTAGGGTCAGGCGGCCTTCGGCGAGCGCTTCGAACACCATGTATACGGTCATCAGTTTTGACATCGATGCCGGTGGAATGCGTTTATCCGGCTCTTTGCTCATCAGCACCGCACCAGAAGACATATCTAGCAAGATCGCGCTGGTCGCTGCGGTATCAATTTGTTGTGCGCGGGCTGGAATAAACGTTAGGGCCGCTGCGAACAGGGCGAGAAGGGCGGTACGGATCATCGTTATCGGTCCTCTAGAACTTCCAGCCGGGTGTCGCAGCGCTTCGCGACGGAATTGAGACGATTGATACGCAAGATGGTCTCGTAGGGCAAAGAGTTTGCAACTCAGACTGGGGCGTAGAGAGCAGAAACTGTCCGCGACAAACGAAAAACGCCGCATCGGATGATGCGGCGTTTGAGTTGGAAGCGGTAAAGCTGGGAGAAGGCCGTCCGCTTCGGTCGTTTATTCTTTCGTTCCCGAAGCCTTAGCCGCGAACGGTGCGGGCTTCGTAGTAACCGAGACCGCGGATGCGGCTGCGAACGCTGGAAGCGTCACGCTTGTCGATCGCAGGGACGCGCACGCGGTGGAAGAGCTTTCCACGAACGGTTGCTTGCGTGATGATCGGCTGCTCACCGGCACCTTGCAGCTTGCGTACGAGACGCTCTGCGCGGGCTGGGTTGCGGAATGCACCGACCTGAACGAAGTGGTTGCTGCCACTGGAGAACGACGAAGAGGACGTTCCGTAAGCAGAGCTGTAGTCGGTCGACTGGTAGGAAGGCGTCGCTGCGTCATAAGCCGGAGCCGATGTCGAAGCCACAGTCTCATACCCTTGCGAGGTGTAGGACGTGCCTGCCGAGTAGATCGGAGCCGCGTCGGTGGTCATTTCATACGAAGAAGCAGAGGATGTTGCTTCGTAAGCTGGAGCCTCTTGGTAGCTCGTCGTTTGCGACTGATAAGAAGGAGCTGCTTCGTAGGTGGTCGCTTGGGACTGATACGCAGGCGCTGCCTCGTAGGTGGTCGTTTGCGACTGGTAAGCAGGCGCTGCTTCGAAAGTGGTCGTTTGCGACTGGTAAGCAGGCGCTGCTTCGTAGGTCGTCGACTGCTGCTGATACGCAGGGGCCGCTTCGTACGTGGTTGTTGGTGCAGCTTCGAAACTGGTCGTTTGCGACTGATAAGCAGGCGCTGGCTGATAGGTCGGCGTTGCCGCCTGATAAGCCGGTGCTGCTTCGTAAGTCGTTGCCGACTGTTGGATTGGAGCTGCTTCGTAGGTCGTTGCCGACTGGTGAACCGGAGCTGCTTGGTAAGATGGCGCTGCTTGATAGGTTGGAACCGCTGCAGATTGGTAAGCAGGTGCGGTCGTGGTCTGGTAGGAAGGGGTCGCAGCAGGCTGATAAGCAGGCACGCTAGCCGTTTTATAAGCTGGCGCCGTCGCCGTTTGGTACGCAGGAGCCGCTTGGTACGTGCTGGTTGGCTGATACGCGCTGACCGCCGATGAGGTTGTCTTACCGGACTGGCCGATCACAACTTCATAGGGATTAGCCGATGTACTGGCCGCCGCATTCGACTTGTAGGTCGTGCTGCTGATGTTCGTCGAGTGACCAATATGGCTTGAAAGCGACGTGGTTGGCGCTTGATAGCTGTAGGTCGACGTTGAAGCTGGAGAAGGCAGTGCTTTGCCCGGTGTTTTCTCTACAGCGCTTGCAGGTGCGACCTTGATCGACTCGTATTTTTCTGGTGCAGCCGGCGCGTAAGGTGCGGTTGCAGCCTTGTAGTTTGGACGCAGCGGCTCTGCAGGTGCGTAAGTAGGCTCTGCAGGAGCGTATTGCGATGCCGAAGCAGGCAGGATGCGCTGTCCCCAGCCGTTGCCGTAAACAGGGGCGCCAGCAAAGTTAGGACGTGGTTGACGTTGCTGATGCTGACCCCAGCCGCGACGGCTCCATTCCGATGGGAAAGGCGAAGACGATGCCATCTTTGGATCGAAGTCTTTTGGCGGGGTGTAGCTTGGTGGGCCGTAGGTAATGCCGTTCGCTTGCGTGTTCGCGAAGATTGGCAGGCGCTGACCAAATTGTGGATGCGCCGGAGCTTGGCCAGCCGCAAGATGTTGCCCGTGAGGGACTTTTGCTTGCGTTGGCGCTTTGCCAGCGTGCAGTTTTGGTGCGTTCGGCGTTACCGCAGAAGCTGGGGCAATCGCTTGACGCGGGAATTGAGGAGCACCGTAGGCGGCAGGCGCACCGAAGTGGGGCTGTCCGTATGCAGGGGCACCAAATTGAGGCTGACCGTAGACCGGCGCGCCAAATTGTGGCTGGCCGTAAACAGGCGCACCGAACTGAGGTTGCTGACCCCACGCTGGTTGCGTGACCGATTGGCCATAAGAAGCGGGAACTTTTGCGCCCGGCTTCTTGATCTGATGTGCGGACTCAGCGGCAACTGCGGTGGTCGCTGCGAGTGCTGCGATGACTGAAACTGTGGCGAGTTTAGCGGCTGTACCAGCCGCGCGCTCCCATGCCAATTTTGACATGAACCTGCTCCTCTTAATTACCTGTGCTGAAGCCCCGATTGCTCGATAGGCTTAT
Organism: uncultured Neomegalonema sp.; assembly: GCA_964641645.1. Taxonomy (GTDB): domain Bacteria; phylum Pseudomonadota; class Alphaproteobacteria; order Rhodobacterales; family Rhodobacteraceae; genus JAHDDY01. The sequence continues at coordinate 13,677 of CAZXMX010000083.1, forward strand.
TTTGGTTTGCTTCAGCGGTGTTGGTGCCTTGCGAGACAATCTCACCGGGCTACGAAGCAGACGATAGGCGAATCACC
>CAZXMX010000084.1:0-13656 GCA_964641645.1 uncultured Neomegalonema sp.
ATGAATATTCGTAGATTGTTTGCATAAAACGCCTTTTGACGCCTATATACATCGAGATTGAGTGTCAAATATTCTCTGACGTTCCGCCTGTCGGCAAGATGCAGACGAGGCGGGTGAGTGCGCACTTACGCAAACTCCGTTTGCAGTGCTATCTCAACGGCCTGACGCCCCGCCGAAGAGGCTTCCGTTGCCTATTTAAAATCGGCGAACTGGAAATACCGTTCTCAAAACCTCTGCGATCATCTCGACGACATTGGTTCGAGCGAGCGGGTGCGGGAGTGCCACCGCGAACTCGTTTATGAATGGACGATTGCCTCTGGTCTATCTCTAGTCACAGTTGTGTCGCAAGCGATTGCTCTCATTCGGCAACGATCAAGCTTTATGGAGAGAATGACGATGAAACGGACCGTGCTTCTGATGGGTGTCGCTACGTTGATTGGTTCAGCAGTGCTGCCGGCCCATGCCGACGACGAAGCCTGCCTCCACGCAGAATTTATGGAGGAGGTCGCTGGCGAAATCGCGAACCAAATCGCTGAAAAATCATGGGAGAAACATGAGGACGAGTTCGTCCAGCCCACGCCGATAAAAGGCAAAAAGATGCCTTTCACGCTGAAGAACAAGGATGAGCTGGCCACCTTCATCGAAGATATCATGTTGAAGCGGGCGAAAGCCTCGAAGGACAAGAAGTCGAAGTTGTCTGTGTTAAAACCTCACAAGGAAGGCCTAGACAAAGACCGCAGCGCTTGGTGGGACGATCAAACCGGAACTCTTGTTATTCACGATCCTGGCAAAGATGGGTGCGGTAGCGCATATCGTCCTGACGACGGGAAAGATGAGTACGACGGCCTCATCTAGTTTTGACTCACCGATCACATCCGCATGGGTTGGAAAGACATTGAAGACGGCTACATCAAAGTGTGTCAGGAAAAGACCAAAGCCTATCTTGGCATTCCGATTGCGCCAGCGCTCGTGGAAGCCATCAAAAGCATGCCAACAGATCGAGACAGGATGTGGCGACGGCGTGCCGAACGGCTGGTGTTAGCGACGCGACCTATTACACTTGGCGCAAACAGTTTGGTGGCATGGGACGATCGGAGATGGCCAATCAGAAGGCTTTGCAGAAAGAGAGTAAGCGCCCGGGGAACCCGCTCTGCTACGGATAGATTGTGAGAGATAGTGTCCATCAGCGAGATAATGGACACTATCGAGGCCGGGTGTGCGGAAGAAGTATCGGAGACGTCGGAACTGGAGCGACGACGAGAAGGCGATGATCTGCGCGTAGACGCGGGTTCCCCGCAAGCGGTTTGGCGGGCGGCTGTCCAAAAGCTCACGTTTCAGTTGAACGCTGCCCCGGTCACCTCTTAACCTAAAGCCACTTGAATGACGCGATTGAACAAGATTGGCTTTAGGGGAGAGACACAGATGAACGATCCATTTCAAATGCAGCGTGAGCTTAGATACGGCGCTCCGGTCTGCGACCAAATCCTGACGGGACGACATTTTACCATCGGATATTCGTGGTATTTCCGGCAAGCGAAATGGGTTCTTGAGATCATCAATCCGCTCGAGCGGCTGTTGGACGTTGATTACGAACGCGGTGATCGCCTTGACAACTTCCGGGCCGACCAGCGCATTCCATGGCGTTTCCGCGCAAGTTTGGGGGCTTACAAGGGCAGTGGGTTTGACCGCGGTCACCTCGCACCAAGCGCGAACTTAAGTGAAACGGCGCTTCAGAACAGTGAAACCTTCCTGCTGTCGAACATGTCGCCGCAAGCGCCGAACTTTAACCGGAAAATCTGGCGCAAACTGGAAGAAGCGGTCCGCGAGTTGGATGCACAACCCAACACTATGGAAACCTATGTGCTCACCGCGCCCTATTTCGATTTCGGCAAGAAAATCAACACGATTGGCGATCGCAAAGCCAAGCATGGCATTGATATCCCCATTCCGCACGGGTTCATCAAAAGCGTTTTTGCCGAAAAGAAAAACGGAAGTTTCGGACTTTGGACCTTCAAAATGGAAAACAAGGCCAGCACCAAGCCGCTCGGCGATTTTCTAGTAAAAACCTACGATGCCGAGCAATATGTTGGGGGCCGGTTCTGGGACCGGGTCTCGGGCGGTGATTTGCACGACCAGAAAAGAAAACCGGGCAAGATGTGGGAAACAGGTGGACCTGCCAGGGCCAAGATCTCGCGATCAACACTCAACAAAATGTCCGAAGCCGACCTTGTCGAAATGGCGATTGATATGGGGATTGAGGCGTCTGTGAGTGACAAGAAGTCGGACACAATCGACAAAATTCTGGCGCGGATGTCAGCTTAAACTGCGGGTGGCCGTTGGGGCGTGCAAACCTCAATGGCCCCACGCGCCGAGCCCGCAAGACTTCACCACAGAGATGAAGGTGCCAATCGTCTTTGGATCGTATGAACTGCTACAGCGCGCGACTTGCCTAGCTAGACTGCAACGGGCTTTCGGGTGTGCCGAGGCACGACTCGTTGCCAATCTAATCCTTCGAATAAAGCTTCGAATTGAGATCGATTGATCGTGATCATACCGTTGGACATGCGCGGCCAAACAAAGCCACTGCCTTCGATCCTCTTATAAGTCATGACCAATCCCGTCCCGTCCCACACGATAATTTTCATCCTGTCGGAACGCTTTGATCGAAAGATGAAAATTGCACCGCTGAACGGATCAAGATCCCATTCGTTCATAACAATGGAAGCGAGTCCGTCCATGCCCTTGCGAAAGTCGACAGGCTCCGCTGCGAGATAGATTTTGAGGTTGTTGGATAGCGAGATCATTGCGGCGATCCGAGTTGTCGAACAAGCTCTACCAGCCTTCCCACCGGATAGTCCGCGTGTAATGCAAGTTCAACTCCTCGCCAGTTTAGCGCTATCAAATTCACGCCATTTTGGTCGGCGTTCGGTTCAGGCTCGAGTTCCACCTCAACAAACTTTTGCGTTTGTATTTTTCTCTTTCGCGCGCTGTTGGCCTGCAGTTCTCTGCGCCATTTGTCAGTTGTTTTGCGTGAAACGTCGCAAGTCTTCTGAACTTCGTTTTCTGTCAGAGCACCCGACAAGATACGCTCAGACACATGTTGTTTGAACTTTCTGGACCACATTCGACGCCCGTCTTTCCTCACAGCGATAGAGAAGCCATAGACTTGGAAGATGCCGCCCGTTTTCTGATCTTTTACGAGGTCACCTGGTTTTTGAGATGTCATGACGCCTGATCCCTTTTCGGGCGACGTTTAATGGCCCTGAGTGCCGGCGAGAACCCCTATTCATGGGGGTCAGATGCAACGCTTACTCTTTTACCCGTTCCTCTTGCAATTTTCATAAACCATTTGTACCGTTGAGAAAAAACGAGCAGTCAGTTCCACCCTCTCGACAAAGGTTTCTGCGGGCGCCACGTGTGGTGTGATCGTCGAAAATGTACGATGCGAATGAAAGAAGCAAATCAGGCACGCATTGACAAGGATGCACCGACCGAACCGACCTCGGATCGAGTCCAACCTCAAGCAGCAGCGATCCCTTACCGTTACGAGAACGGCAAGCTGAAGATCATGATCGTGACGTCGCGGCGCACAGGGCGTTGGGTTTTTCCAAAAGGGTCATTGGGCAAAGCCAAAGAATGGAAGGCAGCCGCACAAGAGGCCTACGAAGAAACAGGCGTCTCCGGTTCGATCGACCGCAAACCTTTGGGCCGCTATCTGTCCTTGAAAGTACGGGGTCAAGACGCGTGGAATGTCGACGTCGCCCTCTACCCGCTAAAGATCGAAAAATTCCACAAGAAATTTCCCGAAAAGCGTCAGCGCAAACGCAAACTCGTCAGCGTCAAGCGAGCACGAAAAATGCTGTCACAGCCTGAAATGGGCGAATTGGTAAAAGCGCTCGCGGATCGCGTCGGTAAAAAAGCATAGCGTCGTCAACCAAGACGCCTCGCGCTTAACCGATTGACCGCTATCTGGGATAGCAATTCTCTCTTTGTGCAGCTAAGCTAGCTTTCATGGTTGGCGTAGGTTGATACTGTGCGATTATTGTGTCTTTGCAGTGCTTTATTCCTCATCACGATGAGCGTTCTGGCTGATGTCCCGGCAAGGGCGCAGACTGATTGTGATGATTGCGCTGAACGGTACATCGAAGTCGCCAAGAAAAAAGGCCTTCAGGCTGAGATTGATTATCTCCTGCCCACGGATGATCTCGACCTAGATCGCACGAAGACCAAAAAGAAACCAGAAGCGGACGGCGCCGACCTTACCACGCCAGGGGTGTCCGGTTGGTTTTGGATTTCTGCCGTCATACTGGCTGGGCTTGGAATCCTTGTTTACCAGAACAGTGCGGGCGGACTCATTTCATTCAGCAGCCGACCGGAGGATGGATCGCGGCCGGATACTCGGCGCGGAGGCGACCGTAGAGATAACCCGGATCACAATGACTTGCCAAAATCCGACGTTGCGTTTCTGGCTGGAATTGAAGGAATGGCCGACAGACAAAAGGCGCTACACCTCCTCTCCGGACGCTTATTGGCCAATGCATCCGAACAATCAGGCATCCGACCCGGCAAAAGTTGGACGGCGCGAGAATCTCTCAGAGCCCTGCCCCGCACGGTGGCTCACATGACCGACCTTCGCCATATCAATCGTGAAGCTGAACTCGCCTGGTTCGGTGGTCGCGAAGTCAACGACACGATCTTCGAAGACTGCTTAACTCGCGCGCGCAGCATTATGCGCGGAGGAGTGGTGGCCCGATGAATACAACGACACTCACATCCGGTGACGGAAACTCAAACAACTCCCTCAATATTCTGATGATCGGTGGAGCGATTGCGCTGCTGATCGGGCTTTTTTTCCTCGCACAGTTCTCGCGCTCCGTCACAATCAACCGATCTGCGACAGGTTTCGACGGCTTACCAGCGTGGCTCGCCGAGAACGAGATTCGATCCAGAACGTTTTACGGTCGCGCTGTGCTTGATACTGAGACCGTGGCCCTCCGCATCCTCCCGCTGCATGACGTCAATCTCAACCGAACGCAGGGCGAAACGAACGACGACTTGGCTGCCATGGCTGAAACGGATCGAGATATCAGGCGCTATGTCGTCCGACGCAAAATCGAACGCCTACCGACGTTGCTGATTATGCCGAAGTGGCGCGCAGGCGTTCGCAGCGCAAGCGCACTGCATCCGAAACTTCTAATCTCTGACGAAAGTGCGGATACGCTTGTCGATCAAATCAAAGGCGATATCGGGACGCTTGTGCGCGACAACGAAAACCCTGAGTATATCGGCTCAAGTTCCTCCGGCCAAAAATTCACACTCCACTATCCTCAAACACTGAAAGATTCGTCCTGCACCCCCCTGATTGGCACGTCATCCGAACTGATACTCGGCCAGTGCGAATTTGATGAAACATCTTTTTGGGTTCTGGCCGATCCCGATTTGTTGAACAATCATGGACTAACACAAGGACAAAATGCCCAAGCGGCGCTGAACTGGTTACCTCCTCTCACCAAGAGTGACGGCGAGGTTGTCGTCGATGTTTCCACCGCGACTTGGACCCGGCGTGCTGGCGCTCCAGATTTCCCGCAGCGGAGCTGGTCCGATCTATCCCGCTTTTTCGAATACCCATTCTCGGTAATCTGGTGGAGTTTCGCTTTCCTCGGCGCGTTGGTGTTTTGGCGTGCTTGGCGACGATACGGCGCGGCAGATGCGCGCTCCGACGAAGAGAACGGTCTACGCGCCTCTCGGATGGTTTCAATCGATACCAAAGCGCGGTTGTTGCGCCTGACCGGCAGAGATGACGCGCTCGTTCAAACCTACATGAACGGGCGTCTCGACACTTTGGCTGATGAAATTCTTGGCCCGCAAAGAGTTCGAGGCGCGGAAGGCCATGATCGATTGATTGCTGCGGTCTCGCGACGCTCGCCTGATCTGGCCAACCAGTTTTCGCACTTAATTGAGACCACTCGCACTTCGACGGCATCACCTGACATGCTGCTACGCGACGCAGGTCACCTCGACGATCTGATCGAAAGGACAATGGATGAATTTGGAAGAACTCGGCACGCTAGCTGAAAACATTCGTGCCGAAATTGGCGTTGCCGTCCTCGGCCAAAAAGAAGCCGTCGATCAGTTGCTCGTGGGTCTCTTCGCCCGTGGTCACTGCTTGATGGAAGGGCCGCCGGGAACCGCGAAGACCTTGCTGGCGCAAAGTCTGGCTGCTGCGCTGCGCCTCGACTTCGGACGGGTTCAGTTCACGCCAGATTTGATGCCGGGCGATGTGCTGGGAACCAGCATCTTCGATTTCCAGACCAACGAATTTCGCCTGACGAAAGGGCCGATCTTTACGGAGATTTTGCTCGCCGACGAAATCAACCGGGCACCGCCAAAGACACAAGCAGCTTTGCTGCAAGCCATGCAAGAACGCACAGTGACGCTGGACGGCAAGGACAATGCTCTGAGTCCTTGCTTCATGGTGATCGCGACCCAGAACCCGATCGAGCAGCAAGGCACATACCCCTTGCCAGAAGCGCAACTCGACCGCTTTCTGTTTAAGATTGATGTGGACTTTCCAGAAGAAGAAACAGAACTCGAAATCTTGCGCCGCCATGCGGGACAAGCTCTCAATCATGCGGCTCGCAAAGCGATGGTTTCGTCAGTAATCACGCGCGAGCAGATTGACGCTGGTTGTGCGCTGGTCGACGGCATTCGGCTCGATGATACCTTGCTGAAATACGTACTGGATCTGGTTCGCGCCACACGAAACGATCCGGATATTTCCAACGGTGCATCGACTCGCGCAGCCGATGCTCTGTGCGGAGCCGTGCGAGCACATGCGGCCTTGGATGGCCGCGATTACGCCATCCCGGATGATGTCAAACTCCTATACCCCCCTTCAATGCGCCATCGGATCGTGATCGGTCCAAGCGCAGAGATTGAAGGCCGTTCAGCCGACAGCATCCTTGAAAACATCCTCAACCGCGTGGAGGCCCCGCGGTAATGCGGCCTTCGCCACTCTTACTGAAGATTGCGTTCGTCGCATTTTTAATCTCGGTTCTCGTCGTTGTGCTGGGGCGCGCATCGATCGGTGTGACGCTTGCTGTGTGGGGCTTGCTGGCCTTCGCGGTCTTAGCCGACATCATTTCAAGCCGACCGCGCGGTAAACTCTCACTGAATATCGAGATGCCGCGCGAAGCATTTTCCGGGGAAGATATCCCGGTCAGTTTCTTTGTCGCCGATTCAAGCGGCTCCGCTCCGCCGGGACTAGAGTGTCGCCTCCGCTATCCGGAGGGCCTCGATGGTCCCGACACGATGGCCTTTGCGCCGGTCAATAACGGAAGCGAAGTCCGGTTTTCCCTCTGGGGAAAACGACGCGGCGCTTGGAACTTCGACCGACTGTGGTTGTTTTGGCCGGGACGGTTTGGCCTTGTCGAGTTCATCCCTTCTCTGGTGATCGACCAGAAGCTTGTAATCATCCCCAACATCCGTCCCATCAACTCAGGCCAGATCGACGTCTTGATCCGCTCGAACCTCTTCGGCATCAAAGAAAACGCGATGCAGGGAGAAGGCAGCGACTTCCATCAACTACGCGACTTCACAACGGGGATGGACGTCCGCTCAATCGATTGGAAACGGTCCGCCAGTCACCGAAGCCTTGTCGCCAAGGAAATGCGTGCCGAGCGGAATCACCACATCATCCTCGCGCTCGACAACGGTTACCTGATGCGGGAGGAGATCGCCGGACTGCCAAAGATTGATCACCAGATCAACGCGGCGCTCGCGGTCGCGTGGGCCGCTGTTCAAGGCGGCGATCAGATTGGAATGTTCGCGTTCGATGTCAAACCGCGTTTCTATCTACCCCCAGAAGGCGGGCGTACCGCGTTTGCACGCTTGCGCACGCGCGCCGGAGAGCTCGACTATCGATCTGTCGAAACCAATCACACGCTTGCAGCTGCCTTTCTTCAGGCGCGCCTCAAACGCCGTAGCTTGATCGTGATTTTCTCAGATTTTGTCGACACAACAACGGCTGAGCTCCTGCTGGAAAATGTATCGGTCTTGAACAAACGCCATTTGATCGTGTTCGCCACCCTAGGCGATCCTGAATTGGTTGAGTTGATTCAGTCCGCGCCAAACAGCCTAACGGATGTCGCGCGTTCGGTTTCAGCCGAGCAATTCTTACAAGAACGCCGTGTGGTCCTTGACCGCTTGCGTCGCCTTGGCGTGCTTTGTGTCGAGGCGGATCCAAAGAAGATGACGGCCAGTTTGATCTCGACATACCTTCAAATCAAAGCGCGGGAGATGATATGAGCGACGATGCTAGCGTAATTCGCTCCGCCCGCTTTCGACAGGAACGCGAAGCTGATTGGGAGCGGCTTGATCGAATTGTCGATCAAACAGAACGAGGCGGACTTCGATCACTCAACTTCGAAGATGCTCGCGATCTCTCTCAACTGTATCGCCAATCGGTGACTTCCCTTTCGGTAGCGCGCGAAATCTCATTGGACAAGGCGTTACAAGAGTATCTTGAGGCGCTGTGCAGCCGAGCCTATCTCGCGGTTTATTCCCCACAAGAATCGGTACGAGGAACGTTCAAACGCTTTCTCACCCAAAGTGGACCTGCTGCGATGCGTCGCTCCGTTCCGGCGATCTTACTGTCTTTCGTCTCGTTGATGATCGGTGCCTTGGTTGGGTACTTCCTCTTTTTCGATGATCCGCTCTGGTACAACACCTTTGTGCCGGGCGGCCTCCAAGGAGGTCGCGGAATTTCGAGTAGCCGAGAGGAATTGCTGGAGGTGATTTACGGTTCGGGCGACGAAGGACTGGGTTCGCTTGGTGCCTTCGCGAGTTTCTTATTCTCACACAATACACGGATCGCCATTTTTGCGTTCGCGTTGGGAATTGCAGCTTGTGTGCCCAGCTTCTTTCTTTCCGCCTATCAGGGCTTGGTGCTGGGGGCGTTCTTCGCGCTGCACGTGGACCGAGGGATCGGCATGGATATATTTGGCTGGTTGTCCATCCACGGCGTGACGGAACTGGCGGCGATTATCATCGCGACAGCAGGTGGCTTTCGCCTTGGCCTCGCGGTTCTGTTCCCCGGACAGCTAACGCGCCGCGCAGCCTTGCGACAAGAAGGTCGAGATGCCGCGAAGCTTGCCATCATGGCCGCCCTGATGCTCGTGGCAGCCGCAGTCCTTGAGGGCTTCGGTCGTCAGTTGATTGTCGATAGAGATCTTCGGATTTTCATCGGTTGGGGTATTGGCCTCCTGTGGTTCCTTTACTTCTGGCGCACCGGTCGCGCTTCGGAGCCGCAGCGATGAAATGGAAGCGGAAAAAAAAGGAAAAGACAAAACGCACGCCAGGTTCGCAAGCACCAGTGGGCAAGATTCAGGAAATCCTGCCCCCAGAGGGTGTCCCGCTGCGATTTGAGATTGCCTTACTCGGTTCAAGACTGGGTGCGCAAATTATTGACATCATCATTACCGTCATCGGTCTGATCGCTCTCATGGTTTTCCTGTTCACGAGCGACTTGGTCGATCCTCTGGCCATCGTATCGGTTGGAGCCATTCTCTTTTTTCTCATCCGAGTTCCCTACTACGCGGCGTCTGAACTCATTTGGAACGGGCGTACAATCGGAAAACGTATTTGCCGCATTCGAGTCGTTTCGGGGACCGGACGCAGCCTAGATGCCCATCAGATCATATCCCGCAATCTGATGCGTGAAATGGAAGTTTTCGCACCGGGAACCGTCTTGCTGGCTAAGCCGGAGAGTTTTTTCGAAGGCTTGGTTGCCTTGATTTGGATTGGTGGATTGATCCTCGTTCCGGTGTTGAACAAGCGAAACCAGAGGCTCGGCGACATTATTGCGAACACGTACGTTATCCAGAACCCCATCGCGCTTCTCTACCCGGATCTTGCAGCCGAGAAGCCAGCGGTACAAGAAGGGCAGTACGAGTTCTTCTCCAATCAGTTGGATCACTACGGCGCGTATGAACTGCAAGTTTTAGCAGACCTCTTGCAGCGCAGCACGGCTCAAACCGGGTCCGTTGGTCCCATACAGAAAAAGCAAGAATTCACGTCGGTTGGTAAACGCATCCGACAGAAAATCGATTATTCCTTCCCAGTCGAAGCGAAAGAAGAAGAAGCGTTTCTCAAAGCCTTCTATCGCGCTCAGCGCGCCCACTTAGAACAGAAAAAACTGTTTGGGGATGCTCGAAAAGACAAATTTCACCACGAACAGGAAGAGTAGTGGATGGACAAATCTTTGTTTTAACGAGACAATATCGATGTTAAAATCTGCTTTTGTAGTTCGTAATCCTGAGAGGGGCTTTATATGACAGACCAATCGATTGGCGCGCCGGAACCGTTGGGCGTTGGACAAATCGTCGGCGAGAGTTTTTCGTTGTTGTTCAAGCGGTTCTTTATCTTCTTCATTCTTGCATTTATCCCAACACTCTTGTCTTTCATCATTTCAACCTCCTACTTCGGAACTGGAATATATACCGGTAGCGGCGACCCAACGGCGATGCTCACCGCCATGACCAATCCGATCGGCATCTTTATGATGTTCGTTCTACCGATGGTGATCTATGGCCTAGCAACAGCGCTTATTGTCTGCGCCGCGTATGATGCGAAGCTCGGCAAACCCGCGCGTCTTGGACAATACTTCTCCATTGCACTGACTCGAGCCGTACCAATCACCCTCGTCTCCATCGTGGTGGGGATCGCCGCAGGGATAGGCGCAATCTTATTCATCATTCCCGGTCTCTACATCGCGGCAATGTTCTCGGTTGCTGTCGTTGTTGTAGTCTTGGAGTCGCAGTGGTTTGGTTCCCTTGGCCGCAGCATGCAATTGACGAAGAATTACCGCTGGCCCGTTCTCGGAACACTCATCCTTCTCTATCTGGTCATTCTCGTTCTGAACCTCATCTTGGGACTGTTTTCCGTCATGTTGTTCAACACGACGCCCGTCATCGGAATTATTGTTTACTCCGTGATTGGGTCTGTCGGGAGCGCCCTTCTCTCGATCGGCTTTGTCTTGATCTACGCGCGCCTGCGCGAGATTAAGGAAGGCGTCAGCGTCGACACCATCGCAGAAGTCTTTTCGTAGAACTCTCCGAGACGCCCTCGAAGGCGATTGAGATCTCGCCTTCGATTATTTACAAGCGTCAACCGGCCGCTCGACTTCGGCACGAGCGAGGTGATGAATTCCGTTTTTCGTAAGATTTTTGAACATCGTTCATAATTTGTTGAACGATGTTCATTTCTGTGTATACTGCTCATATCTTCCCGCCCTAGGCATTAAGCGAGCACAGCAATGACCGCGCGATCAGTTGAACCCATTGAGAAAGATCTCCGCTTTCTCCGTGAGCGAACCTTCCAAGCCCACGATGGAACGGAATTGTTTTTTCGTCATTGGCGAGCAACCGGCGAAACCTCTCGGGGTGCCATTCTCTTATTCCACCGTGGACATGAACATAGCGAGCGAATGACCCATATCGTTGCAGAAAGCGATCTGGATGACTTCGACTTTTATGCATGGGATGCACGCGGGCACGGGCGTTCGGGCGGACCAGCCGGATCAGCACCGGACTTCGCCACGCTCGTTCGCGATGCGGATACCTTCGCACGCCACATTCGAGACGTAGACGGCGTCCAGTTCAAAGATATGGCGATCATCGCCCAAAGTGTCGGAGCGGTCGTCGCCTCAGCGTGGGTGCATGACTACGCACCGGGTATTCGTGCGATGACCTTGGCCTCTCCTGCTTTTGACATCAATTTGATCGTCCCACTGGCTCGACCTGCCCTTGGCCTATGGAAAAAACTCCGGGGCGATTTCTTGGTCAAAAGCTATGTCAAAGCGAGCATGCTCACGCATGACCGTGAACGCGTAGATTCCTATGATACGGACCCCCTCATCACGCGCCCGATATCCGCTAATTTGCTTCTCGATGTTTACAACACCGCAGAGCGGATCGTCACGGACGCGAAAGCAATCACGGTTCCAACCCAGCTACTAATTTCTGGGGCCGACAAAGTGGTTCGCGATACAGCACAGCATACGTTCTTTGCCAATCTTGGCTCTTCAAAGAAAGAACGCCATGTCTTGGAGGGCTTTTTCCACGACACATTGGGAGAGAAGGACCGCGCCCCCGTGCTCGCCGAGATCACTCGATTCATGACCGAGTGCTTTGATGCGCCCGCCTTCCGTCAGAATTTCTTGGAAGCGCATCGCAACAGCTATACGCGCGACGAGGCAGAAACCCTCGCCAGTCCACTGCCGCGATTCAGCGCGCGCGGCCTTTTTTGGGCGGCCAGTCGAGCTTCGTTAAGGCTTGGCGGAAAGTTATCGCACGGACTTTCCCTTGGTCACGAAACGGGCTTCGATTCCGGTTCCACCCTTGATTACGTCTATCGCAACAAAGCCCAAGGTCTCGGTCCAATCGGTCGATTGATAGACCGCAACTATCTCAACTCGATTGGGTGGCGCGGCATTCGACAACGAAAACTCCACGCCGAAGAGATCATAGGAACAGCACTTGATCGCCTTGCGAGGGAAAACATGCCATCCCGAATCGTCGACATCGCGGCGGGTCATGGTCGGTATGTCTTAGAAGCGTTGACCGAAAGACCAGAACGTCCCGACAGTATTCTCCTGCGAGACTATAGCCCTCGAAATGTCGAGGCAGGCCAGCGTTTGATCGAAGACAAAGGTCTCCAAGACATTGCTCGCTTCGAGCAAGGCGACGCCTTTGATGGTGAAGACCTCGCCAAGATCGACCCTCGCCCGACATTGGCGATTGTCTCGGGCCTCTACGAACTGTTTGCGGACAATGACATGGTTTTCGGTTCACTTCGCGGGTTGGCGAAAACCGTCCCAGTTGGCGGTTACCTCATCTACACCGGTCAGCCGTGGCATCCGCAGCTAGAGTTGATCGCACGCGCATTGACCAATCACCGCGACGGAGAAGCATGGGTGATGCGCCGCCGCATCCAAGCAGAGATGGATCAACTCGTCGCCGAAGCCGGATTTCGTAAGATCGAACAGCGCATCGATAAATGGGGAATCTTTACCGTAAGCCTTGCACAACGGATCGAAGATTGAACGATGACCGCAATGAACGGCGTTTCTGTTCTTACGACCGATCAACATCACATTTTTGATGTTCCAGAATTCACAACGTAAATCACGATCCTGTGTGATTGCATCACTACTCGGATTCTACGGAACAAATTGCACGCTTGAACATTGCAATTGAAGGCAGCCGGAATAGTTATTCTTACGCTGTCCAATCAGGGAAGACGATCCGCAAAACTTCCACAAGTAACCGGGTCGCGATCTCTGATTTTCTTTGCCTCTTTCGAGCGAGAAATTCGTCTTGTTTAAAATCGGAAGTCTCGCCAGACTCTTTTTTCTATCCTTCGTGATGATCGTGACAGCCGTGCGATTATCTTTTGCGAACGACTCCGAAACAGAGCTACGCGCGTTCGCTCATGATCGATTGGTTGATGCGATACTCCTCTATGACCGGCACTTTCGCGTTGCAGAAACAGGTCAATACTTGGATGCGATTAAACTCGACGGAAGCGTGCAAACGCCACTCTCTTCGACAGCATCGACAGGAATGGGACTGATTAGCCTCGCGGTGGGTGACGCGC
>CAZXMX010000085.1:0-13593 GCA_964641645.1 uncultured Neomegalonema sp.
GATTTGTTGCACGAATGTCAGTGCCTCGTGCGGCGATTGGAGAACGCGGCCTTCGAGGTCTGAGCGATATTTTGGGACAATGGCCTCCGCTTTATTCAGGCGGAAGGCGCATTGTCATGCCTGCCGTTAGGCCGTGGCGAGCCAAGGGGTTGCGGCGCTGCGCTTGGCTTCGAATTCGTCGATGGAGGTTTCTTTTTCCATCGTCAGCCCGATGTCATCGAGACCATTGAGAAGGCAGTGCTTTTTGAAGGCATCGACTTCGAAAGCGATTTCGCCGCCGTCTGGCCCTTTGATGGTTTGCGACTCAAGGTCAATGGAGAGAGTCGCGTTTGCACCGCGCTCGGCGTCTTCCATCAGCTTATCGACCTGCTCTTGGGGCAGCGCGATGGGCAGGATGCCGTTCTTGAAGCAGTTGTTATAGAAAATGTCGGCAAAACTCGGCGCGATGACACAGCGGATGCCGAAATCGAGGATCGCCCAAGGCGCGTGCTCGCGGGATGAGCCGCAGCCGAAATTATCGCCTGCAATCAAGATTTTAGCATCACGATAGGCCGGTTTGTTCAGCACGAAATCCGGGTTCTCGGACCCATCATCCTTATAGCGCATCTCAGAAAACAGCGCGACGCCAAGCCCGGTCCGCTGGATCGTTTTGAGGTACTGTTTGGGGATGATCATATCGGTATCGACGTTGATCTGATGCATCGGCGCAGCAACACCGTCGAGTTTGTCGAATTTTTCCATGATCTTGGCCTTTCGTGCTTTGCGGTTGGTAAACCACGGGTGGCGGGTCGGTTCAAGTGAGGTGATCGTCATTCGCCCTTTGCCGCTTTCGAACCAACCGATGCACCAGGATGATCGCGCCGATCAATGCGACGAGCGGGGGCAAGCCCGTGAACAGGCTGGTGATCACGATAACCATTGCGAACTCGGCCAAGACGTTTGAGACGGGATCGGAGCAAGCGATCCCTTCCAAACTAACCCGCGAGCAAAGGCCGAGTTGCGGCAGCAGGTACAACAGGGCAAAGCCCACGACGACAACCAGCAGCATGGCAACGCATATCCGAGCGAGTATCCTCATGGTGTCACGCGATGGACCCAGCGGCGATGGAGTGCGTCGGCCTCGGTCCAGAGGTTTGGCTCCGGATCATTCGGGGCCGAGGCAACAAAGGTTTTTGCGGCGTTGAATTCTTCGGTGAGCAGAGCCTCGACATCGGGATTGGTTGCATCCGCCGTGCCCATCTCGCCGGTCTCACGTTTAACGGCGATGAGGTTTTCGATCCACGTTCGGACCGCGGGTGGCAGGTCGGTTTGATCCATCAGTGGACCAATATCCATGGGGACCAAGCCGTCTTCGTTCAGCCGTAGCCACCGCAAAGCCAGTGCTGGGCGAAGCGTGTAGAAATAACGCTTTAGTTTGATGGCTCCGTCGGGCGACAGCAGACCCTCGCGTTGCCGCGAGCCGAGCCGCAAATAGTGCCACCCCAAGGACCGCGGACGCAGGGCGCGCTGGCAAAAATCCAGAAGGTCTGAGCGAAGCGCGCTGTCATCGCGATAGCGAATTGGGGACTGCAGCCACTCCAAGACAACGGCATTGGATTTGAGGATCAGCCCCAAGGTTTTGCGCAAGTCCCACCCGCTGAGATCAAGCTCGGCATCGATGGGGCGCTCGATAACATCGCGTCCCGGCGCGATGCTCAGATGCCAATCGACCGGGCGGACATAGATGAAGCGAACATCGTAGTCGGTGTCTGGCGAGTGAAAGCCCCAAGCGCGGCTGCCCGATTCGACGGCCAGCAGGATCGAGGCGTTCTCTTCCGATTCGATCTGGTCCAGCGCGACGCTGATATTGGCGTGCATCGCCGGGGAGACGGCCTCGCTCATGTCACGGCGCGGCTGGGGTCCGGGCAAATGGTGGGTAGGCCTTCTTCTTTCCAAGCGAGAATACCGCCTTCCATATGGGCCATCTCGGTGTACTGGCCCATTGCCATTAGGGCTTCGGCCAGTTTTGCGGTTCGGCCTCCGCTGCGGCACTGTAGGATCATGTGCTTGCCCGCTTGGTCCGGCAGCGCACCGGGAACCAGCTCTTGCATCGGGGCGAGGATCGCGCCGGGGATTCGCTCGGCATCGAATTCCGGGATTTCACGAATGTCGATCAGAACCGCTTCGCCCGCCGCGACAAGATCCGCGCATTCTTTGGGGGAAAGGCGGACGAACTTGCCGCCGGCCATGTCTTCTTTGCTCGCCATTTGGCTCTCCGTTTTCGAATCCCTGTTCGGCGTTAGTATCGCAGTTTCGCTTTGCTTTCGTCGAGATACTTCCTTGAACGCATTTCCGTGAGGCGGCTGGCGGTTCGCGCGAACTCGAACGAGCCATCGCCGCTTTGGTAAAGCTGATCGGGTTCCGCAGCCGCAGAAATGAGCACCCGAACTTTGGCATCGTAGAGCGCATCAATGAGTGTGACAAACCGCTTGGCCTGATCGCGTTGCTCTGGCCCCATCACCGGAACATCCTCGATCATTACGGTATCGAAAGTCTCAGCAATTTTTAGATAATCCGCTGGGCCGAGCGCCGTTTTGCACAGCGCATCAAAGCCGGAGCGCATCGCCGTGTCGGTCGCATGTTCAAGTTTGACGGTGCGGCCTCCGACATCAAGGTCGCGTGGTCCCGGCGCGCCTTGTCCGACAAGCGAGCGGAACATGCGGCGCATGACGCCCTCGAAGTTATTAATATCCGGGCTGTCCTTGGTGATGTAAACGCCGCCTCGGTCCATCCGTAGCAAGCGGTGATCCGTCTCGCTGTCGAGGTGCAGAACATCGAGTTGGTTCTTCATGATTTCGATGAAGGGAACGAAGACATCTCGGTTGATGCCATTTTTATAGAGGTCATCGGGTGGGCGGTTTGAGGTCGCGACGATGGTGACGCCTTGCTCCAGCATCCCTTCGAACAAGCGGCCCACGATCATCGCATCAGCGACATCTGTGACCTGCATTTCGTCGAAGCACAGGAGCTTGGCGCTGTCGGCGATTTGTTGGGCCACTTTGGGCAGAGGGTCGGAAGTACCCTTAACGCGCTCATTCTTCAGCTTTTCATGAACTTCCTGCATGAAGCCGTGAAAATGGACTCGTCGCTTCGGTTCGGTTGACGCAGCGGCGAAAAATAGGTCCATCGCCATCGTTTTGCCCCGGCCCACGCCGCCCCAGATGTAGAGGCCTTGGAGGGGTGGTTCTTTTTTGGCCGCCTTGGTGCCGAAGCCGAAGAAGCCCCGAGGTTTGGGGGCGTCGCGCTTGTAGGTCCGCTCGCTCAGCCTCAGCCAGAGGATCTGGAGCTTTTCAAGCACGATCTGTTGCAAAGGGTCTGGATTGAGCGACCCGTCGGCGATCAGGGCTCGGTATTTGGCTAACGGTCCGTCCATCAATCTCACGTTCATTTTTATTCGACGCACCCTTAGCGCCTTTGATCGCATTAGGCTATGTCGGCGGTAGGGAGCCTTTATGACCACTAAAACTGACCCATTCGTTATCCCCATCCTGTCGGCTGCCAACTTTGTGATCGGGATGGGCGCCTTCGTTGTCGTCGGTCTGATCGACCCGCTGGCCGAGAATTTGACGATGACCACGTCGCAAGCGGGCTGGGTGATGACAACCTATGCGTTGGCTTATGCGGTGTTGTCGCCGCTGTTGGTGTCGGCAACGGGGACGTTTGGGCGCAGGCGCGTGATCGCGACGGGATTAGCGATTTTTGCCTTGGCGAACCTCGTTATGGCGCTGGCTCCGACGGCCTCTTGGGTATTTGGCGCGCGGATCATCGCGGCGGCAGGTGCGGGGATCGTCACGCCGGTCATCGCATCCGTCGCAGCGGGGATTAGTGCGCCGGAGCATCGGGCCAAAGCGCTCTCGACGGTATTTATCGGCATGACCCTCGCGCAGGTGATTGGTGTTCCAGTCGGGAGTTTTGTCGCCTACACGTTTGGTTGGCGAGTCGCTTTCTGGATTGTTGTCGTGCTGTCGCTGCCGTTTATCTGGCTGATCTGGACGCGGGTTCCGAAGGGTCTTTCGTTTCAACCGGTGACCCTGCGGGATTTGCGGCAGGTTCTAGCGAACGGTCAGCAAATGTTGGCGGTATTGTTCACCGCGAGTTTCCTGAGCGCGATCTGGGTGGTCTATACCTATTTTGCGCCGCTTCTGACGCAGACGATGGGCTGGGGGCGAGACGGCATTACGCTGGCCCTGATTGTGTTCGGTGTTGGCGCGGTCGTGGGCAATGTCATCGGTGGGATATTGGCGGATCGGTTCGGTCCGGTTCGCACCTTGATGCTGCTATCGAGCACCCAAGTTTTTTGGCTCTCGCTATACTCTTGGCTGCCGTTTCCCGATTGGCTGTTGTTGGTGATGATCTTTTCTCAGTCGGTGTGCGGGTGGTCCTTTCTGGCGGGGCAGCAAGCGCGATTGGTATCTCTCGCGCCTGCGAGCGCGCCGGTCTTGTTATCGTTGAATGCGGCGGCCATCTATATCGGCGCTGCTGTCGGATCGGCGATTGGCGGGGCCGTGATCGCACGTTCCGACCTTAGCTGGCTAGGCTGGACCGCATCGGCCTTGGCGGTGATCGCGGTTCTGCACATCTGGATTTCAGGTCGTGTGAGCGGAGACCACAAATCTTGATGTTGATTGGGACTCCGTTACGCTAAGTCATGGAGGCAAGGAGCCCGCCATGACCGACATTCGTACCAAAGACAATCTGACGCCGATTCTGATGGCGACCTCCATTATCTTGTTGGTCGGATTTGGCATTCGTGCGTCGTTCGGCGTGTTCCAAGTCCCGATCGCCGAGGAGTTCAACTGGCCACGTAGTGATTTCTCAATGGCGATTGCGATTCAGAATCTCGCTTGGGGAATCGGGCAACCGTTGTTCGGGATGTTTGCCGAGAAATACGGCGACCGGAAAGCGGTCATCCTCGGAGCCTGCATCTATGCGGTGGGCCTTGTCATTGCCGCAAATTCGGGCACGCCGTTTGGGCAAGTGATGAGTACGGGCGTTTTGGTCGGATTGGGTGTTGCAGGCACCGGCTTTGGGGTGGTGCTAGCCATTGTCGGACGTGCGGCCTCACCAGAGAAACGTTCGATGGCTCTGGGGATTGCGACTGCTGCCGGATCGTCTGGGCAGGTTTTGATCCCGCCGATCACCGAATATCTGGAGCGCTCGTTGGGCTGGGATTCGACCATGATTATTATGGCGGTCGCCATCCTCGCGACGTTGGTGGTGTTGCCCTATCTCAAAGCTCCACCGGCGCCGGACGTCACCCGCGCCGCAGCCGAGGAGACGTTGTGGCAAGTGCTGGGCCGCGCTTCGCGTGATCCGAATTACATTTTGCTGTTCCTCGGGTTTTTCTCCTGCGGATATCAGCTTGCGTTTATCACGGCGCATTTTCCCGCCTATGTGACCGAAGTGTGTGGGTCGGCGGCGTTGGGCGCAGCGTCGATCACGCTGATCGGGATCACCAATATTTTCGGCACTTTGTTGGCCGGAAAGCTGGGCGGGATCTATCGGCGGAAGTACCTGCTTTCGCTGATTTATACGTTGAGGACGATCGTTGCGGTCGCGTTCATCATGTTGCCGCCAACGCCGCTGACAGTGATTGTCTTCAGCCTTTCAATGGGCGCGCTGTGGCTAGCGACCGTGCCGTTAACCAGCGGACTGATCGGGTATCTCTATGGGATGAAGTATATGGGGACGCTTTATGGCTTTGTGTTCTTGAGCCATCAACTCGGCGGCTTCCTTGGCGTCTACCTCGGCGGGACGCTTTACGATGCCTATGGCAGTTATGATGTGGTTTGGTGGGTCGGCATTGGCGTTGGCGCGTTTTCTGCCATCGCGCATCTACCAATCAAGGAGGCGCCCCAAGTGTTGGGGCAACCCGCTTGATCGTTTAATATACCGGCTTGGTTGCTCGGACAAAGCTTGCGAGAACTGCCGGCGCAGGGTGTGAGGTTTTCGCCACGTTAACCTCAGCTTCAACCGGAGCCATCGTGACGGCATAGACCGTTTCTCCGGCGGGAACGATGGCAGATTCAGTATTGATGTGAGGCGAGTCCGTCGCTTCTGCGTCGGCGGTCAGCGTGTCTTGCGGATTCGGCCAATGATCTTCGATCCAGTCGGCAAGAATGGCGAGTTCGAGCTTACGCGCGTTTCTCATCCATGCACTGCTGTGCAAGCCTTCTGCGCCTGCATCGACCAGCGCCCGTCGCTTTGGATCATTCGACATAATGGTGAAGACCAGATCGCGGCCTCCAATCGAGATAAATCCGCCATAGCCGCGAACGAACCGCATCGATCCTGTTTTCCCGCGCATTGCGAAGGCTTGGTAACCGCCTGCCGAATGTTCGGCATGTAAAGAACGGAAGGTCTCGCCAAACTTTTGATAGCCAATGCGCAGGATCGACGCCATTTGTCTCGGTGTGGCGCGAGACTTTGAACTGAGGCCGGAGTGATTGGCGAGGCTAAAGCCTTTCCAGCCATCGCCACCAATCGTCTCAGCTTGCTCTTTTAACCAATCCGTCGTGACGGTCGCCGCCTTTTTGAGAGAAGCTGGCCGTTCGCTCATCGCACTGACCGAAAGGGCACCGAGAGCTTCGGCAGTTAGGTTGGTCGAGCGCATCATCATGGTTTCGGCGATCTCGGAAACTGGTGCGCTCACGTGGCTCGCGACGAGTTGCCCGGGGGCATCTCCAGCGAAATGTTTAGGCAGCGGCAAGGTGATCCCGCGCAGGGAGGCTGCACTGCGGAACAAACGAGCGGCCCGATAACCGGGAGTGGTCGTTTTCTTTCTCACACCGCGCGAACGCCACAGGTTGAGATCAAGGTTCAAGCCGCTAATCGCCGGATTGTAATGGTGATCGGCGGGTTGTCCCTTATCGATGACCGACGAGCGAGGCAGAGCATCGGTATTGTAGGTAAAGTCGCCTGTAATCCGTGCGATGCCTTGTAATGCAAGCGTATCAGATAGCACTTCGAGATCGCGCGTCTTCAGAGTTGGATCGCCCGATCCAACCAGATGCAAGTTTCCATGGAGGACGCCTTGATTGATTTGTCCATCAGCGAGCAAACGGGTCTCGAACCGATGTTCTGCTCCGAGTGCATTGAGTGCTATCAGCGTGGTCGGAATTTTCGAGAGCGATGCTGGGATAAAACTGCGATCTGCATTGCGTTCAGCCAGTAGTTCGCCGGTTTGCGCGTCCATCAAAACGTAACCATAACGCCCGGTTAGGTTTTTGCTTTCGGAGTGGAATTGTAAGCGAGCGCTGGTGGAGCGGGTTTCGACGGGTCCCGCCTGTGCCGATGTCAATAAAGGCGACACCAGCGGCGTAACCGTACAAACGAGGGAGAGAACGGCAATCTTTAGCGTTCGTTTCGTCGCCTGCTCAACGTGTGATGCAAGCTGCTCTCGTTCGAAAAATCGCATACGTATCGCCCTGTGTATTTGTGGGCGACGGTAGGGCGGTAAGGTTGATAATTCGTGCTTCGTATCTTGCTATATCATTAAGACACTTCGAAAATTCAACGACTTTTATTTGAAGTTTGAGCCGTGAAGCCGGGCTTGGATTCTACGGTTTCTATTGTTCGACAGCCAGCCCGCTTGGAACCTTTTCGGGTATTCCGAGCCGCCCCGCTAAACTGTCCTCGTCCGTGAGGGCCAATAGGAACGCGAGCAGATCATCGACTTCGTCGTCGGACAGGTTAACGGATTGTAGCCCATTTGCGGCGGCGATTTCTCCGCGTTCCCGCGCGTCGTCCATCACGTGAAAGTCGTTAACCCCCGGCAGATCGGCGAGCACGGCTTGGCTTCGGTCGTAGCTCTCTAGAGCGGCGACGGGGTCGAGATGATGACGGACCATCGACTCCAAATTGGCATAGGCACCGGAGTGACCATAGGGGGCCGTCGCCGCGATGTTGCGCAAGCTCGGCGTCCGGAACGCATACGCATCTTCGGTACGCCCGGTCACCCGCATCCGGCCTTCATCGCGCGCGTGACTTTCAAACCGCGCTGCTTTGCCGGGTCCGAGTTGCGGCATGGCGATGGCGTGAAAGCCATGATCGGTTTGGAATCGTCCGCTGTGACAGGCCGCGCAGTTGGCTTTGCCGAAAAATAATTCCATGCCCAACGCAGCGGATGGGTTGAGCGGTTCATCATCGCAGAGATGGCGGTCGAAAGGACTGTCGTCTGCGCGCCACTCCACCGCAATGAAGGCGGCGAGCGCATCGGCAATTCCGGCGAAATCGACCGCACGCTCGCGCCCATAAGCGGCATCGAAGGCAGACCGATAGGCCGGTATGGATTCAATCCGGTCGGTCAAGATCGCCCATGCGCCGCCGTCATGGGTCAACAAACCTTGTCGCACCGCTTGAGACATATCGCTCTCTTGATAATGCCCCGCCATCTCATCAGCCGATAAGACAGGAAACATGGTTTGGGCAGCCAAGACCGATAAACCTGATTTGTTGAAGTCTTCGCCCAGCGGCGTCCGCAGGCCATCTTTAGTGGCTTCCAACCGTCCATCCGCAAACATGACAGAGAACTCTGGCGCGCCGAGATTGAAGAGGGCCGTGGCGTTGCGGGGGATGCGTTGCTCAGGGATATTCTTCGGGTCAACCCGTCGCCTCGGTCCGAGGCCGATCCCACCATCACCCAGCGATAGTGACACACCATCTGAAGTGCCGTGCTTGGGGTGATGGCACGTCGCACAGGAAACCGTTTTCGATCCACTGAGAATGGGATCATAAAAAAGCAGTTGGCCGAGTTTTGTCTTCGCCTCATCGACCGCAGGCCATGCAATCGCCTCGCATTCCGGCAGTTCAGCAGCATTGGCATGGGTTGTCAGGAGGGCTGCGGCGAGAAAAGCGTCCCGGCAGCGCGATGCGAGAAATCGAAGCTTCGCCCTCATCGCAAGCGCTTTTCGCTCGCCGCGTCGAAGAGGAAAGCGCGTTCAGGGTCGAAGCCAATTTTGACCATCTCATCTTCCTTGGCCGCGTGCCCCTCGTTAAGTTGGATCGTCAGCGGTGCATCCGACTCTGCCTGCGCATAGCCATAAGCCACGCCGCCGAGGTTCTCGATGACATCAATTTTCAGTTCTAACTGCGCTGCGCTGTTGTCGGTGAAGTGTTCAGGCCGAACTCCGACCCGTACTTTTGATCCAACGCTCGGCACTTCTTCAAGCGTTTTGCTCACCTCTGCACCATGATGTGCATCCAGCGTGATTGTGACCGTTCCGTCGCTCGTGGCAGTCACGGTGCCATCCAAGAAATTCATCCGGGGTGATCCGATGAATCCTCCGACGAAGATGTTGTCCGGGTCATGATAGAGGTCGAGGGGGGAACCAAATTGCTCAACGCGGCCGTCCCGCAAAACAACGATTTTATCCGCCAGCGTCATCGCCTCCACCTGATCGTGCGTGACGTAGATCATCGTAGATTTGAGCTCTTTGTGTAGCTTGGCGATCTCCAGCCGCATTTGTACGCGCAGTTCCGCGTCGAGGTTTGAGAGCGGCTCATCAAACAGGAAGACTTTGGGTTGGCGCACGATGGCGCGTCCGATGGCGACACGTTGTCGTTGGCCGCCTGATAGTGCCTTTGGTTTGCGCTCCAGCAGGGGGCCAAGTTGTAATATTTCTGCCGCCGCTGCGACCCTGCTTTGGACTTCGGCTTTGGGCGAGCCGGTCATTTTAAGGCCAAAGCCCATGTTCTCCGCGACCGACATATGCGGATAAAGCGCATAAGACTGGAATACCATCGCGATGCCCCGATCTGCCGCATCGACTCGCGTGACGTCTTCGTCGCCGATTTCGATCAGCCCAGCAGTGGTTTCTTCCAGACCAGCGATGAGGCGAAGCAGCGTGGATTTTCCGCAGCCGGATGGGCCGACAAAGACAACGAACTCACCGCTTTGGATGCTCAAATCAACGCCGTGAATCACGTCCACTTTACCGAACGATTTTTTTACGTCTTGAAGGCTGAGGCCGGTCATACGCTTCCTAAGATGTCTATCCGCTTCATCATGCGCGCGGTCCAAAGCGGGTGTCTAAATCTGTCATGATCGCCTCTGCTGTTTCCCGAACAATCGTGGCCCATCCTTCAAGCTGTGCGCGGCTAACCCGAAACGAGGGGCCGGTGATCGAAATACCAGCGTAGAGCGCGCGCGGTGCACTATGGATTGGCGCAGCGACACAATGAATTCCCGGCTCATGTTCTTCGCGATCATAGGCCACCCCGTCAGCGCGGATTTCGATGATCTCGGCGCGCAGTGCTTTCGCAGTCCGCAATGTGTGTTCGGTGAACTGTTTGAATTTCATGGCTGCGACTCGCTCAGAAAGCGTCTTGGGATCGAGCAAAGACAGAGCAGCTTTACCGACACCGGTGCAATAGGCGGGCGAGGCATTCCCGATTTGTGAGTGTAATCGCAGACCCTGCGAACTCTCAAACTTATCGAGATAAATCACCTGCACACCGCGCAGCACAGCAAGGTGAACGGTTTCCCCGGTTGTACTTTGCAGCTCCCTTAGGTGTGGCTCAGCGATCGTGCGGAACTCGCTACCCGCCCATGATCGAGAGGCAAAAGTCAGTAATTTCAATCCCAGCTCGTAGGATTGGTCGGGTCGCGCGATCAGCAATCCCTCTTCGACCAGATTAGAAAGTTGTCGATGGAGCGTGCCGCGCGGTTGGTCCGACTCTCTCAAAATATCGGTGAAGCGCGGCGGCTGTTCAGAGGAAGCGACAATTTCCAGCACGGCCATGGCCTTGCCAAGCGTCCCCGTATCGCGAACGCTGCCGTCAGGAACGTTAGCAGCCGATCGTCTGGGGGCTGTTTTTGTGGCGCTTGACATACCCCTGTCCTACGTCGAATATTCTAACTAGTCAAACAAGGTTCCACTAAATGGAACTAATTTTGGGACGTGTGGGGGCATGTAACTCCGTCTGTCTCATCACCGGGAGGATAACATGACCAACTTCTTCAAACGCGCGTCTTTCGCGGCGCTCTTGGCCGCCGGATCAATGACCGCTGCCAATGCTGCCGAACTGGTTATCAATTACGACGGGTCGGATCCCGCGCCGAAAGAGGCGTTCGAGATGGTGATCGATAAATTCGAGAAAGCCAATCCGGATATCGAGGTGAAGTGGAACCTGTTCGATCACGAGGGTTATAAAACGTCGATCCGGAACTTTCTGACGGCGGATGCCCCCGATGTTGCAGCGTGGTATGCTGGGAACCGCATGGCGCCGTTCGTTGAGGCAGGACTTTTTGAGGCCGTTGACGATGTTTGGGAAGACAATGGCCTGAATGATGCGCTCGCGTCGACGGCTGGTTCGATGACAATCGATGGCAAGAAGTGGGGTGTGCCTTACACATATTATCAGTGGGGTATTTACTACCGCGCTGACATCTTCAAAGAACAAGGCATCGAGGTCCCAACGAACTGGGAAGAGTTTTTGGCAGCCTGCGCAAAGCTGAAAGAGAATGACATCACGCCGATCACGATTGGCACGAAGTACCTTTGGACTGCTGCGGGTGTGTTCGATTATCTGAACCTGCGTCAGAACGGCTATCACTATCACAACGATCTGACCTCGGGCAAAGTCAGCTACACCGACAGCCGCACCCAAGCGACCTTTGATCGTTGGGAAGAGTTGGTGCGTCCAGGGTACTTCATCGAAAACCACGCAGCGATGTCATGGCAAGAGGCGCTTGCGCCAATGGTTCAAGGTAAAGCCGCAATGTATGTCATGGGTAACTTCGCGGTGGCACCGCTGCGCGAAGCAGGTCTGACAGACGATCAGCTCGGCTTCATGCAGTTCCCCGCGATCAACCCTGATGTTGCGATGGGCGAAGAAGCGCCAACGGATACGTTCCACATTCCCTCGAATGCTAAGAACAAGGAAGATGCGAAGAAGTTCCTCGCTTTTCTCGCCAGCAAAGACATCCAAACTGAAGTGAATAAAATTCTTGGCCAACTTCCGGCGCACAAAGATGCGGAAGTAGCCGACGACAAATTCATTCAGGCTGGTTTTGAGATGCTGTCGAACGCTAAAGGCATCGCACAATTCTATGATCGTGATGCGCCTGCCGAAATGGCGAAGGCTGGAATGGAAGGCTTCCAAGAATTCATGGTCAAGCCGGACCGCCGCGATGCGATCCTCAAGCGTCTCGATAAAGTCCAAGACAAAGTCTACAAGTAAGACAACCTCTCGTCCCTTCCCCAGTGATGGGGGAGGGGCTTTCCGCGCTGCCCGCCCCGCCGGAGACCGCGATGACCGACGCCACATCAAATCTCAATCAGCGTAGCTGGTATCAGCGCAATCGCCTCGCGGTGACGCCGTGGCTGTTTCTGGCTCCGGCCATTCTGTTCTTTACCGTTTATGTGATCTTGCCAATTTTCCAGTCGATTTGGATTTCATTCTTCGAATGGGATGGGCTGGGTGAAAAGACGTGGGTTGGCACCGCGAACTATATCGAGTTGATGGACGATGATCGGTTCTACACCTCGCTGAAGAACAACGTCATCTGGCTTGTGCTCTATATGCTCGCCGTCCCGATCGGTTTGTTCATCGCGTTATTCCTGAACCAAACCGTTTTTGGTATCCGGCTTTATAAGTCTCTTTTCTTCTTTCCCTTCGTGATCTCGCAGGTTGTTGTCGGTTTGGTGTTCGCTTGGTTTTACGATCCTTCGAACGGGATCATCGCGTTGATCTATTCGATTTGGGATGGCAAGCCGCCTGCGATTCTCGCGGATGAGCGATATGTCACTTATGGCATCATCGCTGCCGGTCTTTGGCCGCAGATTGCCTACTGCATGATCTTGTTTCTGACCGGCCTGAACAATGTTTCGCCGGATCAGATTGAAGCGGGGCGGCTTGACGGTGCGAAGGGCTGGAAGATGCTGTGGCATGTTGTGTTGCCGCAACTTCGTCCTGCAACATTCATCGCGGTTGTCGTCACGGTGATCGGTGCGCTGCGTTCGTTCGATCTAATTTCGATTATGACGCAGGGCGGACCGTACGGTTCATCCAACGTATTGGCTTATTACATGTTTGAGACGGCGCTGTCTGAATACGGATATCGGATGGGATATGGCGCAGCGATTGCGGTAATCCTGTTCCTAATCATGATGGTCTATATCTCGTTTTTCTTGTGGCGCATGTATGTGCAAGAAAAGCAGGGGGGCTAGGCGATGTTTCCCCGTCCGATTGAGAAAAGCTCACCCGGTGTTCAGACCGGGTATAAGATCGCACTGCCGGTCGCTTTGTTTATTTGGCTGTTGCCGTTGATTGCGGTGATGGTTACGTCGATTCGCTCTGGAGGCGATATTAACTCCGGAAATTATTGGGGATGGCCGACCTCGTTTAATCTGGTCGAGAACTACACAGCGATTTTTACGAACTCTCCGCTGGGTCAGTTCATTTGGAACTCGTTCAAGGTGACGGTGCCAACGATCATCTTGACCCTGTCGCTGTCCTGCCTCGCGGGGTATGCGCTCGCGATTTATAAGTTTCGGCTGAACCTGACGCTGTTCTTTATCTTCATCGCCGGGAATTTTGTTCCGTTCCAGA
>CAZXMX010000086.1:0-13423 GCA_964641645.1 uncultured Neomegalonema sp.
CGGTCCGATACGAAGACCAAGCGGCTCTACGTGATCGTCAATGACAGCTTGCTGGAAAGCAGTGCTTCCAATCCGGTCGAAGCCTCTATCCCAAGCATTGCTCAGAAGTCGCTGAACACAATTCTGCGCACGTCGATCGTGCAATCCTTGTATCGTGCGTATGTGAGGACGTTGGTTGCGAAAGCCGAATTCTATGTGGCGTATGTGCCAGATGAATTTAATGACAGCGTTGGATCGCTTGATTTCGATCCGGTGGTCATGCGCTCGCTATTCGATGCCGGGCGAAACGATGCGCTCAGTGGTGTCGGGTGGAAACTCCTGCCGCCGGGTGTCGAAGCCATTGAGTTGGAAACGAACGGCTGAGGTGGATGCGAGGGGAAACCCCGCATCCTTTCGCGCGACAATTATTGAAACGTCGGAACCGTTTGGATCGGCGGCAGCACGGTGGCTGGCGACGTTACGAAGTTCGAGCCGATGGGCTGCGTTTGCACTGGCACGACTTCGAGCGTTTCGGTTTGGAAAGTCGGAGCCGCAAAAGTTTGTGTCGGCACCGCTTGAATTGGAGCGGGCGCAGTCTGGAACTGCGTCGCGTAATTCTCATATGCACCAACACTCTCGTAAGACTGATTGATTGGAGCGCTAGAGATTGTCGGAGCCGGTGCCGCCTGAATGACCGGAGCAGGGGCGATGGTCTGCTGCTGCGGGACGTAAACCGGTGCAGGAGCGGCTACCGCCGCAGGGGCGACTGCCACGGGTGCAGGCGTCGTTGCAATCGGAGCAACCGGCGCGGTCTGGGGTTGTACCCCATCAATCTGCGCTGCAGGAACGCGGCGATAGCGGTAAAACCGACGCGGCGCGTAGGGAGCGTAATAAAACGGGCGATGCACAAATCGGGGTCCAAAACCAAACCCGAATCCGAAGCCGCCGGAATGAAAGCCGCCGTGTCTGTGGTGGTGGCGACCGTGGGCATCCGCCGGTGCGGTGGTTGAGACGAACGTTATCGCCGCGAGTGCGACGGCAAGGGACCGTTTCAGCATGTCAAAATCCTCATAAAACTATCAACCAAGACAGGCTTCCCAAGCCCTTTTGGTCCACAGGTTTCGCGCGATAATCCCCGGCGCGTCGGGGCCGACCCATCTCTATATGGGGATAGACGCCCCTCTCTTTCAAGGAAATCAATGACGGGAACTTGAAGTGCCGTGTACAACCGATCTCAAGGCTGACTTTTGGCGCGGCTGCGGGTAGTTTACGGCGAACCAGAAACCGGGGAATCGGTCATGAACGAGCAGATCCCATTTGCAGGCGATACCGAAACGGCGGTTCGGGCGCTGCCAAACAATGTTGAGGCGGAGCAGGCGGTCCTCGGTGCTTTGTTGGTGAACAACGAAGTTTACGACCGACTCGCGGCATTTTTGTTGCCGGAGCACTTCTATGACCCCGTACATGGTCAAATTTACGAAATTGCGGGGCAGCGGATTACCAAGGGCCAAATTGCGTCGCCGATCACGCTGAAGCCTGTTTTTGAGAATGATGAGGGCATCGCGCCGCTTGGTGGGGCCGCGTACTTGCTGCGTCTGGCGGATGCGGCGATTTCGGTCTTCAACGTGTTGGATTACGGGCGCTTGGTCTACGATATGTCGGTCCGGCGGGATTTGATCCGGCTGGGCGAAGATATTGCCGACGGCGCCGGGGACTTTCTCAACGACGGCGATGCGGCGGATCAGATTGCACAGGCCGAGACACGGCTTTACTCGCTGGCGGAGAAAGGCCGGTTTGAGGGCGGATTCCAGACGTTCGCGCGCTCGGTCAAAACCGCCGTTGAAATGGCGAATGCGGCCTATCAGCGCGACGGCAAGCTGGCAGGGATTTCGACGGGTTTGCGCGACCTGGATACCAAGCTCGGCGGGTTGCACCGGTCCGATTTGCTGATCCTCGCGGGTCGTCCTTCGATGGGGAAAACCGCGTTGGCCACGAATATTGCGTTCAACGTTGCGAAGGCTTTCAAAGAAGGCGAACGGAGCGATGGGACGTTCGGCACGATTGATGGCGGTGCGGTAGGCTTTTATTCGCTGGAGATGTCGGCGGAGCAGCTCGCGACCCGGATTTTGGCCGAGCAATGTGAAATTTCTTCGGAGTTGATCCGTAAGGGCGAATTGGAAGAGGCCCAGTTCCAGAAATTCGTCGAGGTGGCGCGGGTTCTGGAAACCAAGCCGCTCTTTATCGACGATACTCCGGCGCTGTCGATCGGGCAGCTTGCGGCGCGGGCGCGGCGGTTGAAGCGCCAGCAGGGGCTTGATTTGTTGGTGGTCGACTACCTGCAGCTTGTCTCAGGCGATAGCAGCGAAAACCGCGTGCAGGAAGTCTCAGCGATTACGCGGGGACTGAAGGCCATCGCTAAGGAACTCGATATTCCGGTCGTGGCGTTGTCGCAGCTTTCTCGTCGTGTGGAAGATCGTGAGGATAAGCGTCCGCAGCTATCTGACCTTCGCGAATCCGGTTCAATTGAGCAGGACGCCGATGTCGTGATGTTTGTGTATCGCGAGGAATATTACCTGTCGCGGACCGAGCCTCGTGAGGGGACGCAAGAGCATCTGGAATGGCAACAGGCGATGGATGCCGTTCACAATGTCGGCGAGGTCGTAATCGGCAAGCAGCGTCACGGTCCCATCGGCATCGAGAAATTACAGTTTGAGCCACGGTTCACGCGATTTAGTGATCTGGCGAACCCTGAGCGGTTTGCTCCGGCGACGTTTGAGTGACGGCGGCCACGTGAGCGTTGTCTTTGATCGGGTGTGCCGATGACTCAGCCGCTTTTAACCATTGACCTTGATGCCGTGGTTGCCAATTGGCGGGCGCTCGACGGTTTGTCGGGCGGTGCAGAAACGGGCGTCGCGGTGAAGGCCAATGGATATGGCTGCGGTGCCAATGAGGTCGCGGCGGCTTTGGCCGGTGCTGGGTGTCAGACGTTTTTTGTGGCGACGGTTGAAGAGGGCGTTTCGCTTCGTGCCGCTTTGCCGGAGCCGGTCATTTATGTGTTGAACGGGGTGGCGGACCGGCGCGACTCGGCGGCTGCCATCGCCAGCGGCTTGCGACCGTGTCTGAATCATCTCGGCCAGATTGATGCGTGGCGGCGGAGCGAAGGTGCGGCCTGCGCTTTGCAGCTCGACAGCGGGATGTCGCGGCTGGGTTTGCCGCCCGAAGAATGGCGTGATGTTCCCAGCGGTCTCGACGTGCGATTGATGATGTCGCATTTGGCCTGTTCGGATGAGCCGCATCACACCGCGAACGAAGAACAACGGGGCCGATTTGTCGAGGGCGTCGGCGGACTGAAAGATCGAGCGCCGGGTGCCCTGATCAGTCTGGCTGCGACGGGCGGGACACTCTTGGGTGAGGCGTTTCACTTTGATCTCGTGCGCTGCGGTGTTGGGATCTATGGCGGGCTGCCTTTTTCGGACGCGCGGCCTGTCGTCAGGCTCGATACGCCGATTCTCCAAATTCGGGATATTCCGGCGGGGCAGGGTGTTGGCTACGGCTGGTCTTGGACCGCCGAGCGCCCATCTCGGGTCGGAACCTTGCCGCTCGGGTATGCCGATGGGATGCATCGGGCGCTGTCAAATGGCGCAACCCTCTATTTCGCGGGCAACCCCGTGCCTTTGATTGGCCGCGTGAGCATGGATCTGATCACCGTGGACCTGACGGATCATCCGACAGCCGGGGTTGGCGATACGCTTGAAGTTCTGGGGCCGAATCAAACCGTTGATGATTTGGCACAGGCGGCGGGGACAATCGGGTATGAAATCCTGACTTCACTTGGCCAGCGGTACGCAAGACGCTATACGGGCGCTAACGCTTAGTTTTTCAGGAGGCCGTGTGGCCGTTCTTTCTGCTCTGCACGGCTTTGTTGCCGGGATTGGCGCGGCTGTTCTGGGGCTTTGCCAGTCCATCGGCGCCGTAACTCTGTTCGCGATCAAGGGCGTTCTGGGCGTGCTGACGCCGCCTTGGTACTTTCGTGAGCTGCTTCGTCAGATTATGAAGATCGGGTTTTACTCGCTGCCGGTTGTCGGATTGACCGCTGTGGCGACGGGCGGCGTGTTAGCGCTGCAGATTTATATCGGCGGATCACGGTTTAATGCCGAGAGCGTGGTGGCCTCGATTGTCGCCATCGGCATGGTCCGAGAGCTAGGACCGGTGTTGGGCGGTTTGGTTGTCGCGGGGCGCGTTTCCGCGGCGATTGCCGCCGAGATTGGCACGATGCGCGTGACCGAGCAGATCGACGCGCTGACGACGCTTTCGACCAATCCGTTTAAGTACTTGGTTGCGCCGCGCTTGGTGGCCGGCGTCCTCACCATGCCAATTCTTGTCGCGGTGGCCGATATCATCGGGATCATGGGTGGTTGGATGGTTGGCGTGAACCGGCTCGGCTTTAACAGCGCGACCTACCTGCGCAACACGATGGACTTTTTGACCTTCGGCGATGTGGCATCCGGTTTGGTGAAGGCGGCGGTGTTCGGGTTCATCATCACCTTGATGGGTTGTTTCCACGGCTACAATTCGGGACGCGGCGCGCAGGGTGTGGGCCGGGCAACGACGAATGCCGTGGTTTCTGCGATGGTTCTGATCCTCGCGTTCGATTACTTGCTCACCGAGCTGTTCTTTTCGACATGAGCACCCCCAAGATCGAGCTTCGCGATGTTCACAAGTCGTTTGGGTCGAACCGTGTCTTGCGCGGGGTGAACCTGTCGATTGCGCCTTCGGAGTCGATGGTCATCATTGGAGGTTCTGGTACCGGCAAGTCCGTGACGATCAAGTCGGTGCTGGGGCTAGTGAAGCCTGACAAGGGTGATGTGCTGGTCGATGGCGTCGATGTGCGCAAGCAAAAGCGCGAGCCGTTGCTGGATAAATTCGGGATGCTGTTTCAGGGCGGGGCGCTGTTCGACTCGCTGCGCGTTTGGGAGAACGTCGCCTTTCGAGTCCTTCGCAGCAAATCAACGGAAGAATGTCGCGAGTTGGCGGTTGAGAAGCTGCGGCGGGTTGGTCTGGGGCCGGATACGGCGGATCGTTTCCCGGCTGAACTCTCGGGCGGGATGCAAAAGCGCGTTGGACTGGCACGCGCCATCGCGACGTCGCCGGAGATTATCTTTTTCGACGAGCCGACCACGGGTCTCGATCCGATTATGTCCGACGTCATCAACGATCTCATCCGCGAGTTGGTGGTCGAGCTGAAGTGTACGGCAATGACGATCACGCATGACATGACCTCTGTTCGGAAGATCGCGGACAAGGTCGCGATGTTGCACGACGGTGTGATACAATGGTCGGGACCGGTGAGTGATCTCGATACCTGTGGCAATGCCTATGTCGAGCAGTTTATTCATGGCCGCGCGGATGGCCCAATCGAGGCGCTGAGGTAAGCCATGAATGAGTTTTTCGACCTACCCCTTGGGTTTATCTACATTCAGATTGGTATCGCAGGCGTCCTGCTCGCGCTTCTCGGCTGTGTTGCGAGTTTGATTGTTTGGCTCTCGCGGGGCGCTTTCGCACAGGCCATCCCGAGCGGATATGTTGTGATCGCCATGCCGTTGATGTTGTTGGGCATCATCCCGGGGGCGGAGTTTATCGCTGTGCCTCTGGCGTTTGTGGCCGCAATTTTGAGCTGCTTTTTTCATTTTCATCGCCGATCAGAAGTGGGAACTAAGATCGACACGGTTGTTGGTATCGTTCTCTTTCTCGGATTGCTGGGGATCGTGCTGTCCTATGCGCTTGGTTCTTTGAGCGGAGCGGAGTAGCGCATCATGATGTTGGTGCGGATCGTGACGATAGCGCTGCTGATCTTGTTTCCCGTTGCTTGGCTCGCGCCTTTGGCTCAGGCGGGGTTCGCAATGCCCCTGTTTGGCGGGTCGGAGATTTCGATCTTAGGCGGCGTGATCGAGTTGGCCGATAGCGATGTTTTCCTTTGTATCGTGGTTGGTGTTTTCGCGATTTTGATCCCCTACGCCAAGACGATCATCTTGTTGGGGGCGCAGTTCGGGCAACTAGGCAATCCCAAAGTGTGGCTCAAGATTTTGACCGCGATGGGGAAGCTGTCGATGGCAGATGTATTTTTGATCGCGATGTATGTGGTGATGATTAAGGGCATCGGCATTGGCGATATCGTCATTCAGTGGGGGCTTTATCTGTTCACGGCACTGGTTCTCGCTTCCATCTGGGCGACTTGGGCGACGGATCGGGCGCTGAGACGTGAGGTCGCCGAGAATGGCTAAGGCGAGCACGCAGTTTGTTTGCCAATCCTGCGGTACATCGCACCGTAAATGGAATGGCCAGTGTAGTGATTGCGGTGGCTGGAATACGCTGGTCGAAGAGAGCGGTTTGACCGCTTCGGGACCGCCCTCGAAGTCGTTGGGCGCAGCGCGAGGCCGAAAAGTAGAGCTGTCACCGCTGTCGGGGTCGGAACCTGCGCCGCCGCGTTTGTCGAGTGGTATCGCGGAGTTTGATCGCGTGTTGGGCGGTGGCCTTGCGCGCGGCGCAGCGATTTTGGTCGGTGGCGACCCCGGTATCGGGAAGTCGACTCTCTTACTGCAAGCAGTCGCGGGCTTTGCGGCGGGGGCAGCCAAGGCAATCTACGTTTCCGGTGAGGAAGCGCGCGGGCAGATTAGGCAACGTGCTGAACGGTTGGGTCTTGCCGACGCTCCAGTCCTGCTCGCCTCCGAAACCAGCTTGCGGGATGTTCTCACAACTTTAGAGGCGGAAAAGCCTGACCTCGTCGTGATCGACTCGATTCAGACGATGTGGTCGGACGCCGTGGAAAGCGCCCCCGGTTCGGTCAGTCAGGTGCGTTCCTGTGCCCATGAACTGACCAGCTTCGCCAAGCGCAACGATGTGGCGGTGTTGTTGGTCGGGCATGTCACCAAGGATGGCCAAATTGCCGGTCCTCGCGTCGTAGAGCATATGGTTGATACGGTGCTCTACTTTGAGGGGGAGCGAGGGCATCAGTTCCGAATCCTTCGCACGGTCAAGAATCGCTTCGGGCCTGCCGATGAAATCGGTGTTTTTGAGATGACGGGGGCGGGCCTGCGCGAGGTGACGAACCCCTCGGCGCTGTTTTTGGGTGATCGCGACGAGCGCGCTCCCGGTTCGGTTGTTTTTGCCGGTATCGAGGGCACGCGGCCCGTTCTTGTGGAAATTCAAGCCCTTGTTGCGCCATCTTCTCTGGGTACGTCTCGGCGAGCGGTCGTGGGATGGGATACCGGTAGACTTGCAATGGTTTTAGCGGTCCTTGAGGCACGCTGCGGGCTGGCACTCGGGGCCTATGATGTCTATTTGAACGTAGCTGGCGGCTTACGAATTAGTGAGCCGGCGGCCGATCTGGCGGTAGCGGCAGCGCTGATATCCAGTTACAAGGACCAAGCTGCGCCGCCGCGTGCAGCGATGTATGGAGAAATAAGTCTCTCAGGGGCGATCCGGCCCGTCGCGCAAGCGGAGGCAAGGATGCGGGAGGCGCAAAAATTAGGTTTTGATACTGTCTTCGCCCCCAAACGGGCTAAAGCCTCTGAAGAGGTTAAAGCGGATGCGGGCATTGCGGTCGAAACCTATGACGAACTGAGCGAGTTGATCTCGCGGTTTGAGTAAGTCGGAGCGGAAGACGGATGGAACTGACCCCAACCATAGTTAACATCGCCGTATTTGGCGTAATCCTGTTATCGGCAATCTTTGCCTATGCGCGTGGCCTCACCCGCGAGTCTGTGACCTTGTTGGTCTGGATCGGCGCAGCGATGGCCGCGTTGAAATTCTATCCAAAGGCCGTGCCCTTCATTCAAGACTTTAAAGACCTCGGCGAATGGACGAAATGGGCCGCGCTGGCAGCAGCGTTTGTCATCGCGCTGATTGTGCTGACAATCGTTGGATCGTTTATCTCGCGGGTCATCGCCAATTCGCCCCTGCGGTCGATCGACAAGGGCCTTGGGTTTTTGTTTGGTGCCGCACGCGGACTTTTGATCCTTGCCGTTTGCTGGATCGGCTATCAGCAGCTTGTGGAACCGGAATACTCGCACGAGGCCATCGAAGCATCGAAGGGTGGCCAGCTTGTCAAAGACTCGGCAACCTATCTGACGGGCTGGATACCGACAGAAATGCCGCCATTCCTAACGGACGCTTACGAAGACTTTATGGGACGGGAAGTGGGGGGCGAAACGCCTGAACCCGAGCAGGTTCCAAATCCTCTTCGCGAACCTGATACGACAAACGGCTGAGGAGGCCTGCCCGTGACGCCTTGGGACGACGATAAACTTCACGAGGAATGCGGGATATTTGGCGTCTTTGGCGCAGAAGCCGGTGACGCTTCGGCACTGGTCGCACTCGGCCTTCATGCTTTGCAGCACCGGGGGCAAGAGGCCGCTGGGATCTGCTCGTATGATTCCGAAGCGAAATCGTTCTACACGGAGCGGCGGATCGGTCTGGTTCGCGATACTTTCACCTCTCAGAAGGTGCTGGAACGCCTGCCCGGAAACAACGCAATTGGCCACAATCGGTATTCGACGGCGGGGGCTAAAGGTATCACTGCGCTGCGCGACGTTCAGCCGATTTTCGCTGAGTTCGAGCCGGGTGGCTGTGCCATTGCGCATAACGGCAACATCACCAATGCGACGGTTCTGAAGCGTGATTTGGTTCAGCGCGGTTCGATCTTTCAATCTTCGTCCGATACCGAGTGTATCGTTCATCTGATGGCGCGCTCGGTTCAGCGCGGCATTGTTGAACGGATGAAAGAAGCGCTGCGGGCCGTGGAGGGTGCGTTCTCCATCGTCTCGATGACCCGGACCAAGATGATCGGTGTTCGTGATCCGCGCGGCGTCCGACCCTTGGTGCTCGGTAAGTTTGGCGGCGCGTATGTTCTGTCGTCCGAAACTTGCGCGCTTGATATTATTGGTGCGGATTACGTTCGCGATATAGAGCCGGGCGAGATGGTCGTTATCTCCGATAAGGGCGTCGAGAGTGTTCGCCCCTTCGAGGATAAACCCAGCCGCTTTTGCATCTTCGAATATGTCTATTTCTCGCGGCCTGATAGTCGGCAGGGCGGCCTGAGTGTCTACGACACCCGCCACGATATTGGCGTTGAGCTTGCCAAAGAATCTCCAATTGATGCCGATGTCGTTTGCCCTGTGCCGGACAGCGGTACACCCGCAGCGATTGGATTTGCGCAAGAGAGCGGTATTCCGTTTGCCTTTGGCGTGATCCGCAACCAATACACGGGGCGCACGTTCATCGAGCCGTCGGATCACATCCGTAACCTCGGAGTGAAGCTAAAACTGAACGTCAACCGATCCCTTGTTGAAGGGAAGAGGGTCGTGCTGGTCGACGATTCCGTGGTGCGCGGAACGACATCGATCAAGATCATGCAGATGGTGCGGGATGCCGGGGCGAAGGAAGTTCATTTCCGGATTGCAAGCCCGCCGACCGCCTGGCCTTGTTTTTACGGGGTCGACACGCCGGAACGCAGCAAGCTGCTCGCGTCCAGTATGACGCCCGAAGAGATGCGCGATCATATCGGTGTGGACAGTCTCGCATTTGTTTCGAACGATGGACTTTACCGCGCATGCGGCGAACCGGGGCGCAGCGATGCGCGGCCACAGTTCTGCGATGCGTGTTTTACGGGTCAGTACCCGGTAGAGCCCGCCGATGCGATTGAGACCGGCGCGCTGCTAAAAACGGCTGCCGAGTAGAGCTTTTATCGCTGACGGCGGAGCGTTTGGGATTCGCAAAGAAGCCCGTAAGCAATGCAGCCTGAAATTTTGAGCTGATCGGGGGTCAGCAATTCCATCTGTGAATGGTACCACGTGTCTTCATCCACCGCGAAGATACGACCATCGCCCCAAGAATTATCATCGATTTTGGTCATGCCTTCGATGACTGTGAGCCCGACAAACTTTGGGTTTCCGCCATAAACGTTGGCAACCTTACCGCAGAGCGCGTCACCGCAAGGTTCGATGGCAAGATCGATCCAATCGCCGTCGTCATCTTTTTCGGATTGCCAGATACCGCCCGGATCACCGGCGATGGCAGTTGTCGCCGCAATCGCCATCACGGTCGTCATCAATGCCAGTTTTTTCATGCTCAGCTTCCTCGCGGTAAGCCCCCGCGAAGCTCTTTGAGCAATCTGGCGAAAAGGTCAACCGAAAGAGAGCAATTCGTCACAGGAAGTTGAGTTTCTTGCTGTTTTCTCGGCCCAAAATCATATCGACGTGAACCGTTTTGCTTTCGTTTCGAGGCATGGCTTTGGTTCAAGCCATGCCGCATCGACGTTACTGTGCGCGGGTCCAGGTTTGGGCACGGCAGATGAGGCCGAACGCAACACAGCCCGAAACGCTCAATTGAGTGTCAGACAAGAGTTCCATTTTGGAATCGTACCATTCTTTGTCGTCAGGCGCGTAAATCTCGCCGTCATCCCATTTGGTTTCACCGTACTTGTTCATGCCCTTGATGATGGGTTTTCCGATGCCGCTTGGGTCTGCGCCGCCATGCACACTTGCGATGACGCCGCACATTTGGGAGCCGCAAGGCGCAATGTTTACGCTGATCCACTTACCTTCGTCGTTCTTTTCAGACGCCCAGAGGCCGCTTGGGTCCCCTGCGAATGCCGGCAACGAAGTCAGCGCGAACATTGCGGCGGTCGCGAATACTGAAAGTCTCATGGCTATTCCTTTCGAAAAATGCTGACGTAAACGTCAGTGTTTCGGCCCTCAATGTAAAGATGCCTCTGCGATATCCGAATTGCGAACAGAAATACCCTTATCAAGTGAATCGAGCAGCGAACTGAAATGAGAGATCGTCACGCCGAACGCACGCTTATTCCGCCGCACTTGCTCGGCATCTTTTGTGTTATCGGCGCAATTTCGATCTTTTCGACGCAAGATATGGCGATCAAATGGCTCAGCGGCGGGTATCCGTTGCATGAGATTGTCTTTATCCGAGCGGCGGTTGCGATCATTGTCACGCTCGTTGTCTTGGTCCCTTTAGAGGGCGGGTACGCGAACCTGCGCAGTAAACGCTGGAAGCTGCATCTGTTGCGGGGCGGGGCGATTGTCGTCGGCAATATGTGTTTTTTCACCGGACTGGCGTCCTTGCCGTTCGCGGAGACCGTGGCGATCTTCTTTACCGCGCCCCTGATTATCACGGTGCTTGCCGTGCCCGTATTGGGCGAAAAGCTGAGTTGGCGTCGGACGTCTGCGGTTCTGGTTGGGTTGCTCGGCGCGCTCATTATCATTCGTCCCGGCGGCGAGACTTTTCAATACGCGGCAATTTTGCCGTTGGTGGCGGCGGTGGCGTATTCTTGCATGCAGATGATGACGCGCAAACTCGGCATGGCTGAGAAGGCCTCGGTGATGGCGTTCTATATCCAGCTCATGTTTTTATCCGCGAGTTCCGTCTTTTGGCTGATCGCTGGCGATGGGCGGTTCGCGGGGAGTGATGACCCGTCTATGCAGTTTTTGCTGCGCGCTTGGGTGTGGCCCTCAGGCGGAGATATGGCGATCATGTGCGCCGTGGGATTTTTCAATGCCTTTGGAGGGTATCTGATTTCTCAGGGCTACCGCGTGTCAGAAGCGGGATTGGTCGCGCCGTTTGAATACATCGCGATCCCGCTTTCGGTGTTCTGGAGCCTATTCCTGTTCAACGAAGTGCCTGGCTTCTGGGCTTGGGTCGGAATCGCATTGGTCTGTGGATCGGGGCTTTACGTGGCGCTGCGCGAAGGTCGACGGGTCAGGCGCTAGCGCGACGTCTGGCGCGATTGAACACATGCGTCATCAATCCGGCCCCAAAGACAGGCGCGAGCAGGTTAAGGATCGGGATCGTCACCATAAACGCGAGTAATGCGCCTGCCGTCCAAATCGATAGCGTCGCGCGGCGACGCACGCGTTTCATGTCTGCCGGTGGCATCTGTCGCAGCGCCGCCATCGTGAAATACTCGCGACCGAGCAGATAGCCGTTCACCACAGCAGGTAACGGCGGAAACAGAAAGTAAAATGGGATCAACGGGATATTGATAAGCAACGCGAGGCCCGCGGTCTTTACCGCGATCCAAAGGTCGGCGCTAAAAGGGCGCGGTCTATCGGCCAAAGCGTCCGGATAGTGCTTGGCCTCGACGGCATCGGCAACCGGATCGATGAAGAAGCTGACCGCCAGCGCGGCTGCGGGCACAAAGGCAAACAGTAGCGCCGTGAACGTTCCGGCGCCCGCGAGCCACCCACCTGCTGCACCGATTTCTATTCCGGTGAAGGGGATCGTCCACCCGCTGAACCACGATGAGAGCCAAGCGCCGATTGACAGTCCCAACACCGCCATGACGGCGAAGGTTGCGAGGATGCCTTTCAGTAGGGGGGCTCGCATGGCCCGCTCTGGCATCTGGCTGATTGTGAGCAAACTGTCTTGAACGATCATCGTGTGCCCTCCAACAAATCCGCGAGGCTGCGCCCCGGTTTTCTGGTTTGCAGTTCCATCCAGCCTGCTGGGCCCCATCCTAATGGGGACATCGAGGGGCCGATGGCTTTTTCAAGTCGTGTGCGGGCTTTTCCCTTTGGACCGCCTGCAAAATCGACGGCGATGGAGCCGCCGAGATGCCGTAGGCGAAGTTGGCGTGGGATTTCAGCGGCGGCGGACAAGTTTACGCGTTGCAGGGCGTCGCCGCCTCGTGCTTGTCCGGTATTCACGTCCATCGCGATGAGGGCGGTCGTGGGTTCAATCGTCAGCCATGCGCCTTCGGGTAGATCGACGCGAGGGAATAGAAGAGCGTCAATCTGCGTGTCGATGTCGAGCAGTTCGAAATCTCCTTCGACTTTGGCGTTCTCGTGATGCAACTCCAACCGTCCAAGCGCATCTGGCCCTTCGCGGAGCAAGCCGACGCCGCGTTGATAGGGTAGGGCCAACGACTCTGCGATTTCGCGAAGTTCATCGGCCATCATGCCGTCTGCTGCGGTGCGAATGACGTATCCGCCTTTTAAACCCTCCAAAGCATCGCGAAGCACAGCACGTTCATCTTGTTGCGTAATCTTCTTTGATACATTGACGCCCGGTTTGGCGGGGGTGTGAACGACTAATCGGTGTTCGATTTGAATATCGGTCGAAACGCGGGCGGCTTTGTCGCCTTCGGCTTCGCGGCGAACTTGGACTGTCACGATTGCACCGGGCAGGGCATCTCCCGCATCGGGAAGGAACCCCCGAGCGTCGCCAAGATCAACGAACGCCGCGCCCATCGCGGTCATGCGCTCAATAATTTTCGCCCGGTAAACCGCACCCCACTTCGGTCCGGAATCCGAGAGTCGATCAATCTCTAAGGCTTCTAAGCGGCCATCAACGACCAACGCGGCGCGGCGCAGGTCTGTTGTCTCGTCGACGAGGAATAAGCGGCCTTTCATGCTTGCGGCCACGTCCATGAGAG
>CAZXMX010000087.1:0-13200 GCA_964641645.1 uncultured Neomegalonema sp.
GGCTGACAACGGCTTGTTCAGCGGTGGAGGCCGATAGCTGTGCCGTCTCAACCGTCGCAGAGGCCACGATGCCGCGCGACGCGAGTTCTTGTTGTCGCTGAACCGCGCTGCGGCGCAGTCTAAGCTGTCCGATCGCCGCCTCAAGATCGGCACGCGCGAGGGCAAAGGATTGATCCGCCTCGGTTTGGCTCGAACGCGCATCGGCGAGCACCGTCAGCGTATCAGCCTCACGGGACCGAGAATTCGTGGGGTCGATGCGAACCAGCGTCTCGCCAGCACGGGTCTGAACGCCCTCACGCAAATCCGGGGCGATGTCGACAATCCGACCCGCTGCTGTGGCGCGCAGCTCCAGAATGCGCCAAGCGCCGATCTCTCCGAACGCCGTCATTGTCGGGGTGGCGGTAATCGGCGTGAGCGTGTGGTCGCGAACGGTATAGAGACGTTCAGGGGCCGCCCGTTTAGGGCGCTCCCCTTCCGCGCTTTGCTTTGCAGCGGAATAACTGAACCAGCCAAGCGCAAGCGCCCCGGCAGAAGCCAGAACGATCATCAGTCCAAAAATACTCCGAACGACAAACCGCATGGGTCGCGAACTCCGCAAAGGGCCTTTGCCTTCTACCACGCGCAAACCCCCGAATTCCGTCGGGATGCGCGTATAGAACGAATATAGGTCATTCTTCCGAAAACGGAATAAATTCAAAACACAGATCATGACGGGCAGTTGAGTGCGTTTCAGATGGCTAAATCATAGGCAGAAACAGGATTTTTCCGCCGCGGGCGCGGGGCCAAGCGGTCCGCGAGCAATCCCGACAATTAGCGGATCGCACCCATCCAATTTCGATAAAATCGTGATCTGTCAGTAACGGTTCTTCAACGCAATAAGCCGAAAATCTGTCTCGAAACCCACTGTATTGAGGGACTTTCGCGATGATTTTGGTTGTAAATTTTAATTTAGTCGAAAACGCCCTGCTGGAGAAGGTCTCCACCGAGTTGGGTTTTTCTGAACGTTGCCAATACA
The DNA here is from genome assembly GCA_964641645.1 of uncultured Neomegalonema sp. Classification (GTDB taxonomy): domain Bacteria; phylum Pseudomonadota; class Alphaproteobacteria; order Rhodobacterales; family Rhodobacteraceae; genus JAHDDY01. Next base: position 1,016 of record CAZXMX010000087.1, read on the forward strand.
TTCAGGAGCCGGTGACCAACCCCAAAGCACTCGGTGACGCCTTTGACCGCACCGGAAACGAGCTTCCACGGGTCATTATCATCAATCTGGACTCCTTCGAGGCGGATTGGAAAGCACTGCTCAAAACCCTGAAAGAAGACAAGATATGGCGGTTTATCCCCGTGCTGGGTTTTGGTTTTCTGGAAGAAACGAACATCGTTGAAGATTTCTATCAACTGGGCGGCGCGTCGTGCATTCGCAAACCGCATGGCTATGAAGGCTTATCGGACATCACCAAAGCCGCGATGGGCTATTGGCTCGATGTTTCGTTTTTGCCGTGTGATTTCATGACGGACGTGGCCTAGGGCGTTTCGTCTTGATGAGGGCGCGGTGGGTTTCGCTGCAAGCGCGATCCCCTTCGGAATCGAAAATTCAATTTAAAGTAGTGTATCTCGATTTTATTCCGCTATGAGGGCATTTTGTATGGAGCTGCCACGCCGAAAGCGCCTCCGCTTCACCGAGTCATCGACGATGGCTTCGATGACCCCCAAGACGTCTCGGATTTCTCTGGTCACCAAGCGCTTGCTCTAATCGCCGCGCCATTCCGGATCGCGTTTCTCGATGAAGGCGTCAATGCCCTCAACCGCGTCATGGGTCATCATGTTCTGAGCCATCGTCTCACCCGCATCCGCATAGGCGCTCGCGAGGTCCAGACCGAGTTGGCGATGGAACAAAGCCTTGCCCATTTTGAGCGGAACCGGGCTTTTACCGCGCAGGTTATCAGTGACGCGCATAACCTCAGAATCCAGCATTTCTGCGGGGACTGCGCGGTTGATCAGCCCCCAATCTTCAGCGGTTTTCGCGCTGATGAACTCTCCGGTGGCCAGCATTTCAAACGCACGCTTGCGGCTAACAACACGGCTGAGCGCGACCGATGGGGTCGAGCAAAAGAGACCCAGATTGACACCGGAAACGCCGAACTTGGCGGTTTCTTCGGCGATGGCCATATCGCAGGTCGCCACCAACTGACACCCCGCTGCCGTGGCCAATCCTTGCACTTTTGCAATTACGGGGACTGGCAAATTGACAAGACTCTGCATGAAGTTAGAGCATCGAGCGAAGAGCGTTTGGTAATAGGCCAGCTCTGGCGTCTGGCGCATTTCCTTCAGGTCATGCCCCGCACAAAACGCCCGCCCTTCCGCCGCGATAACCACGCAGCAGACGTCAGAACTGTTTGAAATCTCTTCGATCTCAGCTTCGAGCGCGCTGAGCATGCCTTCAGACAGCGGATTAAACTGATCCGGCCTGTTGAGCGTCAGGGTTACAACGCGATCAACATCTTCTCGCAGCAAGTAGGGATCGGTCATGCCCCCTCCAGAGGATCGTCCCACGTCAGGTCAATCGGGTCCGGCGCGGCGCGGAACATCGCATCCACATCGCCGCGCGAAACGTCTTTGATCGATGCGTGTGGCCAGATCGGATTGCGATCTTTATCAATGATTTGCGCGCGAACGCCTTCAACGAATATTGCATCTTCGACGAACCGCCGCGTCAGCGCGTACTCCATCTGAAGCGCCTCGGTCATGTCCATTTTTTCGCCCAGCTTCATGGCCCGGTGCGTGACCCGGATGCTGAGCGGACAAGCCCGCTCGATCGCGGCACGCTGGCCCGCAGCCCATGAATCGTCTCGCATCGTGTCGAGCGCCTTCAGCACATCATCGCTGCTGTCGAGGGCAAATGCCTCGTTAATATTGGTCAAATGATCGAGTGCGGGGGTCTCTCCCGGTGGCGTGACATGCCACATATCGAGGGCGCGTTTGACCAGAGCGTAGTTGTCCTCGCCCCACTCGATATTCTCAAGCTCAGCCACAAGCTCTGCAACACCCACAGCCTTTACCGTATGTGTTGCTAGGCCGAGGCGCACCATATCCGCTGCCGCCAATCGGGTTCCCGTTAGCGCGAGCCACATGCCAATCGCGCCCTCAAGATGTGGCAGCATGTAGGTTGCGCCGACATCGGGATAGAGGCCGATGCCACATTCAGGCATTGCAAATAGAGCGTTCTCTGTGGCCACACGAAAATCACCGTGCATCGAAATGCCAACGCCTCCGCCCATCACAGCGCCGTCGATCAAAGCAACGAAAGGCTTGGGAAATTCTGCAACACGCCAGTTGTTGAGATACTCCGCGCCGAAAAATTTCATACACCCTTCGATGTCCTCGGCTTTGCGCGTGTCGTAGAGGAAGCGGATGTCGCCACCCGCACAGAACGCACGCCCCGGCACCGCTTTGATCAAGACCGCTTTCACGGAATCATCTGACCGCCAAGCCGAAAGCTGACGCGCCATCGCTTCGACCATCCCAAGCGTGAGCGCATTCAGCTGCTCCGGCCTGTTCAGGGTGATTTCGCCCCAACCGTTGGCGACTTCAAATAGGATTTCTTCACTCATATTTGAAGTCTTAGGGCAGTCGGCGAGAGGCGCAAGAGCGATGTGGCGTTGACATTAGAACAGCCCGCCATCCACCGCATAAATCAGCACAATGTAAGTGACGACAATGATCGTTGCGACCATGGGGAACAGAACCCACAGAACACTGATTCCGCGAAAGATGCCTTTCGGGTTTCCCTCCGATAGATCCGAAAGCTGTCCACCAAGTTTAAAGGCCGCGCTCGCGCGCGACGTAAAGTGAAGCGATAACAGCAAGATGGATACCGACAGCAGCACGTAACCAATTGCCATAACCTTGCGGACATCGGCATAGGCTTCGGTTTCATTGATGTCAGCGGACAGGACCGTCCATCCGCCAAACCCGAGCGAGAGGAGGATAAAAACGTAGATATTTATTGCATTTAATCGCGCGAACCGGAGGCCAACATCAACTGCATCCTTGGCCGTCATACTTAACTCTCCTCCGCGCAAACGCGATTCCATATCGCTTGCGCTGTGTCCCTCAATTGCAGGGCTTCTGCCCATCGATCCGACAGCTCTTTCCCATCAGCGCCAGTCATTGCGTATTCAGGTGGGCCGAGTTCACACAAAAAAACAGGGGCTTCCGACGGATTTTTACGGCGCCATGCGCGAAACCCTTGTTCCCACCATCCCTCGAAAAGCTGCACCCACTTTTGGTGTTGAGGAAAATTGAGCGGTAGTTGGATTTGCTGACGACTAGCAACACGGCCTTGAAAGCTGCTCGCCCGCTCTAGACAGCGGGTGATAAGGCCTTGATCAAAATCGGTTAGCGGATACCAGAATTCGCGGTCTACGACATAGTGCGAAAGATCGGCGCAGAGGGGCATATCCGGGATCGAATCGAGAAGGTTGAGGGTAAAGAACAGATCGTTGGTGATGCAATTCCGGTGGGTCTCGAACTGGATCGGCATCCCCTCTTCGTCGGACATATCCATCCAGCGACGGATCACCGGAATGGCTCCTTCGACAGTCAGCGGAAACACCTGACCGATAACGACAACGAACGGGCCGCCGAAGTCCTTCGACATTTTCAACGTCTCTCGCAGTGCTGCGACAGATTTAGGGAAAGCGACGATCAACGGCGTCAGCCCAGTGCGCTCAAAGTGCGGCAACGTTTTCATTGCCGTGGCAACATCGGATGCGCCGAGGTCAATCGCCATGCCATCAAAACCGGCTTCGGCAACTTTATCAAAGGCTACGCCCATATCGTCGTAGGGCTGCATCGCCCAAAGCGACTGAAAGACTTTTAGTGGTGGTGTCATCGCGCTTTCCTTGCGGCCCCGTTGCTAATCAACAACCATTTGGCCAGCGCCATTCGGACCGCGTGCGATCCAGACTTCGTCATAAGGATAGTCTGCTTCGGATTTGCCACCCATTAGTTTTCGGATCAGCTCGATCTGAAATTCGATGTAGCCCATCCGATGCACCTCGTGACCGATCTTACCCTCAATGGTGTCGTTCAAATCGCGGAGTTTCCAGAACGGGACAGACGGAAAGCTGTGATGCGCCGTATGATACTGCATGTTCCAACACATCCAGCGCAGGATCGCGTTCGTGTCGGTCGATCGCGTGTTGTTGAGGATGTCGTCTTCATGACTGAGGCCCAGATGCTCAATGGTATTCTGAAGCTGATGAATGGGTTTGGTCAGCAATAGCGGAGCGAGCCAAAAGACCACCGCTCCCCAACTTTGCGCGCCAATTGAAACGAGCGCAATCAATCCATAGAGACCAGCATGAATCCGGGCCTCCTTAATCACGATCTTCTCTTGATCGGGTCGGATATAAGGTTCGACAACAATGCCTCGGCAAAACCGAATAATCCTTGTGACGCGGCTGTACCAATAGGTTGGCCCGAGGAACCACAGGAGGTAGCTGCTGAGCGTGTAAGGCTTGCGGGCCAGTTCGCCGTCTTTTTCCCAGTCTTGCGTGTACTGGTGATGCGCGTGATGTTGGATTTGATCGAAGTCGCGCGGATACAGCATCAAGAAGCCAATGACCCGCCCCACCCACTCATTCAACGCCTTGGTTTTGAAAGGAGTGTTGTGGCTGAGTTCATGCTGTCCAGCGTATAGAAAATTCAGCAGGACTCCGTGGAGAATAAACACCGGAACAGCCCACCAAGACCCCCAAAAGATCGCCAAAATGCTCCCCGTCAGAAGGATGGCCCCGAAATGCGAGGCCGCCTGAAGCGTACCGCGCAGATCAGAACGCTGCATCAAAGCTCTCAAGGCTTGGGGTTCAATCAGCTTTCGCCGGGTAAACACTTCATCCATCAAACCAACTCCAGGTTATTCGATGGCAGAGCATCGCGCCGCCTTTTCCCTGAGACAAGGGAAAAACCACTCCATTACTCAGGATCAGCCTTTGGCAGCAGCAGTTCACACGAGACAATTTGCGCACCGGTATCCAGATGGCTGCGCGCAAGGGACAAGGTGCAGCCCGTGTGAAGCAGATGGCTTTCCCGGCGCACGACAAACGGGTCCTGCCCCTCCATGGCGACATAAGTGCCCGACGTGCTGCTGTCAGTCAGGTAAACTTGTTCCCCGCGGATTTCGATCGTCGCGTGTTTTCGAGAGACCCAAGGTAGTGGAACAACAAGGTCGCAATCCGGTGAGCGCCCCATCAAAATCGGTTTCTCGGCTGAACAAATGAAAGTTTCTCGGGCAAACCGCAGCGCAGCCCTTACCCCGTCATTGGTTAAGCGCGCGGCATCGGCGCGCTCACTCTCTGTATCGTCGTTAAAGATGATTTCGGTCGCCTTACCCGGCACCGCCTCGGAAAAAAGATAGATATTTGAGAGCGCCGTTTTGCCCTTGAAATGACGGGGGCCGAAAAATCGCAGCATCGCGCGATACTCGCCAGTGAGTTGATCGTAGAGATCTTGACTACACAGGACTTCACCGGAGTTCGCGACACTCGCCAACCGAGCGGCCATGTTCACGCTGTCCCCAAAGACATCGTTACGCGCCTGAAGGATCTTGCCGAAGTCAACGCCCGCATGCAGTGACAAGCCATTGTCCTGCGTTTCCTCAAACATCTGCATTCCGACATCAAGGGTCGCTTGAGGTGATTCAAAAATGCAAAGAATATCATCGCCCTTGGAGCTGATGAACTGCCCGCCATTGCGCTCAATCACATCGCGCAACAGGTCAAGACAGGCGCTGACTCGATCGAGCGCCTCGACATTTCCTACCGATTCATAGAGCGCCGTGCTTCCGGAAACATCCGCAAGCATGACGGCGACTTCCACCTCATCCATCGTACCGCTTACCCGAACGAACTACCCAAACCCCGGTTGATAATATCACGCATAAGGTGAACGCGCGAGGGGTAACTGTTTGGGAATGCGGCGTGCCTAAAAACTACGCTTTCTCTGGCACGGCTGCGCGAACGCGCTGAATGACCGCAGAGAAATCGAGATCGCCATGACCATCGATCATCATCTTTTCATAGACGTCGCGCGCCGCATAACCGAAGGGGACCACGGCACCCGCCGCTTCTGCCGCCTCCATCGCCAAGCCTAGGTCTTTGCGCATCAGCGCCGTTGCAAAACCCGGTTTGAAGTCGTTATCAGCCGATGTTGTCGGCCCTACGCCGGCGACGGGGCAATAGGTTGTCAGCGACCAGCACTGTGCTGAAGCTGCGCTCGACACCTCGAAGAGTTTGGCAGGCTCCAACCCTAGTTTCTCGGCCAGAACAAAGCCTTCCGCGACAGAAACCATCTGGATCGCGAGCATCATATTGTTGCAGATTTTTATGCCCTGCCCCGCGCCAGCGTCACCGGCCAAAACCGCCTTAGCGCCCATCGCATCGAACAGAGGCTCTGCTTGAGCAAAACCTTCTTCGCTGCCTCCGACCATGAAGGCGAGAGTCCCTGCATCTGCGCCCGCTACGCCGCCGGATACCGGTGCATCGAGCATGATGTGGCCGCGCGATTTGGCTTCCCCGGCAAGGGTCCGTGCTGTCTCGACATCGATTGTCGAGCAATCGATGAAAAGAGCGCCCTTCTCCGCAAGATCGAAAATACTATCGCGGTAGAGGCCGGACACGGACTTGGCGGCTGGCAGCATGGTGATGACGACCTCGGCGCCGCTTAAAGCCGATTCGGCATCAATCGCCACCGTTGCACCTTCGATTGCGCTGGCTTTGTCGGGGTCCAAGTCGAACACGGAAACTGTGTGACCCGCTTTCAGCAGGTTTCGAGCCATGCCTCCGCCCATATTTCCCACGCCGAAAAATGCGATTGCCGTCATGTCGCACCGTCCTTTTTTTGTGCCGCGGTAGACGCACGTAGCGAATCCCGCCAAATGTATGCTCGCAAACGATAGTCTACAGAGTCGCGTCACGACAATGCTTGACGCAATTACAATCGAACTGAGGAAAGCTGCCATGAGCGCGGATATTATTGACGGAAAAGCCTTCGCAGCCACAGTGCGCGAGCGCGTTTCCGGCCATGTGAAGAACATGGTCGACAATCATGGCGTTCAACCCGGTCTGGCCGTTGTCTTGGTCGGTGAAGACCCGGCCTCGCAGGTCTATGTCCGCAACAAAGGCAAGCAGACCGTCGAATGCGGCATGGCAAGCTTTGAGCATAAATATGATGCCGATATCGATGAAGCGACGCTGATCGGTATCGTCGAGAAACTAAACGCCGACCCCGCCGTCCACGGTATTCTCGTGCAATTGCCGTTGCCGGATCATTTGAACTCTGACCTGATCATCAACACCATCGCACCCGAAAAAGACGTCGACGGCTTTCATATCGTGAACGTAGGTCGTCTTGGTGCCGGTCTGAAGGCGATGGTGCCCTGTACCCCACTCGGCAGCTACATGCTGTTGAAAGACCGGATGGGTGATCTCAGCGGTCAGCATGCTGTCGTCATTGGACGTTCGAACATCGTTGGAAAACCGATGGGGCAGTTGTTGTTGCAAGCGAATGGGACAGTTACGATCGCGCATTCGCGAACGAAAGACCTGCCGGAAGTTTGCAAGACAGCGGATATTTTGGTCGCCGCAGTAGGCCGCCCTGAAATGGTGAAGGGCGATTGGGTCAAACCTGGCGCGACCGTCATTGACGTCGGCATCAACCGTGTTCCAGCGCCGGAAAAAGGCGAAGGAAAGCATAAAATTGTTGGCGACTGCGAGTATGCAAGCTGTGCAGAAGTCGCGGGTGCGATCACCCCGGTTCCGGGTGGCATCGGCCCGATGACTATCGCCTGTTTGCTCGCCAATACGGTTACGGCGACCGCCCGCATTCATGGGCTGGAAGAACCGGCTGACCTGACGTTTTGATCTAAAAACGCTCGGCCCCTCGATTCAAGAGGCAAGAGATGCTCTACAAAGACAAAAAGCGCGCAGCTTTCAAAGACGGCAATCTGGAAACGGGTACGCTCGATCCGGAAGAGGTTTCGCGCTTTAACAAACTCGCCGACGAGTGGTGGAAAACCGACGGCGCGTTCAAGATGATTCACGCGTTCAATGCCGCGCGCATTGAGAAACTGTCTGAGACTCTGCCTTCGATGATGGGGCGGGACAGCGATGTCGATAAGCCGCTCTCCGGACTTTCGCTATTGGATGTGGGCTGTGGTGCTGGCATCGTCAGTGAACCGATGTCGAAACTCGGTGCAGCCGTCACCGCCATCGATGCGTCCGAACAGAGCATCCTGATTGCCAAGGGACACGCTGGGGCATCCGGCTTGGATATCGATTATCAAAATGCATTACCCGAGGACATCGCTCAGACCGGACAGCAGTTCGATCTCGTGATGTCTCTCGAAGTGATCGAGCATGTCGCAGATGCAAGCGTATTTCTCGAAATCCTCAGCACATTGGTCAAGCCCGGCGGCGCGCTGGTCATTGGCACCTTAAACCGGACGCCGCTTTCATTTGTGAAAGCCATAATTGGCGCGGAGTACATTCTGCGTTGGTTGCCCAAGGGTACGCATAGCTGGCGCAAGTTTGTTCGACCGAGTGAACTGGATCAGGTGTTACTGCCCCGAGGGTTTCGCGTTCATGATCATTGCGGTGTCGACCTCAATATCCTGACGGGGAAATGGTCGACAACACGGGGTATGAGCACGAACTATTTGCAAATTTACAAGCGGGACAGCGCTTAGATCTTTTCAAGCCGTCAAACTGAGAAGGTCAGGTTGACTTCAATTCCGTCGCTCAGCCACATCTTTTCCATCGTCGCCTCCAACTGCCTCACAGACAGATCCATCATCGCGCCGCCGAATGAGCCCGCACGTTTGCTTTGCGCCGTCCGAGGGGCAACCGAACGCTCGCTCCAACGCAGCGAAACCTGTCCGTCCTCAATCATCCAAGTCACCCGAACAGTCCCGCCGAGGCGAAAGGCCCCGTATTTGGTCGAGTTTGTCGCCAACTCATTCAGGATCAAGCTGACGGAGATGACTTGATCCTGCGGAATTTCATGCGCCGGGCCGTTTATTTCGACGATGGCATCTGAGAACGCGTAAGGCTGCAACGCGCCTTGCACCAACTGGGCAAGGTCTGCGGCTTCCTCGTCAAAGCCAATTGCCGTGTGCGCATCGGCCAGCGCCGCGAGTTGTCCGCTGGTTGTTTCCACAAGGGATTGGACAGAGGGGCATTGCGCGCCGGTTAAAACGATCACGGCTGATGAGACTGAAAAGGCGTTACGAATGCGATGGTGGTATTCCCGCGCGACAAGGCGGTGCTGTGCAGCCCGGCGGGTTTCGGTTTCGACCGCCTCACGCATTTTCCAGATCTCTTCGAGTTCGGCCCCCAAGAAACTGAGCGTCTCGCGATCACTGCAGCTCCAGATCCGCGTGTCATCGGTCATGGCACAAAGAGCGGCAAACGGCTTACCCGTCTCATCATGGAGCGGAACCCCGAGAAATCCGCAAACGGTTCCACCGGAGGCGTGCTGCTCAAAGATAACATCGGGAACAGCAATGATCGTATCGCCATCGACGACCAATTCGGCCAGTCTGTGTTCGATGGTCGAGCGGTCCCCCGATGCGTCAGGCGCACCAACTGTTATGACCGCAGCGTCACCCACCCGTAGACACTGTTGCGCGAATTCTGTGATCCGATCGAGATCAGGATCGATTGGCTCGGCGTCCGGTTCGAGCGTCGTCTCAATCTGTAGGGCCTGCATGATCGTCGTCCCATCGTTGTTTGACGGGTTCAGTATCGGCGGCAAGTTCCTGTCGAGACGTTAATAGAATGAGGCGTTACTGAGGCCATATGGCGATCATGCGCGACCAAATTCACTCCTAAGGAGAGCGAATCGCAGCTACCTTCAGACGCCTTCCAGTGCGCGCGTGATGTCGCGGATCAAGTCGTCCGCGTGTTCCAAGCCAACCGAAAGCCGGATCAATCCCGGCGTGATTCCAAGGGCTTGACGGTCTTCTTCCGTCATTCTCTGGTGCGTGGTCGTCGTCGGGTGGGTCGCAATCGACTTGGCGTCACCGAGGTTGTTTGAGATGCGAATGACCTGCAACGCATTCATGAAGTTGAACGCGGCGGTCTTACCCCCTGTTAACTCAAACGTGACCATGGTTCCGGGTCTTTCCATCTGTGCCGCCGCAAGATTGTGCTGCGGATGGGAGCGTAAGCCGGGGTGAATCGTGCGCGCGACGGGGCCGAGGCCGTCGACAGCATGGGCAATGGCTTCGGCGCTGTCGGCGGCGGCACGACACCGCAGATCGAGCGTTTCTAAACCCTTCAACATGACCCAAGCATTGAAGGGACTCATCGCCGCTCCGGTGTGCTTCATGTATTCAAACAACTTGCCGTTGATGTACTCCTTTGAGCCGAGCAGCGCGCCACCCAGACAGCGCCCCTGCCCATCGATGTGCTTGGTGGTGGAATACATGACGATATCGGCGCCCAGCGCGAGGGGGCGCTGGAAACATGGTGTCGCAAAGACGTTGTCGACCACCAGCACCGCTCCGGCATCATGCGCGACATCGGCAACAGCCGGAATGTCGATAATCTCCAGAGTCGGGTTGGACGGCGTTTCGAGGAAGAAGACTTTCGTCTCTGGTCGCACGGCATTTTGCCATGCCGAAATGTCTGTCCCTTCAACCAGCGTCGTTTCCACCCCAAAACGCGGGAGCAGATTATCGAGGATGTAGTGGCACGAGCCAAACAGCGCCCTTGATGCGATGACGTGGTCGCCTGCCTCTAGCTGCGAAAACATTGACGCGTGCATGGCTGCCATGCCGGAGGCGGTGGCGAAGCACGCTTCCGCATTTTCGAGCATTGCCAAACGTTGCTCGAACATCCCAACGGTCGGATTGCCATAGCGCGCATAGACATAGCCGGGATCGGAGCCGTCAAAGCGAGCCTCCGCCGTTTCCGCGTCGGGATAGGCAAAGCCTTGGGTCAGATACAGCGCTTCGGACATCTCATGGTGTCCGCTGCGATCTGTTCCGCCATGCACCAGCTTGGTGCGAGGATGTAGGTCGTCGTTCATCAGTCGTCCTCAAGTCAGACAACCGGTCGAAATGGCGCTTTTGGGGAAGCAGCACACCTCTTTAGCGGTTTTGATTTCGGTCGATACCGACGCAGCCCGCAATCCGGCTCAAATCGCTGCGTTGAGGATGAATTACGGCTTGCGCCGAGAATCGTCAAGGCTTTGAGATTCGACCACCCGTCACAGGTTCGCGACAGGCCGTCGTTCCTGGGGCACTCAGGGGAAGGCCGCGTATCGAACGAACGGCAAGATAGGCGAAGGCTTGAGCCTCTAGCATATCACCGTCTAAACCCACCGCTTCGACCGGATCGACGGGTGCGCCGAGGCGGTCCGCCATCATCTGCATCATCACCGGGTTTTTTCGCCCGCCTCCGCAAATGAGCCAGCGGGAAGGCGCGCGCGGCATGTGTTTGAGAGCCTCGGCCACACATTCAGCAGTGAGCGCGGTCAAGGTGGCCGCCCCGTCGGATAAGGGCAATTCGGCCATCCGATCCAACACCATCGCGAATTCGTTTCGATCCAACGATTTGGGCGGTTTTCGCTCAAGGAATGCGCCTGTGGCGTTGCTGTGCAGCAGCATGTCATCGACTTGGCCCTTTGCCGCCTCCGCACCATCGCGGTCGAGGGGTTCGCGGTCCTGGCGGGTCATCCAGTCGTTGATGAGGGCATTACCGGGGCCGGTATCAAAAGCGAGCAGCGCACCCTCTTCCTCGGGTGCCGATTTCGTTGGGTCGACCCACGTTACATTCGCCACGCCGCCGATATTGAGAAAGGCCACTGGTTCTGTTGCGCCAATGTGCTTGGCGAGCGCAAAATGGAAAAACGGTGCAAGCGGTGCCCCCTCCCCTCCGGCCTCCATGTCGGCGGTACGGAAATCCCAGACGACGGGGCGATTAACAGCATTCGCCAGAACGGCTCCATCGCCAAGTTGCCATGTCCAACCCTCATCAGGCGCATGATAGATCGTCTGTCCATGATAGCCGATCACCTCCGGCGTGACCGTCGAGCGGGCCAGTAATTGGGCAACTGCCGCACCATGCACGCCGTCAATCTCGGCCTCCGCCTCGGCAAGCTCAGTCGCGTAAACCGGGCCGACGGGCGGACGATAATCTGACCAGTTCTGCATAATCGTCGGTAAGAAACTAACCTCGCCGGTCGCAAACGGCCTCTCCGCACTGGGGCCAAATTCGCTGATGGTCTCGCCGTCCGTCAAAACCAACGCTGCATCGACACCATCCATCGACGTGCCGGACATGAGACCGAGCGCCCAAATTG
>CAZXMX010000088.1:0-13173 GCA_964641645.1 uncultured Neomegalonema sp.
TCCAGTTATAGTTGCCGCGCATCGTGTTGATCTCGCCGTTATGACAGATCATCCGATAAGGGTGCGCCAGCGGCCAGCTTGGGAAGGTGTTGGTCGAGAAGCGTTGGTGAACCAGTGCCAATGCCGAGATCACACGCTCATCTTGCAGATCTTTGAAATACTGCGACAGCCCATCGGCCAGCGTCAGACCCTTATAAACGATGGTGCGCGCTGAACAAGATACGGGGTAATAGTCCGCCGCAGCATCTGCATGATCTTTGCGGATTTGGTTCGAGGCCACTTTGCGGGCAACGAACAGTTTCCGCTCAAACGATTCTTCATCGGCGATACTGTCTCCGCGCGCGATAAAGCACTGACGGTGGATCGGCTCGGTGACTTTGACGCTCTCGCCGAGGACATCCGTATTGACCGGCACATCGCGCCATCCGATGACCTCCAGCCCTTCTTGACGCGCCGCGTTCTCGTAAGCGGACTCAATGCTTCCACGCAGCGACTCGTCGCGCGGTGTAAACAGTTGCGCGACGCCGTAGTGACCCGGCTCCGGCAATTCGAAGCCAAGCGCTTTAACTTCATCGGCGAAAAACTCATGGGGTAGCTGAATTAAGATGCCCGCACCGTCACCCGCTTTGGGGTCTGCACCAACAGCGCCGCGGTGTTCGAGATTACGCAGAATCTCTAACCCGTCATCGACGACCTTGCGGCTGCGCTCGTTCTTGATGGAACAGATCATGCCGACGCCGCAGGCATCATGCTCATAGGCCGGTTTGTAGAGACCTGTGGCCGGTTTCAGTCCCGTGTAAAGCGCGGGCATTGAAGAATCGGTTGGCACAGGTCCGTTACGCATCTCGGTCATGATCGTCCCTTCGTCAGTAGCTTTCTTGTGAGCGAGCCAGTCGATTTCGTGCCGGAAACCGCACGCAAACTGCGTGTTTTCGACTTTCGTGATCCGACCCCGGTCCCGCTACGCTCGCAGAAAAGCGCAGGTGTTATGTCCGCGCGCAACAGGGTTGCGGCAGATAGGACAGTGGATATGACATAAAGCGTCCAGCATCGCCAGTTTTTTGAAGCATTGTTACAGTGCGGGATGTCGCACTGAGCAAATTGGTTGCAGATCGATAAAATTGCTAAAATTTTGAGCAGATTGGTCTCAAATTCTCGTACTCAGGCCGGCTTTTCCGCCTCTTGATTCCCCTAGATGCGCTTCCCATTTCATTCTCATCGGAGGCCGAAATCGGCTCCGGTGACTTGATGAGACGGTTTGTCCCGCATGGGAGAACCGAATTTTCGTATCGCTTAACCCTTGAGGATATGACCTATGAGAACGTTCGACATGACCCCCCTATACCGCTCAACCGTTGGATTCGACCGCATGGCCGCCCTGATGGATCGCGCACTGACAGCGGACAATTCCAGTCAAAGCTATCCGCCATACAACATTGAGAAGACCGGCGACGATGCTTATCGCATTACCCTTGCCGCCGCTGGATTTGCCGAGGACGAGCTGAACATCGAAAGCCGCGAATCCCACGTGATCATTTCGGGTGCAAGGGCGGATGCTGAACCCCAAGAGGGCGTCGAAATCCTGCACCGTGGAATTGCAGCCCGCAATTTCGAGCGCCGTTTCCAGCTCGCGGATCACGTCAAAGTCGTCAGCGCATCGTTGGAACACGGCCTGCTGCATGTCGATCTGGTTCGCGAAGTGCCCGAGGCGCTGAAACCGCGCACGATCCAGATCGCAAAGGGTTCGCCAAAACCCGCGATTGAATCGCAAGCAGCGTAACGCGATTCCACTCCGATTCTAATGACGCAAAAAGCCCGCCTCAAAAGTGAGGCGGGCTTTTTTGAGGGCCCCGAAACTTCGTTAAAGTCTGGCTAGATCAGCCTTGGCGCGCTTTGAAGCGCTTTTGGACTTTATTGATGACGTACACACGGCCTTTGCGGCGCACGACACGGCAATCGCGGTGGCGATTTTTCAGCGATTTCAGTGAATTGCGAACTTTCATCGTGCCGTCTCCGCGCTGTGCGTCTTGTCTTGCCTAAAAATGGTGGGCGTAACTGGGATTGAACCAGTGACCCCTTCGATGTCAACGAAGTGCTCTCCCGCTGAGCTATACGCCCTGAATGAAGCCTTGCGGCCCCATCGAAACCTGTTCCGTCACCAGTCGAACCAGCAACAGAGGCAGGCGTATAGCCTCGCAGCCTGAAACTGGCAAGAGGGTGTTTGAATTTTTAGGGGTTTAAGCGGCGATCAGGCGACCAACTTCGCTCGGCAAGCTGCGGAGGTGGATCGGCTCTCCAAAAAGCCCGTCTGTGGTGCGGTCTTCGTCGGGCCGCTTGATCGCGACGGCGGAGAATCCGGTGATAAACATGACCCGCATGTCAGGGTCGATTTGTTGTGCTGTACGCGCAAAGGCTAGCTCATCGGCGTTTTCGGCATCGATTGTGGTCAGGAGCAAGTCGTACTCCGTTTCCTCAAGGATCGTGAGGGCGGCGTCATAATCCGCAACGCGCGTGACGCAATGTCCTGCACGTTTGAGGGTTCGAGCGAGATAACTACGCATCTCGTCATTTTTCGTCGCCAGCATCACACGCGCCATTCGCACGCTCCTTTTCTCTCAGACGGCGCGAATCGCTCGGATCCGCATCGTCTCACACGGCCGTACGCCGTCTTGATTTGGAGATCATGGCGCGATGGCTTAAACATCCGGTGAAGACGCAGAATTAGATGCGACAAATTTCAGGGGTGCCCATGTCGGCTGCGGGGAACGAAGAGGTGGCACGAGAACGCTGTGGCTGGTCCGGTGCCCCCGTTTCCGTCTATGAACCCGCAATTCTCTCAAGTTCTACGGTGTTTAGCTCGCCGCACAGTGGGCGGCGCTATCCCCTCAGTTTCTCCCGGCGTTCTCGTTTGGATGCTCTGACACTGCGAGCTTCAGAAGACGCATTTATTGACGATCTCTTTCGAAATGCCCCTACTTTTGGTGCTCCTTTGATCGCGGCAGAGTTTCCGAGAGCCTTTGTTGACGTGAATCGCGCTGAGGATGAACTAGACCCTGCTTTAATCGCCGCACCGGCGATTCGGGCCCGGACTTTGCGGGTTTCAGCGGGTTTGGGCGTTGTCCCTCGCGTCGTCTCCGAGGGGCGGGCGATTTACGACGGCAAAATCACCATGAGCGAGGTTCAGGCCCGAATAACCGCCTGTCACACCCCTTATCATAACGCGATCACATCCTCCTTGCGCCGCGCGAAGGACAAATTCGGCATGGGGTTCCTCGTTGATTGCCACTCTATGCCGTCAGAAAGCGCACGCGGATCGTCGCGGCGGGCCGAAATTGTGATTGGTGACTGCTACGGGGTTTCCTGTGGAACAGACGTCTCTGATGCCGTTGTCGGGCTTTTCAGGCGCGCTGGATTTCGGGTGGCACGGAATGCGCCGTTCGCAGGCGGTTATCTGACACAACGCTATGGCCGCCCGAGGCGGGCCTACCACGCCATTCAAATCGAGATTGATCGGAGTCTTTACTTGGACGAAGCACGGGTTGAACCTTCAACCCAATACCGAGATTTCGCAATTGCACTGCAACCTGTGATAGCGGGACTTGCTGAGCTTCCTATGACTCTGGGTGCGACACTCGCAGCTGAGTAGAGATTTTAAGTCTCTGAAATAATATCGTAAAAAAAAGGCCACCCGGGGGTGGCCTGAAAGTCTAGGGAGGAAACGCCCAAGAATTGGGCGGCGACACCGTAGTGTCTGCAATGGAGATAGGTGTGCGATGCAACACCTTCAAGAGTCCCCATGAAATCTTTCCGGGTATTTTCAAAGTGCGATAATTTTGCATCGATCGTGTTAGAACTGCCTCGGATCGCGAATCCGCCATGTCCGGCCTTTGTCCACTGCATCCGTGCCAAATTTGTCTCGAATCGCATCGACGGCCCGCTCCGCCTTTGCCCTTTTCGGGGCGTCGGCATCAAACAGATCGGCTCCGCCTTGCTCTGTCTTTCCGTCCGAGGCCACGAGGTTACTGAGACCCACCCCAATCAGGCGGTATGCTTGCGTGCCGATCAGGCTGGAAAGCGGCGCTTCCGATGTTTGATAAATCACGTCGGCGAGTTGCGTCGGCGAATCCCGCGTGACGGAGCGGGTGACAATGCGAAAATCCGCTGTTTTCAGCTTCAATGTGATCGTGTGGCCGGAAATATCTTTCGCCTTACACCGAGCCGAAACCTTCTCCGCTAACCGCCACAGATGAGCGCGCAGCAGGTCCGGGTCTTTCAGATCATCGGAGAGGGTTGTTTCAGCTGAAACACTTTTCATCTTTCCGCTGGGATCGATGGTCCGCGTATCCTTGGCATGACTCAGATTGTGCAGGCGCAGTCCCATGCTGCCGTATCTCGCAACGAGATCAGACTGATCGATCCGCCTCAGATCACCAATTTTCGCGATCCCGTCTCGTTTGAGCTTCGCGTTCAACGACCCCCCAACCCCCCAGATCATCGACACTGGTTTTGATTCCAGAAAATCGAGCGCTTCTGTTCGGCCAATGATCGAAAACCCGCTTGGTTTGTCGAGGTCTGAGGCGATCTTTGCCAGGAATTTACAGTCGCTTAGGCCCACCGATGCGGTGACGCCCAACTCACGCGCAATGCGTTGAACCAAGCGCTCCAACTGAACCGCGGGAATCGCACCGTGCAGACGTTCGGTGCCGGTCAGATCCAAAAAAGCTTCGTCGAGTGACAAGGGTTCGATCTGCGGCGTCAGCGCCAGCATCATTGACCGAATCTCGCGGCTGACCTCGGCGTACTTGTCCATACGCGGGGGCAGCACGACCGCATCGGGGCAAAGCTTCAACGCCTTGAACATTGGCATCGCGGATCGAACCCCGCTCAGGCGGGCAATGTAACACGCGGTCGAAACCACGCCGCGCCGTCCGCCGCCAATGATCAGGGCCTTGTTCGCGAGGCTGGGATCATCCCGTTTTTCGACGGAGGCATAAAAGGCATCGCAATCGATATGGGCAATCGACAACGCATTGACTTCGGGGTGGATCAAAAGTCGAGGGCTTCGGCAGGCAGGGCAACGATGATCGTCCGGTATGGCCGATAACCGCGCGAAACAGGCGCGGCAAAATCCCGGGCTTTCGGTGTCAGTGGACACTTTTCGCCGCAGCGATTTCGGCTTGGATGGCGCGGGCGGCGGCGGCTGGGTCGTTCGCATCGCGGATTGGGCGTCCGATAACCAAGTGATCGGCTCCGGCGGCAATCGCGGACGCAGGTGTATCGACACGCTTTTGATCCCCAAGCGCCGAACCGGCGGGACGAACCCCCGGTGTGACAATCAACTTACCGGAGGCTTCGGGCAAAGCTCGGATACGCGCGGCTTCTTGCGGGGAGGCAATCACACCATCGGCTCCAGCATCAAAAGCGAGTCGCGCGCGCTCGACGACCAACTCCGCAATACCACCATCGCGGATCAGAGCCGCATCCAGATCTCCTCTGTCGAGTGATGTTAAGATCGTCACAGCAAGAATTTTCGTGTCTGAGTTTCCCCGTCCAGCAACTGCAGCGCGTACCACATGGGGATCGCCGTGCACTGTAAGAAAATCCATTCCAAAGCCTGCAACACCCTTTACTGCGGCTTCGATGGTGGCACCGATATCAAACAGCTTTAGATCGATAAAAATGCGCTTTCCTGCGTCTTTCAACTCCATGGCGAGCGCAAATCCGCCGCCTGTGAGCATGCCGAGACCGATCTTGTAAAACCCCACCGAGTCGCCCAAGTTAGTAGCCAGCTCTGACCCTGCAACTGCGTTCGGAACATCAAGCGCGACAATCAGAGCGTCGGACGCGTTAGTATTCGGCATGGTGAAGCTCCGGGCTTTTTAAGTGACAAAGGCTTGTTGTTGCTTTCCGGCCAAACTATACGCTCCAGTCAGTGACGCAAAGGATAGACCGTTATGAATAACACCAAAGTTGCCGGTGCCGTTGTTGCCGCACTGATCGGAGTACCAACCGCGATTGGACTTTTTGGCGGGGATGGCTCTGGCGATCACGGCGGTAAAGATCCGGCATCAATTTCGTCCGATGTCGACTCTGGAAACGCTGAAGCTGAGGCGAAGGCGGCTGAAGAAGCCGCCGCTGCCGAAGCCGCTGCGAAAGCGGAAGAGGAAGCTGCGGCTCTGAAAGCGGCTGCCGAAGAAGAAGCCGCCGCCGCTGAGGCTGAAATCGCTGCGAAGGCGGAAGAAGAAGCTGCTGCTCTCGCCGAGGCGGAAGCTGCCGCCGCTGCGAAAGCGGAAGAGGAAGCTGCGGCGCTAAAAGCTGAAGCTGAGGAACAAGCGGCGCAAGCTGAGGCGGAAGCCGAAGCTGTTGCTGCCCTTGAAGCGCAAAAGGCTGAAGAGGCTGCTGCGATGGCGGCGGAAGCTGAGGAAGAAGCGGCGGCACTGGCTGCCGCGGCGGCTGAAGAAGAAGCAAAAGAAGAAGCCGCGATGATTGAGGCTGAAGCTCAAGCCGTTGCCGCCCTCGAAGCGGAAAAGGCTGCTGAAGCGGAAGCGATTGCTGCGGAGGCCGAGCAAGAAGCCAAAGCGCTGGCTGAAGCGGAAGCCGCCGCTGCGAACGCCGAAGAAGAGACCGCCGAAGTCACGCACGAGGCACCTCCAGCGGCTGCGGAAACTGCCGAAGAAGCTGAAACCGCTGCGCCTGCAGCCGGTGGCCGAGAGATTGCTGGTTTTGCTGGCCTCTCAGCGGGTACGAGTTACGCTGATGCGCGTGCATCGCTCGTCGAGGCTGGATGGACACCTCGGGATCTCACCGACGCGACGCGCCTCGACGCGCTCGACGAAAAGGAGCAAGTCCTCGTTGATGCTGGATACGCAGAGCTTGAAGGGTGTGAGACCTACGCCCGCACGATTTGTCGCTTTGAGTATGTCGATGGCGAAGGAAAAATCGCGGCCATCCTGACAGCAGGCGACGAAACGTCCGTGATCGATGCCTTCGTGATGGACGTGCGCTAAGCCATTCTTCGATTTGTGAAGACTTTTAAAGGCGCCGAAGAAATTCGGGGCCTTTTTTCGTTTGCCTTGCAGAAAGTTATCTGCGCCAGCTTCTCACAGCGCCAACGTCAACGTGAATGAAGCTTGCACCGCGATAACTGCCTACGCCGCCCATTTTCAGACTCGAAACAACCTTCACCAATTGCTTGCTTGAAACGCCTTTGATCTTCAGGTCAGCGGCCATGCCTGGAATGTGCAAACTATTCTTGGCTGCCCAACGATTGCGTCTGCGCAGTTTATCGTTGGTTCGCTGTGTCCGATAACCGGATGTTACGACCAAAGGCTCGCGCGTATCGAGCGACCCTTGAATGGCGGCGAAGATGTCGTACAGGCGGACATCCATCATCGTGCTCTCATCCGCATGAAAGTCACGCATCAGATGGTCCAGCTCGTCCATCGCATCGGGCTCGTAGTATCCGTCCCCGAAATACGTGCCTTTGAACGCATCGCCGGTCTGGTCATTCCGAACATTGAGGGTTCTACGCAGACTCGCACGCGCTGACGCAATGGCCGGCGTACACAGCGCCGCACCAAGTCCCAGCAACGCAGACCGCCGTGAAAGCAGGAGCGAATGTGCCATCTTGAACTTTATTCCCTGTCGTTCCGTAGAGTTTTAGCCGTTTCCTGTTAAGGAACCGTTCGGCAGATATGGTTAAGCAAGTCTAATGCCTGTCAATGTACGGTCACGCCCTTGGCGAAGGGCATTCGCGTACCCAAATACCTGATAACAGGCGAGCCGAGGCAATTCGGGCGCCGATTGTCAAAATCAGGCGAGACGACCTTCGCGCTACTTTTGTGGGCGAATCCGATCTTGCGCTAGGAGAGACAGATGAACGTAGAAAAGTTCAGCGAACGGTCACGCGGTTTCTTGCAATCCGCACAGCAGTTGGCCCTCCGCGAAGGGCATCAGAAATTCACCCCCGAACACTTGCTCAAGGTGTTGCTCGATGATGAGCAGGGCTTGGCCGCAAATCTGATTAAGCGCACGGGTGGTGACCCAGCGCAGGCGTTGCAAGGCGTCGAATTGGCCCTTGGAAAAATGCCCAAAGTCGAGGGCACCGGCGCGGGTCAGCTTTATCTTGATGCCACGACGGCACGGGTGACCGATCAGGCCGAAAAACTGGCCGAGAAAGCGGGCGACAGTTTTGTCACCGTCGAGCGTATGCTACAGGCGCTGGGCATGGTGAAGGGTGCCGAGTCGTCCAAGATTTTGAACGACGCCGGTGTAAACCCCCAATCGCTCAATCAGGCAATCAATGAAATTCGCAAAGGCCGCACGGCAGATTCCGCTTCGGCGGAAGAGGGCTATGATGCGCTCAAAAAATACGCGCGCGATCTCACCGAAGCGGCACGCGAAGGTAAGATCGATCCAGTCATTGGCCGTGACGAAGAAATCCGTCGCGCCATGCAGGTGCTTTCCCGTCGAACGAAAAACAACCCCGTCATCATCGGTGAACCGGGTGTCGGTAAGACCGCCATCGCCGAGGGTTTGGCCCGTCGTATTGTCGATGGCGATGTGCCTGAATCCCTGCGCGACAAAAAGCTCATGGCCCTCGATATGGGTAGCCTAATCGCAGGTGCTAAATATCGCGGTGAGTTTGAAGAACGCCTCAAGGCGGTCCTCAACGAAGTCATGGCCGAAAGCGGTGAAATCATCCTCTTCATCGATGAGATGCACACGTTGGTCGGTGCGGGCAAAACTGACGGTGCGATGGATGCCTCGAACTTGCTCAAGCCAGCCCTTGCGCGGGGCGAGCTTCACTGCGTCGGTGCAACAACGTTGGATGAATACCGCAAGCACGTTGAAAAAGATGCTGCCTTGGCACGTCGTTTCCAACCGATCTTTATTGCTGAACCAACTGTGCCAGACACGATCTCGATTTTGCGTGGCATCAAGGAAAAGTACGAAGTTCACCATGGCGTTCGCATTTCCGATGCGTCGCTCGTTTCGGCGGCCACGCTCTCTAATCGTTATATTGCGGATCGGTTCCTGCCGGACAAAGCCATCGATTTGATGGATGAAGCCGCGTCGCGTTTGCGGATGGAAGTGGACTCCAAGCCCGAAGAACTCGATGCGCTTGACCGTGACATCATTCAGAAAAAGATCGAGGCTGAAGCGCTGAAAAAGGAGTCCGATCAGGGATCTATAGATCGGTTGGAAAAGTTGGAGTCCGATCTCGCCAAGCTGGAAGAAGAGGCGACGTCTCTCACGGCGCAATGGGAAGCTGAACGCGACAAACTCGCAGGCGCGCGGGATTTGAAAGAGCAGCTCGATCATGCGCGAAACGAGCTGGATGACGCGAAGCGTCGCGGCGATTTGGCGAAAGCGGGAGAGCTGTCTTACGGTACGATCCCGCAACTGGAGCAAAAACTTGCTGAGGCCGAAGCCGCGGAAACCGATGTCCTCGTTGAGGAAGCCGTTCTGCCCGAACATATCGCGGCAGTCGTCTCGCGGTGGACGGGCGTGCCCGTTGATAAGATGCTCGAAGGCGAGCGCGAAAAACTTCTGAAGATGGAAGAGGAGATCGCCAAGCGGGTAATCGGCCAACACGAAGCTGTCGAATCCGTTTCAAACGCCGTGCGCCGCGCACGGGCTGGCATCTCCGACCCGAACAAACCGCTGGGCAGCTTCTTGTTCCTCGGGCCAACAGGCGTCGGAAAGACCGAGTTGACCAAAGCGCTCGCAGAGTTCCTGTTTGACGACGACACCGCGATGGCGCGGATCGACATGTCCGAGTTTATGGAAAAGCACTCGGTCGCCCGTTTGCTCGGCGCGCCTCCGGGATATGTGGGTTATGACGAAGGTGGCGTTCTAACCGAAGCCGTGCGGCGTCGACCTTATCAGGTCGTGCTGTTCGATGAAGTCGAGAAGGCTCACCCCGATGTGTTCAACGTGTTGTTGCAAGTTCTGGACGAAGGTCGCTTAACCGATGGTCAAGGGCGCACGGTCGACTTCCGCAACACCATTATCATTCTCACCTCCAATCTTGGCAGCCATGCCTTGACGGAATTGGAAGAGGGTGCCGCGATGGGCGCGGCACGCGATGCAGTCATGGACGCTGTGCGTACGCACTTCCGCCCAGAGTTCATCAACCGCCTTGACGAGATCATCATCTTTGATCGTCTCGCTCGCGAAGACATGGCGGGGATCGTCTCAATTCAACTAGGCCGTTTGGAAAAACGTCTTGCCGGTCGCAAGATCGGGATTGAACTGAATGATGAAGCGCGACAATGGCTGGCAGATCGCGGGTACGATCCGGCCTACGGTGCGCGTCCGTTGAAGCGTGTGATTCAAAAGGCGCTGGAAGACCCGCTGGCCGAGTTAATTCTTGGTGGGTCCGTGACGGATGGCGAGTTGGTCAGTGTCACGACAGGGCCGGATGGCCTTGTCGTCGCCGGGCAACCTGTTTCCGTGGTTTCACCAAGCAATCCGGACGCCCCCGTCGCGACGGTCCATTAGTAGGGTGGCGCGGGCTCCGCTGTTGTGAGAGCCCGCGTCAAACCATGCGAAGCGCGATTTTCCCGATCTCGAAAGGGCCTATGCGTACCCTGATCTTCCTCTTCTTTGGCCTATTCATGCTGACGGCGATGATTGTCGTGAAGCGCCTCGACATACGTCGCGAGAGGAAGCGCGCTGAACCCGGAAAGTCGAAAGCCCCATCCTTGAAAGCACGCTTGGTACAATCCGCGGCACTCTATCAAGCTGTAGCGGATACTCTGCCAGAACAACGGGATCGCCTCAGAACCGCGATTTTAGAATTGGCGGATCGATGCAGTGAGCTTTCGACTCGAGATCGAATCTCGCGGTCGGCAAGAACGACAATCATTCGATTGCTGCTCTCGTTGAATGACGTCGTACAGCGCGTCACAGCTCTCGAGGGTACAAGTGATCCGAACCTACCGCACGGCACCTCAACGGACAAATCCATCGAGTTAATCTCAGAAGCGACCGAAGCGCTGGGTGCCATTGCTGAACGTGCCGACGACGCAGCAGTGCGACGCTTGGAAACCGATCTGGATGTTCTAAAAGATCGGTTGGACGCACTCCGCTGAAGAATACGCCAGCCCTTGATGTAAATGCTGAGGGCCGCCGAAGGGTTATTCGGCAGCGGCCACCCGTGCACCATTCCGCAGCAACGTCATGGCAATCTCAATGCGGGAGACGCGGACTTTAAACCGACTCAAGGCCGGTCCGCTCAATCCTTTGACCGGGCCGAAGTCCGCAATTTTCAGCGGATTGATTTGATTGCCATTCTCTAGAATTTCGAAATGAAGGTGCGGCCCGGTTGAACGCCCGGTGCTACCGACATATCCGATAACTTCGCCCTGACGTACCCGGTCACCGTAGTTCAGCTTGGCGGCATATTTGGACAGATGCGCGTAGGCTGTTTCATAGCTACTGTTATGGCGGATGCGGATATAGTTGCCGTAAGCACCTTTACGACCGATGGACTCAACCACTCCGTCTCCGGCTGCAAAGATCGGTGTTCCTGTTCTCGCCCGAAAATCGGTTCCGCGATGCATCTTGGTGTAACCAAGCACGGGATGCCGTCGCATTCCAAAGTGTGATGAGACCTGGGCGCCAGCGAGCGGTGTCCGCATCAGTGTCCGTTTATTGGTCTTTCCGGCGGCGTCAAAGTATCCCACCTCGCCTGTAACGTCGTCGACGCCGCGGTAAAGGGCTATCTCACTGCCGCGATTGGTGAGCTTGGCGTAGAGAATGTCGCCGTAAGAGCCGTTCTCGCCTTTTTCGAACAGCGCCTCAAAGCGATCACCCTTTCGAAGGTCGCGTTCGAAATCCACGCTGTAGCGGAAGATGCTTGTCAGAGATTTCGTTTCCCCCGCTGTCAAACCCGCTTTCGCGGCGGAGGCATAGAGGCTCGATGTAATCTCGCCGCTAATGAAAATCGTATCGTCTTTTTTGCCCGTGATCGAGAGTGTCTCGGGCTCCGGTGCGGTTTTTACGACAACTTCAGCCGGCGCGGCTTGTTCGGTCGGTGTATCAATAGAAGTCCAGAGAGGATCACTGTCGCCATCCCAACGAAGTTCGATGGGTGGCTTGCCAAGTTGCCTCAAACGGATCGCAAGCAGTTGATTGTCATCGGCGGACATCAAGGCGACATCAATCAAGTCGCCTTCTAACAGCGTTTCAGCAATGTCATCCGCGCGCAGCGCAACCAGAGTCGCCCGCCGGTCCTCGTCTGTCATGTTTGCGCGCGCGAGCATCTGGAACAAAATTTCCCCGCTGCGCGCTTCCAGTGTTTCGACGACAGGGCCACTTTCGTGAAGGTCAATCTCCGGTGTGATGTCAACGGCACCAAGATCTTCGAGGTCAGGGGTGGTTGGAACCGGCCCAAGGTCAGGAATGCGTGGAGTTGTTGAAATCGATTCCAACACGTTCCAACCCCCATGGGGTACCGTCAAACTGGCGAGACGAACATTTTTCGGTGCAGGCGGACGCGCCGGTGCCAGTGATTCTGTTAACCCTAGTCCCCCATCAACCGAGTCGGTGATCCGTCCAGGAGGCGAGATTACTGAGATTTTCTGCTGAGGAAGTTCTGGGCTCGCATTATACAGGCTCGCCGCGATCGAAGCATCCTGCGAAGGGAGCAGAGTCAGCTCAATTGGCAATACCGCGCTCGAAATCCGCCTGTCGTTCGGCGACCCTGCAGGCAATGCCATGTGGGTCAAGGCAATCGAACTCACTGATAGTTCTGGGAATTTGTCAGTACCAGTGGTCATGTCGGGACCGCGACCTGCGAGAACCACCGAGGTTGTGACGGCAGCCCCAAGGGCAACAACAGTAGCCCGACTAAACACCGTTCGACGCATTAGAAGCGCCGCAATTCGCGTGCTCGATTGTGGTGCATGGAATGTCATGCGGTTATATTCCCGATCTACCTGCGCTCAGTAACCGTCGCACTTTCGCGGCGGATGGCGTTGTATCCACGCCTTTTCTTGCGGGGAACGTGCCGACGATGTGTAAAATTGTCAACATTTTCGCTGAATTCGTATTTTTTCGAAATTTTCTACAATTCAATCAAAACATCTGTTGACGGGAAGGTCATCGAAGCGTAGATAGCCGTTCTGCTCGCTTCGGCGGTCGGCAAATCAATCATTCGACGCA
>CAZXMX010000089.1:0-13129 GCA_964641645.1 uncultured Neomegalonema sp.
TGTACCAAATCAGGACAGTGGCAGGTTCGATGCAGTTTTCTTCTCCCCAGATCGTCCGGGATACCGACCAGCTTCGACGCATTGTACGGGGCTGGCGCGGGGCTGGAACAACCATCGCGCTCATACCGATTCAACAACCGATCCATGACGGCCATCAGAGTCTAATCGAAACCGCAAAGCGACACGCAGCGCGAACGATTGTCAGCGTCCCCAGTGATATTGATATGGCGCAATCGACGGTGATCGGCGGAAATGCTTGTGACCTCATCTTCGCACCAGAGGTATCGAGTGGATCGACCCGTTTGCAAATGACGGCAGATGAATTGGAAGACCAAGAAGCGTTGGATGCCCGACTTTCAGCGTTCGCGCGGCTGCTCAATCAGGTTCAGCCCGATATTGCGGTTTTTGGTGAGAAAGACTGGCAGCAGCTCGTTGCGGTTCGGCAAATGGTGCGAGACCTAGCCATTCCGGTTGGGATTGTTTCGTCTGCGACAGTGCGGGCCACCGATGGGCTGGCCCTCTCATCCCGAACGCGTGAGCTAACACCGGAAGATCGTGTAACCGCGCAAACGCTCTTCAAGGTTCTGTCTGCGACGGCAGGCTTAATTGCCGGTGGTCAGCCGGTGGAACAGGTCGTTGCGGCCTCTAAGCGATTCTTGACCGAGTCGGGATTTGACAAAGTTCATTACCTCACTGCACGACGCGCCTTCGATCTCGCGCCCATATCGGACTTAAATCCGATGAAACCCGCGCGACTACTCGGCGCGGTGCAGCTAGGGCGCGTAAGACTAACCGATAATGTGCCCATCGCGCGAACCACGAAATAAAACTGACATAAATCTGCTCACAGTCGATTTACTTCCTTGGGTGTGATTGTTAGACGCTGGCCAACGGGACCGGTGGGGGACGCACCATGAAGCCGAATGCTGATATCAAGCTCATTTCTGGCAATGCCAACCAACCGCTGGCTGAGATCATCAGCGCTAAGTTGTTCAGGCCGTTGACCAAGGCGCGCGTCGAACGGTTCGCCGACGACGAAATTTGGGTCGAGATTCAAGAAAACATGCGGGGCGAGGATGTTTTCATCATCCAGTCCACCTCCAAGCCCGCCAACGACAACCTGATGGAGCTGCTCGTCATCACCGACGCGCTGCGCCGGGCCTCGGCGGGCCGGATCACGGCAGTCATTCCGTATTTTGGCTATGCTCGACAAGACCGTAAGCCCGCACCGCGCACGCCGATCACGGCGAAGCTGGTGTCGAACCTCATCACAGAGGCTGGTGCTGAGCGGGTGTTGACCGTTGATCTGCACGCGGGTCAAATCCAAGGCTTTTTCGATATCCCCACCGACAACCTCTATGCCGTGCCGGTCTTTGCGCGGCATACGCTGGATATGTTTAAGGGCGAAGACGACAGCCTGATGGTTGTTTCCCCCGATGTCGGCGGCTTGGTTCGGGCGCGGACCTTCGCCAAATCAATCGACGCAGACCTCGCGGTGATCGACAAGCGCCGTGAACGCGCGGGTGTTGTGGATCAAATGCAGGTTTTGGGCGACGTCGATGGGCGAACTTGCATCCTCTTCGATGACATCGTCGATTCCGCCGGAACGCTGTGCAAGGCCGCCGAAGCCCTGCGCGAGAAGGGTGCGAAGGATGTTCACGCCATGTGTACCCATGGGGTTCTGTCGAACAATGCACTGGACCGGATCGCCGCCTCGGAGCTCAAGACTGTATCGGTCACGGATTCGATCGATCAAAGCCAACGCCCGGCCTCAGATAAACTAAAAGTCTGCACGATCGGGCCGATGTTGGCTGAGGCGATTGGTTCGATCACTCGGCATGATTCTGTTTCCCGTCTGTTCCATGATGCGCCGACAAGCTAACCTCTGACGGTTTTCGCCGCGAGAACCCTGCGAATCCTTGCCATCCCATGCTGACGTCGCTATAGGACCCTCGATAGCGCGCTGGTCCTACTGGCGCGCGCTTATTTTTATGGCGCTTCGCCTCCGCGAAAGACTGATCCGATGAAAAAAGATACGCATCCAGAATATCACATGATCAACGTCAAAATGACCGACGGGACGGTTGTTCAGATGCGCTCGACTTGGGGCGAAGAGGGTCAAGAAATGGCGCTCGACGTTGATCCAACGACCCATCCAGCCTGGACTGGCGGGCATCAGCGCCTGATGGATACCGGCGGACGTGTTTCGAAGTTTAAAGAGAAATTCAAAGGCTTCGGCTTTTAATTTCGGCGTTGGCGGCGGCGTTAACTTTCGTTAACGTCTCCCCATGAAAAAACGCCCCTATATCATCGCCTTCGGTAACGAAAAGGGCGGTTCAGGCAAATCCACAACGGCTATGCATGTCTTCGTCGCGCTCGCGCGGCGGGGCCTCCGCGTGGGCGCGTTGGATTTGGACCTCCGCCAGAAAAGTTTCTTCCGGTATATCGACAATCGCCAGAACTGGTGTGAACGCAAAGGCGTGGAGCTGATCCTGCCCGAGCGCATTGCGATTGAGGCGAGTAAAGACCCGGACCGGGAAAAATCTTGGGCGATTGAGGGCGAACGATTCAACAAAGCCATCAATGATCTCAGCGAAACCTGCGACGTCATTCTGATCGACTGCCCCGGCGCGCACTCGAACCTCTCGCGTCTTGGTCACAGCCGGGCCGACACGCTGGTCACGCCGATGAACGACAGCTTCATCGACTTTGACTTGCTCGCCCGGATTGATCCCAAGACCTTCACGATTTCAGGCCCGTCCGTCTACGCCGAGATGGTCTGGGAAACGCGAAAGCTCCGGGCGCAAATTGGCCTCGGGTCGACCGATTGGGTGGTTGTCCGCAACCGCATGCCGATTGAGGATGCCACGAATAAGCGGCGCGTCGGTGAGATGCTGCAACAGCTTTCCGACCGCATTGGATTTCGGATTGCGCAGGGTCTCAGCGAACGCCCGATCTTCCGCGAGATGTTCTTGTCCGGGCTGACCCTCATGGACTTGCGCGATGCGGGCGATCAACTCGATATGTCGAAAATCGCCGCGCGTCAGGAAGTGCGCGAGTTGATGAAGACGCTGGATATTCTGCCCGACGTCAACCCGGAGCAAGAGCCTGCTCCGGTGGCACCCCCGACGCCGATTGCCGTGGGCGGTCCAGCGATCGAACCCATTCCGGCACCAACGCCAGAAGCGGAAGTCCAAGAAACGCCTGTTGTGGCGGAGGCCGAAGCCGAGCAACCGGCAGAACTCGCGGAACGAGCCGAGGCAGAACAGCCGTCAGAAGCCAGTGAGCCGGAAAAAATGCCGGGGCCTGCGATTGCTGCGACGTCTGAGCCGCCGGAAGTGAAAGAAGCGCCAAAGAAGAAACGTCGCTTCAGCATCTTCGAAAGGTTTGGCCGCAGCGCCTAACAGCGATCAACCAACCGCGTATGCCTCCCGCCGGGTTCCGGGGGGAGGTTGCATGGGATCATAACGGGCGTGTCCTGATCGGGGGGCCGCTCGATGCGCGTTCCGGCCAGCCGCCAATCGCGAAGTGAGGCTGAAAAATCCGTATCGGCGCAAAACGGAGGCCGATGCGTTTGCATCGCGCGACGGCCTTGTTTTTCGATCCGGCGCAACAAGCGCAAAGCGGCGCGCGGCAGGTCCATCAGCACCCCGCGCAAAACCGTGAGCCGCCTAAGGCATTCAGACACAGAAACAACCGCATCGTCCGCCGCAAATGAGGAGGCGAGAGTCCCCGAAATCTGGCTTCGCTCCACATCCAAGCCGCTGCGAGCAACCATCCGATGGGCGTGGGCAATGACCAGATACCGCGCAGCGGCTTCAGCGCGCGACAAGATCGAGCCAACAAAGTGGCAAGTCCAACTCGAAAAACCGCGTGAGACCGGGCCAACCGACAAAACCCCAAGCAACACGATCAACCCCGCCACCAAGCGGAGCAGCCGAAGCCGCTGAGTTTCTAAGGCCGTTTCAAAGTCCACGCTGTTCTCTGTCTCCCGTTTGAATCAATGGAGAGATTTAAGAACTAAACATGAACATTTGTCAAGCACAAAGCAATTGCGAACGCAAATGCGACCAACCTCAACGCAAGAGCAAACCTCACAGCGAAAAATGGTGCACCCCCATTCCTGAAAGGAATGGCAGGAAGCACCATTTGGAGCCCCGAACGCACCTTGCGACTCCGAAAGCAAAGGCGTCGACAGGCACTGCAACGTAGGCAGATTTTGAGCTTTACCACCGTCGAGAAGGGCAGCTCTTAGTCAGGTAGTTACCACGAGTAGCCTGCTGTACTACGACGACTATTTGTCTCTCACATGTGGTATGGGTTGTCCCGGCCCGAGCTATTGTCGCGAGGGTACGGTACGTTCGCGTCAATCAGCTAGTAAGGTCATTTTCGGAGATCAACGTGAACGTCGATTGGAATCCGATGCCCCACGTCCTGACAATCGCCTGCCCAAGTTGTCAGTCGGAAGCAAGATTCGAGTTTGCTACGATAGTGACGATTCGATTGCGACGAGATATTCCGTATTTCCAGAAGTCGCGCGATTTCGAGTACGTGAAGCTGCGATCGCATGGTGGATATACCAATGTAGCGGTGTATTTCCACGGTCTCGGTCGTCGCGCTCTCGACGTTATATCAGATTTACCGAGTGGCTATAGTCCCGAGAAATGGAAACATTCGCAGTATTTGCTGCGATCACATGGTTCAGATTTGGGAAGCGCTGTCTGCCAGAACTGTGACTGCCGACGCAAGCATGGTCTTGAGTGGCCGCGTGATGCCCACTTCCAAATATCCTATCGAAGCTCTGTACTTTGGGCCTTTGATCGTAGGCATGCCTTAGAGATTTTGGACTTTATAAAATCGGAGAAACGCGCGCCCTCGAAATACGAATTTTCGCGTTCGATGCGAAAGCTGCCGGCTCATTTTCTATCAAACAAAGCACGGGGAACCGTCTCTAAACGCTTAGAAGAACTGCTGCGCCAGACGTGATCATTATCCAACGGGGATGGATGTTCGACGGGGTGAAGAGAACGGCTGGCGGACGCTTCGTCAGTTATCGATGACAACGAAACAGTCGACGCCTTTGGCTTCGAGGCGCTTACACGCGCTGTCAGCGGCGTCTTTTTCCAATCCGGCAAATCG
Organism: uncultured Neomegalonema sp.; assembly: GCA_964641645.1. GTDB lineage: Bacteria > Pseudomonadota > Alphaproteobacteria > Rhodobacterales > Rhodobacteraceae > JAHDDY01. The sequence continues at coordinate 5,140 of CAZXMX010000089.1, forward strand.
AGCACGGTAAAGCGGGCGACCCCCAGCATTGCGGACGGATACAATCGGCGCAGCACCAATGAGCTTGGCAGGGCGGCGCAGACGTTCGACCGTTTTCAGACGGCGCTCGGCCAAGGATCGTTTACGGAAAGCGCCGATTTGGATGGAATAATCACCCGCTGGAATCGTGGTGGTTGACGCTTTCGCCGGGGTCACAATGGCGCTCGACAACGCCGCAAGGCTGCGTTTCACGGCAGAGGCCGCGCGTTTCGGGTCTTTGTTGGTCAGCGCCGCGATGGCGGTCCGCTTGCCAATGATGCCCCCGCGTTTCGGGCTGAGGCGCGGCATTGGCGATTCAAGATAAAAGTCGGTGATTTCAACGACGCTCCGTTGCGGGGCGATCTTAAACCCGTCGTCGAGCAGCTTTCGCATGTGGCGGTTGCGGCTGGCGCTGGACCGGCCCCCAAAGACGACACCGATAATGCGCTTACCGTCCTGTTGCGCCGAAGCGACTAGGTTGAAGCCTGATGCACTCGTATAACCCGTTTTGATGCCATCCGCGCCGCGATACTTGCCGAGCAGCTTGTTGGTCGCGCGGTACTTTCTGCCGCCGTGCCGGAATACTTTGCGCTCGAAAACGTGATAATGTGTCGGAAAATCAAGGAACAAGCGCCGTCCGAGCAGGCCCATGTCTCGCGCTGTCGACAGTTGGCCGCGCTTGGTCAGGCCGTGCGGGTTTTTGAAGGTGGTACTCGCCATCCCAAGGGAGCGTGCCCGTGCAGTCGCCATGGCTGCAAAGTTCTTCACTGATCCGCCAATTGCTTCAGCGAGGACCACAGCGGCATCGTTTGCAGATTTCGTGGCACAGGCTTGAATCGCGTCGCGGACCGAAATCGTGCTGCCCCGGCGCAAACCGATCTTCGAGGGCGGCTGACGGGCCGCCTCGCGCGAGACAGGGAGTTGTTGATCGAGGGATAGCTTGCCGGTTTGGATGGCCTCAAACGCCATGTAGAGTGTCATCATCTTAGTCAGCGATGCCGGATACAGCTTTTTATCGGCACGGCTCGAGTGCAGGACCGTGCCAGAATCCATGTCCAAAACGATGGAAGCGTATTTGGCATTCGCATGAGCCGAGGGCGCTGATGTGAGCAAAAACACTGCTGCAACAAGCGCGACGACACTTCTGACAAGATACTTGGCAACAGGCTTCATTTACTCAGCACCGCCCCTTGAGTTGCACGTATAGTCGAATCCATTGTCCACTATCATACCGCGAAAGGTTAAGGATAGACCGTAAATGATTTGGAAAGCATGAGATAAAATTCTGCTGACCTCGCATTTTCTCGCTTCCCACGCCTTTCCTCTCGACCTGAAACACTTATATTCACGTTCCATGCCGATGATATCTGTCCCCCTAAAACCCGGTGGTTTTGAACCGGAACTTTCGGATAAGCCCGATGACGGCCCGGATTCCGGCGTTTTGACCCAGACGAAGCCAAAAACGAAAAAACCGCCTCTCTACAAAGTTATCATGCTCAACGATGACTACACTCCGATGGAGTTTGTGGTTCATGTTCTTGAAAAGTACTTCCAAATCGGGCGTGAGGCTGCCGTCGAGATCATGATGACGGTCCACCTGAAAGGGGCCGCAGTTGTGGGGGTTTTCACCTACGAAGTGGCAGAAACCAAGGTGGCCGCCGTCATGGATGATGCGAGGCGGCAAGAACATCCGCTGACCTGCCGTATGGAAAAAGAGTGAGCTGGTCCCCATATCAGCCATTCACCCCGTCGCAACGCCTGCGGCATACGCTCCCATCCAGCATACTTCGAGAAAAAGCCGTGACGCGGGCTTTGCGACGTGTTGAACTTGAGAAGTGGTTCCGGAGATCCACCATGAATCGAGCATTTAGAGGCCAAAGCGCCCGAGAGGAGGGTTAACATGCCTTCATTCACTAAGACCCTCGAAGAGGCGCTTCACCGCGCACTTTCCGTCGCGAACGAGCGCAAGCACGAGCTTGCGACGTTGGAGCACCTGCTCCTCGCGTTGATTGACGAGCAAGATGCCGCACAAGTGATGCGTGCGTGTGGGGTCGATCTAGAAGAACTTCGTGTTGCTCTTACAGCGTATATCGATGAGCAGCTCATCAACCTCGTCTCGGATGTTGAGGGCAATGAAGCCACGCCGACAACCGGGTTCCACCGCGTCATTCAGCGCGCCGCCGCGCATGTTCAGTCGTCGGGTCGCTCAGAAGTGACCGGTGCCAACATTCTCGTCGCGATCTTCCACGAGCGCGAGAGCTATGCCGTCTACTTCCTGCAAGAGCAGGATATGAGCCGCTATGACGCCAAGAACTTCATCGCGCATGGCGTCGCCAAAGATCCGAACCTCAACGAAGCCCGCGCCGTTCGCGGTGCCGATGAAGAAGACGATGCTGCTGAGATTGAAGGAACGGCTGATGGCGAGAGTGCGGGTAAAAACGAAACCGCGCTTGAAAAGTACTGTGTTGACCTGAACGCCAAAGCCGAGGCTGGCGACGTTGATCCGCTCATTGGACGCGGAGACGAGGTCGACCGCTGTATTCAGGTTCTTTGCCGCCGCCGTAAAAACAATCCGTTGCTCGTCGGTGATCCCGGCGTTGGCAAGACCGCCATCGCTGAAGGTCTGGCGCGTAAGATCAACGAGGGTGAAACCCCTGAAGTTCTATCGGGCGCGACGATCTTCTCGCTCGACATGGGCGCGTTGCTTGCCGGCACGCGTTACCGCGGTGACTTTGAGGAGCGCCTCAAAGCCGTGATGACCGAGCTGGAAGAACACGACGACGCCATTCTCTTCATCGACGAGATCCACACGGTCATCGGGGCCGGCGCGACTTCCGGCGGTGCGATGGATGCATCGAACCTGCTGAAGCCTGCGCTTCAGTCCGGTAAGCTGCGCTGCATGGGGTCGACGACCTACAAAGAATATCGCCAGCACTTCGAAAAAGACCGTGCGCTGTCTCGCCGGTTCCAGAAGATCGATGTGAACGAGCCGTCTGTCGAAGATGCGATCAAAATCCTCAAAGGCGTGAAGCCTTACTTCGAGGAGCATCACGGCGTGAAGTACACAGCGGATGCGATCAAATCAGCGGTAGAGCTGTCGGCGCGGTATATCCATGACCGCAAATTGCCCGACAAAGCGATTGACGTGATCGACGAAGTTGGCGCGGCTCAGATGTTGGTGCCCGAAGGCAAACGCCGCAAAACGATGACGGCGAAAGAGATCGAAGCAGTCGTCGCAAAAATCGCGCGCATCCCGCCGAAAACCGTGACCAAAGACGATGCCGAGGCACTCAAAGACCTCGAAAGCGGTTTGAAACGCGTTGTGTTCGGCCAAGACAAAGCCATCGACGCACTGGCGAGTGCGATCAAGCTATCGCGCGCCGGTCTGCGTGAGCCTGAAAAGCCGATTGGCTCGTACCTCTTCACCGGACCAACGGGCGTCGGCAAGACCGAGGTTGCCAAGCAGCTCTCCGAAGTGCTGGGCGTCGAAATGCTGCGCTTCGATATGTCGGAATACATGGAGAAGCACTCGGTCTCGCGCTTGATCGGTGCGCCTCCGGGTTATGTCGGGTTTGACCAAGGCGGTCTGTTGACCGACGGCGTTGACCAGCACCCGCATTGCGTTTTGCTGCTTGACGAAATGGAGAAGGCGCACCCGGATGTTTACAACATCCTGTTGCAAGTGATGGACAACGGCAAGCTGACGGATCACGGCGGCAAGACCACCGATTTCCGCAATGCCGTCATCATCATGACCTCAAACGCGGGCGCGACCGAGATGGAGAAAAACGCCATCGGGTTCGGCAAGCAAGCGCGTGAAGGCGAAGACATGGCGGCGGTCGAGAAAATGTTCTCGCCAGAATTCCGCAACCGTCTCGACGCGGTAATCCCGTTTGGCCGTCTGCCGAAAGAGGTTGTTCTCAAAGTGGTCGAGAAGTTCGTGCTGCAGCTTGAGGGTCAACTCGCGGATCGGAACGTGAGCTTTGAGCTGACGACGCCGGCTGCTGCTTGGCTGGCTGACAAAGGCTATGACGAAAAGATGGGCGCACGTCCACTGGGCCGCGTGATCCAAGAGCACATCAAGAAGCCGCTGGCCGAAGAACTGCTGTTCGGCAAGCTGGCCAAAGGCGGTATCGTCAAAGTGGCGGTCAAGCAAGGCAAGCTCGACCTCATCATCATGCCGCCTGACCCGCCCCGGATCGGCAAAAAGAAAACGCCTCTTCTGGAGGCAAGCTAAACGAAAAGCCCTGCACCTCGGTGCGGGGCTTTTTCTTGCGTCTAAGCCCCAGGGTAACGCGATGCGGCGAACACCAAGAATGGGCTGCTCCTGATTGAACTGGTGTCATCACGACAATTTTCGTGATCGCAGAGCGGTTCGGGACCACCAAGCATTGATTGACAACCATAGGTTAACCAATTTTGGCCCATCTTTACGCAAAGATGCGAAGGATGAAGTCGATGGATGAACCTCGTTTGAACCCGGAACAGCCCCGCCCGTCGGAACGCACATTTGCGCGCGTGCGATCGATGCTCCGGCTGGCCAGCGTTGCGAGCATCGTCGCTTTGCTGCCTGCGGTGTCACCCACACCCCCGCCATCGAGGCTCAAGCCCATCGAGCTGACATTGCCGATTGATTGCTCGCTCGGGGAAGATTGCTTCATTCAGAACTATGTCGACATGGACCCCGGCGAGGATGCCAAGGATTTTAACTGTGGTCCGCTGGCTTACAACAATCACCAGGGCACCGACTTTCGTCTGCGGAATCGCGAGGCGTTAAAGCGGCCTTACTCGGCACTGGCAACGGCCCCCGGCAAAGTCGTTCAAGTCATCAACAATCAACCCGACCACGGGTTTGAGGAAGGCGCGTACAGTTCGCTCGATTGCGGAAACGCCGTGATGATCGATCATGGCGGCGGTTGGCTCAGTCAATACTGCCATCTCGCCGAGGGTAGTGTCCGGGTGCGCAATGGCGACATCGTGCAAAGCGGACAGCCGATTGCGTATATTGGGTCTTCCGGCGGCACCAGCTTCCCGCATCTGCATTATGCAATCCGCGCGTATAACGCGACGATTGATCCGTTCATCGGGGTCAGCCCAACGGGTTGCGACGCGGAGGAAGCGACGCCGTTGTGGAAAGAGTCTGTCCCTATTTTTTATGCGGAAAGCGCCGTTCTCGGATTCGGCGCGACGCGCAACTTCCCAAATCTCGACGCGATGGAAAATGGAACGCTGTCCGCACCGCCCGAAGGCACGACGGCTCCGTTTTACATCTGGGCGCACATCATGGGCGTGAAAGAGGGTGATACCCTAAGGTTCTTGGCGTTCGCGCCGGGCGAAAAAATTCTTGCGAGTGAACGGTTCGAAATTACCGAAACCAAGACGATCTTCTCGGCCAACATAGGGGTCGAGCCGTCCGACGGTAATTTCACCGCTTGGCCTGCCGGTGTTTACGAAGGGCGTTTGGCGATTTATCGCGCGGGTCAGGAAATTGGGAAACGTTCGGTTCGCTTCACGCTTCCTTCCGCTGCCGGTATCCAACCAGCCTCGGAGCTCATCAAAGATTAAAGATACTCTTGCTGAACGATTTTATCCCGGCGCAGCGTTACGCTGGCCGGGATCAGGGGAGCTTTAGGGCCTAGAGCGCCCTGCGAATCTCACGAATCAGGCGACTGTTCCAAGTGCCGCGCGAAACCGGACACTCGGTGATCCGCTTAAAACGCAGGCCGCTCTACCGATTGACGATCCTGTGTCTGATGACTTGGTCTACCGTCGGCCTGCTGGCCTTGAAACCGTAGACCGCCACCGCTCGATTGGATCAGTTTCCGAAGATTCTGCGGAAGAAAGTGAATGGTCCTGAGGAGCCGTTACGACTGCGCGTCGAGCTCAGACGCCGAGCGGAATAACGCTCTTCATTCTGAATTCGAGCCCGCAGGGTCCCATTCCCGATGTTGCCATCCGAAGCAAGGTTGTCACGGCCCCCCCTGTCGCGACCACCACGATGTCCACCACCGCGCTTGTTCTTTACTGCGTGAAGCAGCGGAGCAGATTGGGTTTGTTCAGGAAGGTCAAAGCTCAGTTCGGCAACATCAATGCGATCGATGGTGGTTGCGTGAGCCGTTGAAGCCGTGCTTGCGGCAGCAAAACCAAGAAGAAGTGTCGAAGCGAGGATGATGGTTTTCATGATCGAGTCTCCTGAGCGATTGCGTTGTTATCTGTTGAGAACAAACATGACGTGCGCGTCAGGTAAATGGAAATATCGATTGGCTTTGCGTTCGATAGCCACGCGCTATGGCCTTCACGGTGCGATGTAATCCGCGTGAAGATGCTGAAACAATGTTGATTCCGTGGATGGTCGACGAAGCGACTTAGCGTTCCGTCAGCTTGAGTTCGATGCGCCGATTGCGTGCCAACGCTTGCGGACTGTCGCCTGTGTCGAGGGGCTGAAACTCGCCAAAGCCGGTCGGGGCGAGGCGGTCCGGGGCGACGCCTTCTTCGCGGATCAGATACTGCGCGACCGATAACGCGCGCGCTTGGCTAAGTTCCCAGTTGTCAGCGTGGAGCGGGCTGTTGCGCAAGGGCAGTCTGTCCGTATGGCCGTCGATGCGCAGAATCCAATTCACGTCGGTGGGAATGTCGGAGGCGATTTCGTTCAGGATGGCGGCAAATTTTCCCAGCTCCGCTTTACCCGCATCGGCAAGCTGCGCCGAGGCTGGCGCGAACAAAACTTCCGATTGGAAAACGAAGCGGTCGCCGACGATCTTAACCTCATCGCGTCCGCCCAACACTCGGCGCACCTGCCCGAAGAATTCTGATCGAAAGTCTTCCAATTCATCGACTTGTGCTTCGAGCAGTTTTCGATTGGCTTCCAGAGCCGCTGTGCGATCTGCCAGAGCCGCGTTCAAGCGCGTGCCCAGAGAAGTAATTTCGATGCCGCGTTCTTCCGCTGTTGTCTCAGCCGTCTCTTTCGCGATCTCGGTGGTGGACAGCCGTTCTTCGAGAGCCTGTAACTGAAGACGAAGTTCGCGGGTTTGCTCGTTGAGCAGCGCGACCTGACGAGACTCATCTTCGCTGGCTTCTTCGACCGTCGCGAGTTGTGCGCGGGCCACCTTGAGCAGCGCTTGTTGTCGAGTCAGTTCGGTTTCGTTTTCCTCGGCATCTGCGGCCAGAACTTCTTTCGCGACGTTGGCGGCTGCGAGCAGGGTCAGCGTCTCTTCTGCTTCGGTGCGTTGTAGGTCGAGCTCAAGTTCCATCGCCGTCAACTCGGCCTGCGAATTGACGAGGCGTTCCCGGAGAGCTTTGGCGGCTTCTTGTTCGACGATCTGTTTTTTCTCGGCGTCGGATAGCGCAGACTGGGTTTGCTCAAGTGCTGCAAGGTTGGCTTCCGACTTCTCTCGAAGTTCAGCAGTGAGCGCATCGAGCGCCGCAGTTTCCGCACGTTCCTTTTCCAGCGCCACCCGCTCGGCAGTGAGTTCAGCATCAAGGGTCGCGCGGCTTTCCTCAGATGCAGCGAGGCCACTCAACAGCGTGGCGATGCGCGCATCAGCGGCAACATTCGCTTCGGACACATCGGCAAGGGAGGCGCGCAGACGGGTTCCGTCTTCCGTCAGCTTTTCTTTCTCCGTACGTTCGAGCGAGAGCATGTCGGACAATGAGTCAAGGCGGGAGGATAGCGTATCGAGGGCGCGTTCGTTTTCCTCGATGGTCTCTTCCTGCTGTTCGATTTGATCTTCTTGCCCGGTGATCGTTTCGCGCAGGAAATATTGGGTAATCATAAAGATCGACAGCACGAAACTCAGGACCAACAACATCGCGGTCATGGCATCAACGAAACCGGGCCAGATCGCTCCGCCCAGGCCGTCGGATGTGCGGCGACGGAGGGCCATTATCCGCCAAGCTCCCCGCGTGCTGCAGCTTCGATGACGCGGCCAAGGTGCTGGATCTCATTGCGAAGCTGCGCGGTTGACTCCGTGCG
>CAZXMX010000090.1:0-1241 GCA_964641645.1 uncultured Neomegalonema sp.
TCATTTGACCGCGCGCGGTTCGGATCACGGTCTTCGCATGGTTGAGCCAGAGCGGAAGACCGGAAACATAGAGGGCGTACCCCAGCTTCGTCTCTGGTTTCGGGCTATCCAACTCCGGGTCTTTTCCGGGGATTTGCGTGTGCTTGTGGTGGGCGAAGTGGAAATAGCGAAACCAAGTAGCAGGCAGAAAAATGATGAACCCGCAAATTTGGCCGACACAATCATTGATCCAATCGCTCTGAAACGGCGTCTTGTGGCTGGTCTCATGCAGCAAGGTGAACAGAAAAACCAACAACACGCCCTGCACAACCAATAACAGCGGCCATAACGGCACGGCGATCAGGATCAAGGTTGAACAGGCGGCAATGGCTCCCCAGTGCCCCACAAGATGCAGCAAGCCCTTAACGTCGCTCCGCGCCGTCAGATGCTGACGTTGCTCTGGGGTGAGCGAGGATAAGAAGTCCTTGTGGTTCATACCAAGTTCAACCTTTCCCTGCGGGGCATAGCGCTCAGCGACAAACGATCGCTAAGGCCGCCCCGCCGTAATCGATCCCTTTCAATAGTCCGGGTTCTCGATCCACGGAGCATAAACCATCTGGACGCTCTCGCGTTTGACCACGGTATCCGCAATGCGTTTGACGTTGGGAAACTCAGAAACGGACGGGTGCCCTCGCGCGGGTCGCAGCCATGTGGTCAGCATGAACAGGTAAATATCAGCGGCGCTAAACCGAGTGCCCAGCACCCATTCGTTGTCACCAATCTGATCGTCAATCACCTTGAACGTCTCGCGAAGCCGCCGATTGCCCCGGCGTTGCGCGCTGGGTTCGTCCCCCGGTGTGTCGGCAAACCTGTCGGGATAATAGGTAAGTTGAAATGCGTTCTGAACTGAGTTCGAAAAATAGACTAGCGTTTGCAGATAGAGCGCCCGTGTCGGGTCATCGTTCGCAGGCGCTAGTCCAGCCTCAGGATGCCGGTCGCACAGAAAGATTGTTATCGCCGCGCATTCATACATCGCCCCGCCATCCCAAACGAGAACCGGCACCCACCCATTCGGATTTACCGCGAGCTGCTCCGGCGGGCGCGGTGTATCTGCATCAACCACGGTTGGCAGCAGTTCATACGCGGCTCCAATCTCTTCGAGCATCACCCGAACGCCCATCGAAGCACTCTTTAGCGCGTAATAGAGTTGATACATCTTTGATCCCCTTCGCGATCAACGCTCCAAGCAACTCGCTTCATAC
>CAZXMX010000090.1:1341-13093 GCA_964641645.1 uncultured Neomegalonema sp.
GCTTCATGGGGCAGCAAGCGTTTGTTGATGAAGGCCGACAGCGCTTCCAAATCTTCGCACACGACTTTGATTGAGTAATCCATCTCACCGGTCAGTGCATACGCGTCCTGCACTTCGGGCAAGCTGGAGAGCAGCGCGCGCAACCGCTCAGCGTTCTTTTCATCGTGGCTGGCGAGTGTGACCGAGATGATGCTCGTCAATCCAATGCCGACCTTGGCCGGACTGACATGCGCGGCATAGCCTTCAATGACGCCGGATTGTTCGAGGTGAGTTCGCCTACGCGAGCATTGCGACGGAGAGAGGCCGACGACCTCCGCCAACTCTGCATTCGTCAACCTGCCATCATCCTGTAAGGCTGCGAGAATTTTGCGGTCAAATCGATCCATACCGTCAGTCTGTGAGAATAATTCAATTTCGATACACAGTTTCGATAAAATTAGGACAAATCGACGTCATTTCGCAAGAAATCTCCATCTCAAATCGCTATTTTCATAGACAGCAAAAGATTGGAGACGCACCGATGGGCCCCTTTCCGCACAACGCCGCACGCGCGCAGATCACCGATGAAAACCCCGCCGGAACAGACGGCTTCGAATTCGTGGAGTTTTCGCACCCAGACCCGGCCCAGTTGGAGGCGCTGTTCGCGCAGATGGGGTACATGCCGGTTGCGCGTCACAAGACCAAGGCGATCACGGTCTGGCGGCAAGGCGACATCAACTATCTGGTCAACGCGGAGCCGAAGACCCATGCGGCTGAGTTTATCGAACAGCACGGTCCTTGTGCGCCTTCGATGGCTTGGCGTGTCGTCAACGCCAAACATGCCTTTGCTCAGGCCGTCAAACATGGCGCACAGCCCTATGAAGGCGACGGCAAAGCGTTAGACGTGCCCGCCGTGATTGGGATTGGTGGATCGCTGCTTTATTTCATCGACCAATACGGTGAGGACACGTCTCCCTACGACGCCGAGTTCGATTGGATTGGTGCGCGCAATCCATCGCCTCGGGGCATTGGATTCTATTACCTCGATCACCTGACGCATAATGTCTATCGCGGCAACATGGACCGTTGGTGGCATTTTTATCGCGACCTGTTCGGTTTCACTCAAATCCACTTCTTCGACATCGAAGGCAAGATGACCGGCCTCATCAGCCGCGCGATCACCTCGCCATGCGGAAAGATCCGCATCCCGTTGAATGAGAGCACCGACGACAAAAGTCAGATCGAAACCTACCTGCACAAATACCGGGGCGAGGGCATTCAGCATATCGCGGTTGGCACCGAGGCGATTTATGACGCGACGGACGGCCTCGCCGCCAATGGTTTGGGTTTCATGCCCGGCCCGCCTGACGCCTATTACGACATGTCGCACGACCGCGTGAGCGGACACAGCGAGCCCATCGAGCGCATGAAACGCCACGGCATTTTGATCGACGGCGAAGGCGTGATCGATCATGCCAACGGAGATCGCTTGACAAAAATCCTCCTTCAAATTTTCTCAAAGACCGTGATTGGCCCGATCTTCTTCGAGTTCATTCAGCGAAAGGGCGACGAAGGTTTTGGCGAGGGCAATTTCCGTGCTCTGTTCGAAAGCATCGAGGCGGAACAAATCCGTTCTGGCGAGTTGACCATCGAAGCGGCGGAGTAAAACCTGCGATGCGTTGACCTTGTCGGTCGATACTCTACCTCTTGAACCGAAATCGAATGGTGCTGCGAGGTCAGTCGTTGACCTTCATAAAGCTGCTGAGCGCAGCCGTTGATTAGAATTGTTAGGAAAATCACTCGATCTCAGGGTGATTTTGCGTTGCCAAGAGGCGAAACGTAAGACTTTTCGAACGCGAAGTCTTTAAATTTGAGCGGTTAGCCAAACGTAGCTCGAATTCCCAGAGGCTTCGATGAAACTGAGATTTCTCCTGATCTCGATCTTCTTTGCACTCGTTCTTGTACCGTTAATTTTATTTCGGGCGTGGCCGCATTCGGCTGTCTTGGAGAGCGAACTCAATGAAGTGCACGAGCGGCACCTCTTGATTGCTCGCAATCTCGCCGCCGCTCTGGAACGCTACCATCGCGATCTCACATCGACTTTTGAGCTTCTGTTAAGCGATATTCACAATCTGCAAGACAAAGACGGCGTCACCGAAATTCTGGATAATCTGTCGTTTCGACATGTCTGCGTCGCCAATGTCCAGACCGGCGAGGTTGTGAATCAAATCGCGCCTAAGGGCACGCCTTGTCCAAAAGTCATTCCGACAGCGCGTTTGAATCATTTTAAAGCGTTGGCGCGAAGTGAGGGCATCAGCTTCGGTCCGGTGACGCAATCACCCGATGGCCAGAATGTCATGCACATGGTGACATCGCGCGATGGCACCATCGCGATTGGCGCGATCTACACATCCTACTTCATCGAATTGGGCAGTGCTGTGTCGTTCGGTGTTCGCGGTCACGCTGCGATTGTCGATCACGAAGGCAATGTTCTCTCGCACCCGCTGGAAAGCTGGATCGCGGCACGAAAAAATATCGCGAAGGTGTCTGCTGTTCAAATGATGCTTGAAGGCGGCACAGGGGTTGAAACCTTCTACTCACCTGCTCTCAAGGACGACATGATTGCGGGCTATGCCGCCGTGAAGGGTGCAGGGTGGGGAGTCATGATTCCGCAGCCCGTGTCCGAATTACACGAAAAAGCGGACCATGCGCGTCAATCGGCGATCGTCGTTATGTTGTTTGGCGCGTTGAGCGCGGGACTCGTCGCCTTATGGATCAGTCTGTTGATCGCGCGACCTATCGAGTGGATTAGTACAAAAGCGCGCGAAGTCGCCGGTGGTAATCTGAATGTTCCGATGACGGCACCGGCCTCCCGGTTTATGCCGATTGAAATGCGCGCCATGCAAACCGATTTCCAGAACATGGTTCGCCATCTTCAGGAAGCGCGGGACGTCCGAGCCACCTTCATTTCTTCGATGAGTCATGAACTGCGGACGCCGCTGAACGCAGTGATCGGCTTCGCTGAATTTACCAATCTGGAGTTGGATGGACCGGTGCCGAAAGTCTACAAGGAGTATTCAGGTTACATTCTTTCTGCTGGCAAAACGCTTTTGCAGAACATTGATGATCTGCTCGACGTCCAACGTCTTGAGAGTGGAAAAATGAATTGGGAAGACGCTCGCTTCTCTGTGCAATCGCTGTTCAAAAATGCGGAAGCTCTCTGCAAAAGCATGGAAAAACAAGACGCCGTTTCTATTGTTTGGCAAGCTCCTAAATTCGAATTGGATGTATTTACAGACAAAGGTCGAGTTTGCCAGTGCATCACGAACCTCGTCGCCAACGCGGTGAAGTTCACGGACGTCGAGGGCAATATTACGATATCGGCGGAGCTTGGTTCGCGAGGCGATCTTGAAATCTGCGTTGCCGATACCGGCATCGGGATCTCACCCAGCGATCTCGATAGAATCCAGCACCCTTTTGAGCAAGTCGGAAACGGCAGTGCTTTTCAAAGGAACGATGGTTTGGGTCTCGGCCTATCAATCGTGAGAGGCATCCTGTCCAAACTGGATGGACAGTTAAGTATCGAGAGTGAGTTGGGGGTCGGAACCCGCGCGACAATTAAAATCCCGGAGACTCGCCTCTATGTCGACGGCCATAATCCAGAGGACTTCGTTCTGAGCGAATTTGCAGGAGCGGCTTAGCCAAACCTCGACCACCTTTTTCTGGTGCTCCGAACCAGCGCCATCGTTGCTTCGATCGCCGCAAGTATCGCGACGACGATGAGCAGGGTTGGTATGCTAAAATCGACAATCAGCCATCCGGCGATATACGGAAATCCGAAAATGCCGATGAAGTAAGTCAGCGCAAAAAGCTGAAGCGTCTGCGGCACCAAATCTTCGTTCGCATCATTGGCCGCCATCGCTACGAGGATCGGATACGACGCGCCATAACCAATTCCAAACAGGACGGCACAAGCGACGTAGATCCACTGGCTGCCATCGATGAACAGAAACAACAGCGCACTCGCACACATGATGTATTGCAAAATTGCAATGACTCGATAGGGCGAGGAACCACCGCTAAACCCCGCAAAGGCAATCCGGCACACAACGGTTGTGATCGTGTAAGCCAGAAAATAGTCCGCGTAATCCAGCCCTTCGGCTTTGGCGATTGAGGTCTGAAAGTTGTTTAGCCCCGCGAAGACGGACGCCCCAAGAAATACCATGACCACCGGCAACCACCCGCGCGAGCGAAAAATCGCAACGACAGCAGGCAGGGACAGGCGAGAGCGCGCATTGGGCGCCTCCGCCAGTGCATACCGTTCAAGGGGTGTTTTCAAAAACCAAAAGAGAGAGCCGCTGATCGCGCAAAACCCGGCAACGACGCTAAATGCATCGCGGATACTAAATCCCCGAGCCTCCATCCACGATGCATAAACCGGAGACAGCCCGAACCCGGCCATCAGAAAGACGGCATAAAGTGAAAAGGTTTGCACGCGATTGTCCGATCCGCTCAACCTGGTCAGAACCACAGGGGCGAGCGTGTACATCAACCCCCAGCCAAACCCAATCAAAGCGCTCGCCAAAATCAGAGCGACACCGACCCCACTGGCCGTGCTATAAAGGACCAACGCGACGGCAATGGTGAATCCCGACAATCCCAGCGTTCTCATTCGCCCTAACAAGTCAGACAAATGCCCCGAGTAATAAACCGTGGTCAACGTCACCAAGGTCGTCACGAGCAACATTGCGCCAACGTCTTTTTCATTCGCTCCGAATTCGACGAATAGCTCCGGCAGCAGGAACGTTAACCCATAGGTTCCCGATTGCAGGAACACCGCGAGAAAAAATAGCGCCAATACGATGCGTCTCGACATATTCATCCCACGCCCGAGTAAAGTGCGGTTCAGCGTAGCCGCGGAATGGAACCGCGATAGCTCCAGTTCAAGCCCGGTCTCGGTGCAGCGGAGACCGTTAGGGCTGCGGAGGCGTTACTTTTGACTGGCGGCCCCGACGTTTTCTTGCGAAAGGTTGGTGAAACTTACCCTTCGTGCGGAGAAGCGCCATGGACGCCATTGTTGAAGAAGACCTCATCACCGACCATTCCGCCGATCCCCATTGGGACGCCCGCTGCGATCTCGCGGCGGCGTTTCGGTGGGCCGAGCGGTATGACTTTCACGAAGGCGTCGCGAACCACTTCAGTCTTGCCGTTTCCGATGATGGCAAGCAATTCCTCTGTAATCCCAATCAACGCCACTTCAGCCGGATCTGCGCATCCGAACTGTTGCTGCTTGATGCCGACGACCCCGATGTGTTGAACCGGCCCAACGCACCCGACCCAACGACGTGGGGGTTGCATGGCGCGTTGCACCGCAAAGTGCCCCACGCGAAATGCGCGCTGCATGTCCACTCGCAATACGCAACGGCGCTGGCCTGCCTCGAAGACCCCGTCCTACCGCCACTCGACCAAAACGCCTGTATGTTCTTTGATCGTCAGATCATTGACGCCGACTATGGTGGCTTGGCGTTCGAAGACGAGGGCGAGCGTTGTGCCGCGATGTTCTCGGACCCGCGCAAAAAAGTCATGGTGATGGGCAATCACGGCATCATGGTCATCGGCGAGACGGTTGGCGATGCTTTCAACCGCCTCTATCTGTTCGAGCGGGCGTGCCGCAACTACCTCACCGCTCTCTCAACGGGCCGCCCATTGAAGATGCTTTCCGATAAGGTGGCGGAGAAGGTCGCGCAAGAGATCGAAAGCTATCCGGTTTCCCACGATCATCACCTCGCCGAGTTGCGGATGATCCTCGACGAAGAAGGCTCGGACTACGCTGAGTGAAGCCCACCCTCGTTATCTTTGTGAAAGAGCCTCAGCCGGGCCGCGTGAAAACGCGGCTTGGCGCTGGAATCGGCATGGCTGCGGCGGCGAATTGGTTTCGCGCGCAGAGTTCATCCCTGATCCGACGTCTGTCGCGTGACGCCCGGTGGCGGACGGTCCTCGCCGTCGCGCCTGACCTTGCGGTCCGGAGTCGCGTGTGGCCCTTGGCGTCAGAACGCTGGCCGCAAGGCTCAGGCAATCTCGGAGACCGTATGGCACGAGCACTGCGGCGTTTCGGGCCGGGGCCGGTCATCATCGTCGGCGCGGATATACCCGGTATCGATGCGCGTCATATCGCCGAAGCCATCGAGGGGCTGCGCTCCCATGATGCCGTCTTCGGTCCCGCGCCCGATGGCGGTTACTGGCTGGTGGGCTTACGCGGCGGGCAAGTGCCGCAGGGCTTTATGGACAACGTGCGTTGGTCTAGCGAGCATACGCTATCTGACACCCTAAAAACCTTGCGACCAAACGCGCGCGTGGCAAAGCTCGAAGAACTCCGCGACGTCGATACGGTCGATGACCTTTAGACAGGTAGGCAGCCCATGACACTCCGTACCACCTGCATCGGCGCGTATCCAAAACCAGATGACCTTCCGATCCGTGATTGGTTTCAAGTCAGCGGTGGGCTCGCCGCAACAGGCGCGGACGTCACGCGCGGATACACCGACGCGATGTGCGAAGCCGACGCGCACACCGAAGCCCTGTTCGTGCGTGCGACGGAGCAGGCCGTCACCGATCAAGTCGAGACCGGCATCGACATTCCCACCGATGGAGAGATGCGGCGCGAGAATTACGTCCACTATCATTGCCGTCATCTGACAGGGTTTGACTTCGAGAATCTAACCCATCGGGTGCTACGTGACGGCGCGTATGAAACCGAGCTGCCGACAATCTCCGGCAAGATCGAGCCTCGCGGCGAGCATTTCCTCGATCATGACTACCGCATCGCGCAAGGCTTCACGGATCGTCCCATCAAGATCACCGTTCCGGGTCCGACGACGATCATGGATACCACGGCGAACGCCCACTACGATGATGAACGGCAACTCGCTTTTGATCTGGCTGATGCGTTGAACTTCGAAATCCGCGCACTGGCGGAAGCGGGCTGTCGCTATATCCAAGTCGACGAACCACTCTTCGCGCGCAACGTCGACCGCGCGTTATCTTACGGCGTTGAGTGTCTTGATCGGTGTTTCGAGGGCGTACCGGACACCGCCACCCGCGTCATGCACATGTGCTGCGGTTATCCGGGTGGTCTCGACGATACCGAATACCACAAGGCCGATCCGCAAAGTTATTTCCAACTCGCCGAAGCCGTCGACCGCTCCTCTGTCGATCAAATCTCCATCGAAGACGCCCACCGCCACAACGACCTCTCGCTGCTGGAACGCTTTACGCAATCGACTGTCATTTTCGGGGCCATAGCGATTGCCAAAAGCCATGTCGAGCCGGTCGAAGCCATCGCCGCCCGCCTCACCACAGCGCTGAATCACATCGACCGAGACCGCCTCGTTGCAGCCCCAGATTGTGGCTTGGCGATCCTTGGGCGCGACTTGGCGCGAAAGAAACTGTCGAACCTTTGCGAAGCGGCTCGGTCGGTATGAGCGACACGATGGAAAGGGCGAAAGTCTAACGAACCGCCGAGGCGTCTTACGTCTTCTTCTTCGATTGATAGAAATGGTAGCCGCCCCAGATCAGCGCGCCAATCAAGAGGGGGCTCGCCATAGAACCGAAGGCGAAAAGCATGACGATTGAGAGTAGGAACATAGGTATCAAAAAAGGCCCGAACAGGATCAAAAGCGCGATCCACCCCCAAGCGGGAAATTTTCGCGTCTCAACTGTCTTCTTCGCCAGCAGTTCGGCCTGCAAGGTTTCAAGGACCGCTTGGCGCTCCTCTTTCTTAAGCCAGTGAATATCGGCAGCCGCCTTGGGTGCGCCGCACGATGCGCAGCGGGGCTCGGTATTCACATGGGCAATTCCGCAATATCGACAGCTCGCCATTTCCGGTTCCTTCCGCCCACGACTCTACCTCAGAAACGCTGACATTGCGTGAACTTCGCACATGGGAGGGGGCTTTGGGAAATCAAGACGCCTAGGTCTATTCCGGTAAGAGGAGAGATCGAACCTGCCGCGCCTAGTCGTTCGAAGATTTGGGCGCGTTAAAGACGGCATCAAGCAGGGCCGCCATGTCCGTCCCCTCTGGCGCGTGCGCTAATAAGCCATTCAGCTTTCCGTCCAACATGAGCATCGCGAATCCATGGACCAACGCCCATGATCGCGCCGTATCCGCGGCCTGTTCGAGTGTCATGGTCTCACCGACGCTTTCCGCGCGTTGTGCACCAACAGAACCGGATAACACAGCAAATGACGCACTCGCCGCGTCTCGTAGAGCAGGGCGTTCAAAGTCGAGGCGCTCGTTGCGAAACATGAGTTGGAACATCGCGGGGTTGGCTTGTGAGAAGGCGATGTAACTTCTGCCGATCCCATTCAGCCGGTCCTGCGGGTCCTTGAGATGTTGCACACTCGCCGTCATCTCCGCGCGAAACCGCTCATATCCAATGGCGGCAAGATCACTGAGCAACCCGGTCAAATTTTCGAAATGGTTCTTCGGCGCTGCATGAGACACGCCCGCTTCACGTGCAGCGGCCCGCAGCGTTAAACCCTCGATGCCTTCTTCCAGCAACAGCCGCTCGGCGGCCTGCAGCAGGGCGGTACGAAGATCGCCGTGATGGTACGGCGCTTTTTCAGGATCAGTTTTTGAACCGGTCGACATACGAGGGTCCGTATCGCATTTCGAACGGTATTGACACTGTAAATATCGAGTGTAATACATGTTGACGATGTCAATATTTTGATTCTTACTACCGTTCAGCACAAAGGGGCCAAGCCAATGACCGCAGAAGACGTGTTCTACGGACTGAGGGTCGTTCACATCATCGGAGGGTCCATCGCTTTGCTCGCGGGATATGCGGCGCTGTTTGTGAAGCGCGGCGGTGATTGGCATCGACGGTTCGGCAGGTACTTTGTGAACGGAATGGCCACCGTTGCGGTAACAGGGCTGCCCATGTCGATCATCCGGCCCAATCCTTTCTTGTTTGGGATTGTGATTTTCAGCAGCTACCTGATTTTTTCTGGTCGCGCGGCGGCGATGAACCGAACCGGTGAAGCGGGAAAGCTCGACTTTGGCGCGGCCGCTTTGCTGTTTGCGACAAGCGTGATCGCCTTACTCGCCGTCGCTTACATATCCCTCAGTGGAATCGAATACCCAATGACGTTCCTCATCACCGGCACCGTCTTCGCGATCATCGGTCTCATCACGTCTCATACGGACTGGAAGATGCTGCGGGCAGGGCCGATCCGGGGCAAGGATCGGATTATCAAACATCTCGGCGGGATGTGTGCGGGGCTGATCGCGGCCACCACAGCCGTCGCCGCCACGATCATCAGTCGCCTTCCCGATATTCCAAATCTAATCGCATGGCTGGGGCCGACGCTCATCATCTCGCCCTTGATCGCCTATTGGACGCGCCAAGTGCGAGAAGGCTCGGCAAAGAACTGAACTGAAGAGAGCCAACCGCGCGGTTACGAAACGTCCGACGCCTCGGGCCCCGTCAATCGCGCCACATGCTTGACCAATGCCTCCACTTCGGAGTCCTCGACCAGCATTTCTTTCAGATCGTTGTGGGTGTTGAACAGGTAATCCCTGTTCGCTCCGGCGGGGCCGACCGCTTCGGCAATAATCCCGGCTTTCTGTTCGAGCGTCATATCGCGATAATAGTCTGGGTTATTAGGGTCGATCACATAGCACAGCGCCTCGACCCGGCGATCATCGGCAAGCGTCAGAGTTTGGTAGGTCTCAAAGTAGGAGCCGCGATCCATCTCGCGATCATACAAATAAGCGTGGGTTTCAACGGCATCCTCAGCCCGAACCCGATAGGCAACGCCGCGGCACAGCGTTCCGAGCTTCGGTTCTAATCCGAGAACGAGGCCGGGCTTCTCGTGCGTTCCACGATAACGCACTGATTTCAAACAAAAACTTCGTCGATGCCCCGGCAGTTCAGCCGCGCATCGCTCCACATACGGAAAACCGGGACGCCACATCAGCGAGCCGTAACCGAAAACCCAAAATCCCTCAGACATTTGACCCGTACCCATCGCGCATGGCTTGCTCTATATCCTCTGTAAGTCTGCGGCGCGATAGGAGATGTGAGTATGGCAAGGCTGGCGAAGCTAGCGATTGGAACCGTTGGTGTCCTTTCCATCGCATGGAGCGGGGGCTGGTTTTACGGAGAGAGTAAAATCCGTAAAGGGCTGGATGACGAGATCGCAAGACTGGCGCAGCAAGGCGTCGCAGCGCGGTATCAATCGGTCGAGATTGGCGGCTTTCCCTTTTCTTATCAGGGCAAAGTTCTCGAACCACGTACCGAGGCAATCTCACTGATCGGCAATGTTCAGGCCCGCACGGATTGGAGCGCGCCGTGGGTTACCTTCGACACATCCGTCGGCGATCTAGGTGTCATCAATTTCGCGTTGCCAGAGATCCAAACGGTTCGCCTGACGCCGGTTCGTGGTGGCCCTCACGCTGATATCACCATCCGCTCCACCCAATTCGACGGTCGCTTGCAAAGCGAGGCCTCCGGTGCCCGGATTTCAGGAGAAGGGCGCGGGATTGAGATCACCGCGACCTCACAGGCACTGATTAACCCGATGGAACTTAAGGCAGAGAAAATCTCGATCGATTCCAGCGCACCGCTGCGCGAGCCCGGCCAGATTACAGCGGCGGCGAACCTGAGCGGATTAACCGCGAATGAGAGCATCTGGGGGTTCTTCGATCCGGGAAAACGCTTCCCGCGTGACCCTGCAAATCTCAACGTGGTCGCGAAGGCGGATACCAGCGTTCGCGCTGACAACACGCTCGAAGTGAAAGCGATGCAGCTCGAAGACTTTGCCGTTAACGTTGCGGGTGTTTCGATCAACGGGGAAGGCAAAGCGACCGTTCAAGACAGACGCCCTGATGGCAGCGTAAGCCTGCGCTTTCTGGGCCTCAGCGGATTGCTGGAAAACGCCGCGAATGCCGGATTTTTACCGGAAAAGCAGGCGTCGCTCTACAGTGCGACGATTGGAAATTTCGCGAGAAAAGGGGAGGTGGAAGGCGAGCAGGTGTTCAACATCGCCTTCAAAGGCGGCTATATCTACGTCAACGGCCTGCCAACCTTCATGTCCGCGCCGCTGTTACCCTAGCGCGGAGAAAGCGGTTAAACGCCTACGATCAATAGGAAAACGCAGATAATCGCGACAATAATCGTCGTGATGACGCAGGTCTTCATGAAGCCGTCAAAGGTCGCTTCCTGAACGCTGATGTCCATTTCGCCTTCTTTGAAGTTGTCTGGATCGTAATTGGCCATCGGTCTTCTCCATCGGTGTTTCGCGGACGTTATGCGCATGGGATTGAAAAAGTCCATACGCTTAACGGAAAGCAGTTTCACGACTATCTTAGCGCAATAGCCATCTTCACAAGTCGCACCATCTCAGGGAGGTGGCTCTGGCGGGTGAAACGAACGATGAGCCAGGTTCCGCCATTCTTACGATTTGGGTGCCCCACTCGATTCGGCGCATGTGTAAGACCGTCACGTTTGACCACTTGAGGTGAGAGCCTAACGTCCAACTCGTTATTTCCATGGAAGTGAGCTACCTCTTTCCCGTGGTAATCAATCACCATGAAATCCCGATCTGGTGTCCAGAGATGAACGTCAATACCCGCGATCTTCTCAAGCTCTTTGATCAGCTTCCCGCGCAGTTCGGCCATGTCAGATCCCTTTCTGGGGTCCCTCTCGCATGTCATTCCAAAACTACAATTCTGGGTCGCTCCGGCAATGCGAATATCCTGTTACAGTGG
>CAZXMX010000091.1:0-3378 GCA_964641645.1 uncultured Neomegalonema sp.
AGCGCACATTTGCCGCTCGTAAAAGAAGTCCGCCACGGCGCGAGCTTCTTCTTCTTTGAAAGCGCGGGACTGGTCGAACAACACGCCCTGCACTTCGCACAGGAAATCGACAGTCTGATGCGCGAACATTCCGGCACAAACCGCCGCCTCGCGGTCGACCGTATGGAGCGCCCCGGCCACGATGCGATGGAAAGCCTCGGCATCGAAATCTTCAACGGGCAAGAGGTCACCGAGTTCGCCCGCGTCATCAAGAACGAAAACGAAGTCAACGCCATGCGCTGTGCCATCGCCGCTTGTGAAGCCGCGATGGGCGAAATGCACGCGATGGTCCGCCCCGGCATCACCGAGGTTGATGCTTGGGCAGTCTTGCAACACGGCAATCACATTCGCGGCGGCGAGTGGATCGAGACGCGTATCCTCTCCTCCGGCCCGCGCACGAACCCGTGGTTCCAAGAGGCGGGGCCACGTGTGATGGCGGAGGGCGATATTCTCGCCTACGACACCGATCTGATCGGCCCATATGGATATTGCGCTGACCTCAGCCGCACGTTGATCGTCGGCGATGTTGAACCCAGTGCGTATGAGAAGCAAATCTATCGCGACGCGCTCGATCACATCCAAACCAACACGGCGATCTTGAAGCCGGGCATCAAGCTGGATGATCTGACAAAGCTGTCGCAACAACTGCCCGAGAAATATGCCGAACAACGGTATGGCGTTGTCTTCCACGGCGTCGGCCTATGCGATGAATACCCCTCGATCCGCTATGCGCAGGATTTCGAGGACGGCCAGCACGAAGATCGCTGCTTAGAACCCGGCATGACCTTGTGCGTCGAGGTCTATTATGGCGAGGTTGGTGGGTCTTGCGGAATCAAGCTGGAGGATCAGGTTTTGATTACCGAAGACGGCCACGAGAACCTGACCCGCTTTCCGTTTGAAGAAAAGTTTCTACGCTAATGCGCCAAAGCTTTGATCCGGTCTGAGGCTGGGCGAAAGCAAAAGCGTTCGGACTGAAACACACATCACACTGCCGTCACCGATCTTTGCCGCCGCGATCACGGACGGTAAGTTCTCCGACAAAGGAGACCATTTATGCGCAGTGAGAAATTTGAATTCGCCGGATTTGATGGCAGCACCCTTGCCGGACGCCTTGACCGTCCTGTCGAGCCTCCGCGTGCTGTGGCGATTTTTGCGCACTGTTTTACCGGGTCCAAAGACCTGCTCGCCTCGCGTCGGATCAGCCAACGGCTCGCGGGTCGCGGCGTGGCTGTGTTGCGGTTTGATTTTACCGGCCTCGGCGATTCTGAGGGCGAGTTTGCGAACTCGAACTTTACCTCCAACATTGAAGACCTCGTCGCGGCGGCAAAAGCACTGGAAGAACACCTCGAAGCGCCCTCGATGCTGATCGGCCATTCACTCGGCGGCGCAGCGGTGATTGCCGCAACCAAACGGATCCCCGGCATCAAGGCCGTCGCCACCATCGGTGCGCCTGCGGACCCCGGTCACGTCTCGCATAATTTCGGAAAGTGGGTGGAGGAAATTCAGTCGAAAGGCGAAGCCGAAGTTTGCCTCGCCGGACGACCTTTCACGATCCGCAAACACTTCCTCGACGATATTGCCAGCGCCAAGCTGGACACCGCCTTACCGGACCTCGATGCCGCACTGTTGGTCATGCACGCGCCGCTTGATGTAACGGTTGGTGTTGATAACGCCAGCGCGCTGTTTCTCAAAGCCAAACACCCGAAAAGTTTTGTCAGCCTTGACGACGCCGATCACTTGCTGACGAAAGGCGCAGATGCCGACTACGCCGCTTCGGTCATCGCAACGTGGTCGGCGAAATATCTGTCGCTGCCAAAAACTGATCTTCCGCAACCCGACAAAGGCGTTCGCGCGTTTGAACGTGATCCCACCGGATACCTCAACCGCGTCCTCGCGCCACGTGACCGTCTTGTGTTTGGCGATGAACCCAAACGCGTGGGCGGCACCGATCTGGGCTTCACGCCTTTTGAGCTGATTGGGGCCGGCCTCAGCGTGTGTACGACGATGACGATGCGGATGTATGCCAAACGAAAAGGTTGGGAGATGGACGCCGCGCAGGTCGATGTGACGTGGGAACAGGCAGACCGTCGCAACAGCACCTTTACCCGCACGGTGACGCTCGACCCGTCTCTCTCGGCGGATCAACGTAAGCGACTCATCGAGATTGCGGACAAATGCCCCGTCCACCGAATGCTGGAAGGCACGATCAAGGTGAAGACCGTGGAGGCATCTTGATCGCGGCTTGGCAACTATAGCGGGTTGATGGTATCCTATGGACAACTCCTGTCATTGGTTTGGAGATGTTCATGTTCACTGTATTTCGCTCGTCGCTGGTTGCGCTTTCGCTTTTGGCTCCCCTGCCTGCACTCGCCGATGCGCCGCGCACCATTCTCGTTCTGGATGGGTCGGGGTCCATGTGGGGTCAGATCGAGGGCGAGGCAAAGATCTCCATCGCGCGAACAGTTGTCGGCGATCTGCTCGGCGAAATTCCGCAAGATATGGAGCTCGGTCTCACGGTCTACGGTCACCGGCGAAAGGGTGATTGCGGGGATATCGAATCGCTTGTGCCGGTCGGCGCCAACACGACGGATGCAATCCGTTCAGCCGTCAATGGCATCAAGCCAAAAGGCAAAACACCGCTGTCAGCGGCTGTTCTCGCCGCCGCGGAAGAACTGAAATACACGGAAGAAAAAGCAACCGTTATCCTCGTCTCCGATGGCCGTGAGACCTGCAACGTTGATCCTTGTCAGCTTGGCAATCGGTTAGAAGAACGCGGGGTAGATTTTACCGCTCATGTCGTCGGCTTTGATGTTTCGGAAGCAAAAGACAAAGCCCAATTGCAATGCCTCGCCGAAAATACCGGCGGAACTTTCGTCAGTGCCGCGAACGCGACAGAGTTGAAGGACGCGCTTGCGAAGGTCGCGGCTCCGGTTGAGTTTGAGATTACATCATTTATCGCCACCGATGGTGAAGACGGTCCCACAATCAATGACGGATTGATTTGGACGATCACGTCGGATGAAAAAACTTTTCTCGATTATGAAAACATCGCCGCACCGGCTTTGACCCTGCCAAACGGAAACTACACTGCTGAAGTTCTCCGCCCCTCTGACGAAGCGACGGCTGAAATAACATTCAAGGTCGATAAAACAAGCGCCCAACAGATCGTTCTGGTCTTGGAGACACCGTTACCAACCGCTCGGATCATAGCGAAAGAAGCGGCTGAATTAGGCTCGACAATCACAGTAGAATGGGAAGGGCCGGATGCGAAGAACGACTACATTGCGATCTTCCCAACGGGAGACGAGGACGCGCGGTACACCGCCTACACGTACACGA
>CAZXMX010000091.1:3478-13062 GCA_964641645.1 uncultured Neomegalonema sp.
AAGCAGGTGATTATGAAATTCGTTATGTACTGCACCAAGGTAGACGTCCGCTCGCCAGCACACCGATCTCGATCACGGAAGCCGAAGTCAGCATCTCCGCACCCGAGACCGCTGAGATCGGATCAACCGTTAAGGTCGAGTGGGAAGGGCCGGATGCCCAAAACGACTACATCGCGGTCTTTCCGGTTGGCGATGAGGATGCGAGTTACACCGCGTACACACGCACTCGAAAGGGCAGCCCTCTCAAGCTACTGATGCCGACCAAAGCAGGTGATTATGAAATTCGTTATGTACTGCACCAAGGTAGACGTCCGCTCGCGATCACGCCGATCTCGATCACGGAAGCCGAAGTTAGCATCTCCGCACCCGACACCACAACTCCGGGAGCATTGATCACGATTGATTGGGTCGGGCCAGACGCCTCGGGTGACTTTATCAGTGTTGCAAAAGCCGGTGCCGACGACAGTACCTACATCAGCTATGTTCGAACGAACAAAGGGCCGAAGACAAAGTTGCGGATGCCGGATGATGAGGGCGAATTCGAAATTCGTTATGTCCTCAATCAGGGCAGGACCGTGCTGGCACGGCACATCATTAAGGTCGCGGCTCCGTAAAGGAGCGCGTCACCTAGGGGATCAGAACACTCGACCCTGTTGTCTCGCGCGCATGCAGGGCGCGGTGGGCTTCAGCAGCGTCGGCGAGCGCGAAGGTTTGGTTGACGGGAACTTTGATTGTGCCGTCAGCGATCAGCCCGAACAGCGCCGATGCGCCTTCGTCGAGTTCCTCACGGGTGACGATGTAATTGTAGAGCGATGGCCGCGTCATGAAGAGGCCGCCGCGCGATGCGACGTCCTTGATCGAGAAGCTCTCAATGGGACCGGACGACGCACCGAACGTGACGAACATGCCAAGGCGACGCAGACAATCGAGCGAACCAGGGAACGTCGCTTGCCCGACACTATCAAAGGCAACATGGCATTTTTCGCCGTTGGTCAGCGCGTCAACCTCGGCGACGAAGTCCTTGTCGTTGTAATCGATAACGTGGGTGTAGCCATGCTCGGCAGCAAGTTTACACTTCTCAGGGCCACCCGCTGTGCCAATTGACGTCGCACCGATATGTTTGAGCCATTGGCCTGCGATCAAACCGACACCGCCCGCCGCCGCTTGGAACAGCACGGTGTGGTTGGGCTTCACCTCGAAGGTACGATTGAGCAGGTAGTGCGTCGTGAGTCCTTTGAGAATAGAAGCCGCGGCAACTTCGTCGCTGACCCCATCAGGAATATGCATCATCCGATCGGCGGGCACGATGCGGTGGCTGGCATAGGCCCCGACGGGCATCGTGTAACCCACGCGGTCTCCCTCAGAGAAACCTGTAACACCCGCACCAATGGCTTCGACGATGCCGACCGCCTCGCCGCCCGGAACGGGATCGGCATTGGGGGGCCACGGATAAAGGCCGCTGCGAAAGTAAGTATCGAGATAGTTCAGGCCGACCGCCGTGTGGCGCAAACGAAGCTGTCCTTCACCGGGCGCACCGACTTCGACCTCTTCACGGGTCAGCACTTCGGGTCCACCCGCCGCGTTGGCGACAATGCGATAAGCCATCTTACTTCTCCTGCAGTTCTCGCCGCGCACTGAAGCGCAAGAAATTGAAGTTGTTGAGCGGTTGATAGAGGTTCTTGAACCCCGCGATAAATGTCTTTGCTTCCCACCCCATCATCTTGGCGATGTCGTTTAGGGAACGCTTTCCGTCAATGCCCGTGACAATTCCGGCCACGTCTTTTGGTAAGTTCCGTTGGACCACTAGGCCGTCGAGATTGAACGTGAAGTGGCCCTCGTCCCATATGGCTTTGGCCAGCTCTGCCCCTTTGGGGCCGACGAGATTTGGCACCGCGTCACCGTGAATCTGTGCAATCCGATGTGCACCCGTTCCTTTGGGAATGGCGTAGAACGCATGGGTCGTGATGTTACCGCAGAGGCGCTCCGCCAGCGCAGCCGCCTCGCGGGGTGGAAGATTTCCAGCCCGTTCGCGCAGTTCGGGTTGGCCAATCAGAGCGCGCGGGTTGTAGCGACCCGGCATGGAGAAACTGAGCATTTCGAGTCCAGCGCCTTCGAGCAGATCATAAACGCCGTCGACGCTGTATGTTCGATCTTGGCTGCGCAAGAGGAGATCGTGCAGCCCCGCATCGCCGCCGCCAAAATGATCGCGGAGGAAGGGGTTGAGCTTGACGCCATTTGTTGGCGGTAACACGCCGAGCAGCCCTTTGGTGAGTTCGACTTTCTTTTCCGGTGCATCATCGGGCATCAGCGTGTTCAATGCGTGCTGCATTTCCGGAACACCGGCTCGACCATATGGGGCCGGGAGGATCATTCCGATGCCGCCACCGGGAACCAACGCATTGGCCAACGCTGACATAGCAGCATTCGCGTCCGGCAGACGGTTCAAGACGTTACAGCAATCGATGTAATCGAACGGTCCGAGTTCTGCCGCCGCGAAAAGGTCACCCGTGTGATACGTCGCTGTGAGGCCGCGGGCGGCCATGCGAGCCTCGGCGATTTTGCGGCTCGCTTCGGAGGTGTCGATGTAGTGAATATCGACATTCGCGCCCCAGTCCGAGAAAATCTGCGCCATCATCACCAGCGCATCACCCGTGCCGCCACCCGCGACAAGAATGCGGGTTGCCTGGGTCCAGTCTCGCTGACCCGCGAAGAGGAAATGATCGATTTCAAGTGGGTGGCTCGGTGAACCAAGCAGGAGTTCATCCATTTCCTTGGCCGGATCGCGAGCCGGGTAAGGGTAGGCTTCGTCTTGTTGGGCGCGGTTCATTAAACTGCCTCTCGCGCAGCAGCGATATAACGCTCTCGCAGTTTCCGAGTGATCGGTCCAGGGACGCCTTGGCTGATGGTTTTACCGTCGATCGAAACGACCGGCATCACAAAACTAGAGGCACTGGTGGAGAAGGCTTCAGCAGCGGCTTGGACCTCTTCAATCGTAAAGGGCCGTTGCTCGACCGTCAGCCCTTCGGCCTCGGCAATTTCCAGCACGACCCGGCGGGTGATACCATGCAAGATCGAATTGGAAAGCTGCCGCGTGACGATGACACCATCGGTGGTAATGATGAAGGCGTTGTTGGAGGAGCCTTCAGTGATCATTCCATCCTCCACCATCCACGCATCGTCTGCACCCTGATTGGCCGCTTCTTGCTTCACGATGGACTGAGCCAAAAGCTGCGTCGTCTTGATGTCGCGGCGCGCCCAACGCACATCGGGCATCGTCACCACTGAAATGCCGCTCTCAGATTTGGGCGTCACAGCGACGGACTTTTCTTGGGTGAACATCACGAGGCTAGGCTTTTCCTCAGCGGGGAACACAAAGTCTCGATCCGCTGGACCCCGGCTGACTTGCAGATAGACCATGCCTTCGGTGACGCCGTTGCGCGTGACCAGTTCTCCCATCAAGGCTGGAATGTCATCGACGGGGACAGGCGAGCCCATTTTCAACTCGGACAGCGAGCGTTTCAGGCGCTCCATGTGCGCGAGATTGTCGACGAGCTTGCCATCGAGCACCGTCGAGACCTCGTAGACGGCATCCGCGAACAGAAACCCCCGATCAAAGACCGAGATTTTGGCGTCTGTTTCTGCGACAAACGCGCCGTTGACGTAGACTGTGCGGCTCATGCGGCTCTCCCTAGAATTGCCTATCGGCTCTATCCCTGCGCGGCGGGCTTTTCAAGCCGCTGGATTTCCGGTATCCCCACCGCACCACCGCCAAAACACAACAAGAACGCAGGTCTAGAGCATGGCAACACCGCTGTTCGATTCGAATGCTAGCGATAGCGCCGGGTATTCCGCCGAGGATATTGAGGTCCTCGAAGGGCTGGAGCCCGTGCGCAAACGCCCCGGCATGTATATCGGCGGTACGGACGAGCGCGCTTTGCACCACCTTGTGACCGAGGTGATTGATAACTCGATGGACGAGGCCGTCGCGGGCCACGCGAACCGTATCGAAGTGACGCTCAACGGCGATGGATCGGTCAAAATCAGCGATAATGGGCGCGGTATTCCCGTCGATCCACACCCGAAGTTCCCCAAGAAATCCGCGCTGGAGGTCATTCTGACCACCCTGCACGCAGGGGGTAAATTCTCAGGCAAGGCCTATCAGACCTCGGGCGGTCTGCATGGTGTCGGCGTGTCGGTCGTGAATGCGCTGTCGGATCATCTTGATGTTGAAGTCGCGCGAGACAAACAGGTCTACGGCCAGACGTTCTCTCGCGGGTTGCCAACCTCAAAGCTGCAAAAGCGCGGTAAGACTCCGAACCGCCGTGGGACGACCGTAACGTTCTCGCCAGACCCGGAAATCTTTGGGCCACGCGCCGCATTTAAGCCTGCTCGCCTGCTGCGGATGGCGCGTTCGAAGGCATATTTGTTCCAAGGCGTCGAGATTCGCTGGAAGTGCGATCCGGCTCTGCTGAAAGAAGGCGACGAGACGCCCGCCGAAGCAACATTCCATTTTCCAAACGGTCTCGCAGATTTTCTCGCCGCTGAGATGGAGGGTGAGGAGACCCTGTCGCCGCAGCCGTTTGCAGGCCGTGCGGAGTTTTCGGAGAAGTTCAAGGACACGATGGGCGCAGTCGAATGGGCCGTGCATTGGACCGAGTTTGGGGACGGGGCGACGTCTTCCTACTGCAATACGATCCCGACGCCGATGGGCGGCACCCACGAGACCGGGCTACGCAATGCGCTGACCCGAGGGGTTCGCGGCCATGCCGAGTTGATTGGCAACAAAAAGGGCGCGCAGGTTACGGCGGAGGATGTCTTTTCCAGCGCGCGGGCCTTGGCATCGGTGTTCTTGCGAAATCCTGAGTTCCAGAGCCAGACCAAAGATCGCCTCTCTTCGGCGGACGCGACGAAACTGGTCGAGGCCAGTGTGCGCGATCACTTTGATAACTGGCTCGCCGCTGACCCCAAGCGCGCCGAGGCACTAATCGAAGTTTGTGTCGCCCGTGCCGACGAGCGCATGAAGCGCCGCGCGGAAAAAGAAACGCAGCGTAAGTCGGCGACCAAGAAACTGCGCTTGCCGGGCAAGCTGGCTGATTGCGCCAATGCGAGCAAAGCGGATTCAGAGATTTTTCTGGTCGAGGGCGATTCCGCTGGTGGGTCCGCGAAACAGGCGCGGGATCGAAAGACGCAGGCGATTTTGCCTCTGCGCGGTAAGATCCTGAACGTCGCCAATGCGACCGCCGATAAGCTGGCGCAGAACCAAGAACTGCAAGATCTGATGCTCGCGCTCGGCGTTGGCATGGGCAGCAAATACAACGACGATGATCTGCGCTATGAACGGGTCATTATCATGACCGACGCTGATGTCGACGGGGCGCACATCGCAGCGCTGCTGATGACGTTCTTTTTCCGCGCGATGCCCCAGTTGATCGAAAACGGTCATCTGTTCCTCGCCGCGCCTCCGCTCTACCGGATTACCGCCGGTGCGAAGTCGATGTATGCAATGGACGAAGAAGAACGCGACCGCCTGCTCGAAACCGAATTCAAAGGCAAAAAAACCGATGTCGGTCGCTTTAAGGGCCTTGGTGAGATGATGGCCAAGCAACTGAAAGAAACGACGATGGACCCCACGAAGCGGACGCTGATCCGCGTTCATATCGAAGATGCGGAAGCTGGGGATACGTCTGATCTCGTTGAACGGCTGATGGGAAAACGCGCTGAGAAGCGTTTTGAATACATTCAAGAAAATGCACGATTTGCTGAAGATGTAGATATTTGACGCCATCGTCCCCATGTTGATGTGTGTCAACTTTGGGAGACAATGATGAAAAAGTTAGTTTTAGCCGCTTCTCTCGCCGCCCTCGCCCTTTCTGCGTGTGCGCCCATTCCGAATACATCTCAAACCATCATCGTTCGGACCTTATTTGACCAGACCACGATTGGCGGGCCGAATTACCCCGTTGTTGTTCGCGGGGCTGAGAATGTTGGCGTTGCCCCCGATGTCCTCGGGCGAAGCCTTCGATTCCCCCAATTCTTGCGCGGGGATTCATCCTTCCTTGCTGTCAAAGGTGACCGCCGCCTCGTGAACTATGCTCAATTGGATATTGCTCCGAAGGGCGATCTTGCACAGGCCACCTTGACCTTCTTGCACGGCCAGCGACGCATTGGCGTCGGACAGTTTACCTTGGCGCGCCAAGATTTCGCGAACCCACAGACCGTCGGTCGGATCAGCTCCTCGATGATCAGTTCAATGCTGCAAGAAGCGCGGTTTAACCGGATCGACAGCGACCGCAATTGTTTCATCCCTAATTGTAACTAAGGGTCCTCACCCCGCGATGCTTGGTGCGATCCTCCTGCGCCTGATTTGGAGCAGAACGATGGGCGCCAACAACGCGAGGCCGATGAGGGTTGTTGTGAGTCCCGGTGCGATGAACAGGAATGCGACAATCGCGACGTACCACCGCTCTAGTCCATAGAGCGGTGCGAACAAATACCCTGAGAACGACACGCCGAGGGCGCCGATGCCAAGCATCGCACCGGCCAGTGTCACCGAGAACGCCCACCACGTGAATCCATCCGCCACGAGCAGCAACGCGGGGGAATAGACGAAGACGAACGGCACGAGTGCTTTGGCAATGCCGAGGCGGAAGGCCGTGTTCCCGGTCTTAAACGGGTTCGATCCGGCGATACCAGCGGCAGCATAAGCCGCAAGTGCAACGGGCGGCGTAATGTCTGCCAGCACGCCGTAATAAAAGACGAAGAAGTGCGCGACGAGCGGCTCGACGCCGAGAATTTGAAATGCGCCTGCTGTCACCGATACGAGGATGATGTAGGTCGCTGTCGTCGGAACGCCTGCGCCCATGATGATGCAGGCAATCGCGACGAGAAGCAGCGAGAAGAACAACGCCCATTGTTGTAGATCGAAATAGTTGAGGATCGGCAGCGCTGAGACAAAGCCTGCGATGTCGTTCGCCGTGGTAATAACAATCGCTCCGACGCGAAAGCCTGAACCCGTCAGCGTGACCACCCCAACAATGATACCGACACAAGCCGCCGCTGCGCCAACGGCAATCGTGCCCCGTGCGCCAGCCGCCAACGACTCCCAGAGGGCGCGGATACCAAACAGGTTCTCCGGCAAAGGAAGACCGCGC
This sequence comes from uncultured Neomegalonema sp., assembly GCA_964641645.1. Taxonomy (GTDB): domain Bacteria; phylum Pseudomonadota; class Alphaproteobacteria; order Rhodobacterales; family Rhodobacteraceae; genus JAHDDY01. The sequence goes on from CAZXMX010000091.1 coordinate 10,630, forward strand.
GCTTTGCAATACGTCACCTGAGTGCTGGACTTGAGGAAGCCGACCACAACGCAGGCGATGATCGCATAGACAGCGGCGAAGTCGGGCGTGCGTCCGGACAAGATCATGTAGACGAGGATGAACAGCGGGATCAGCGCGAGCCAATGCTCGCGCAACACGATGAGGGCTTTGGGCAGTTCATCAGCACGCAAACCGCGAAGGCCGAGTTTTTTTGCCTCCAGATGCACCATCACGAAGATGCCAAAATAGTGCAGCAATGCGGGGAACAGGGCCGCCGCCAGAACGTCTCGCAGTGGAATGTTGAGATAATCGACCATGATGAACGCCGCTGCGCCCATGACCGGCGGCGTGATCTGTCCACCCGTCGAAGCGGTCGCCTCAACCGCACCCGCGAAGTGTGGCGGGTAGCCGACTTTTTTCATGGCGGGGATCGTGAGAGAACCCGTCGTGACAGTGTTCGCGATGCTCGACCCGGAAATGCTGCCCATGAAGGCCGACGCGCAGATGGCGACTTTGGCAGGGCCACCCGAATAGCGCCCCGCAATGACGGAGGCGAGGTCGATGAAGAGTTGACCAAGGCCGATGCGGGTCGCGAGCGCACCGAACAAAATGAACAAGAAGACGTACTTTGCCATCGCGCCAATCGCGATGCCGTAGATGCCTTGGTTCGTCATGTAGATGTGGTTGATAAAGCCAAGCCAACTCGTGCCGCCGTGTTTCAGTGCGCCGGGAAACTGCGGACCAAAAAGCGCAAAGTAAATAAAGAACATCGCGATCAGCGGAAGCGTTGGACCGATCGAGCGGCGCGCAACTTCGAGGGTGATGAGCAAGAGCGCACTGCCCATGAAGACATCCGACGGTGCCGGATTGCCGACACGCTCGGAGACGATCTCGGGTGGCAGCAGCGGAAGATAGAGCGCGGCACCGACGGCAAGTACACAAAAAATCAGATCAAGGATCGCAACGCCCTCGAACGAAAAGCGCTTGTCCTGCCAACGAACACCCACCGCATCGCGTCGCCATGAGAACAGCAAAAAGCCAAGTCCCAGAACGAACGCGAGGTGGATGCCTCGGTGCAATAACTCGCGGATCAACCCAAAGCCGGACGCGTAGAAATGATAGACCGACATTGCAACCAGAACGGCTGAAATCAGTATCGCCAGCTTGGGTCCGGTTGGGCGATAGGCTGTTTCTGGATCAAACTTGCGTTCGATCTTGGCAAGCTGTTCAGCGGTGAGTTCAGGCTGCGTCGTCATCAAGCGCCTCGTGTGAAATTCGTCTCCCTCAGAAAAAATCTGGGGTCCAGTTCAAGTTTTTGGCAGAACTAGATTGTCGGAGCGAGTCCGACAGGGAGGTGTTAGTATAATTAAAAATCCCCTCCCCGCATGGCGGGAAGGGGCTGATCGGCAGTGCGATTGAGGAGGGTTACTCCAACATGCCTGCTTCTTTGTAGAACTTCTTCGCGCCGTCATGCAGCGGTACACCCACGCCGTTCAGCGCGCTTTTTGGGGTGATGGTCTTGCCCTTTGCGTGGCCAACATCGAGCAGCTTGCGAGACTCGTCGTTCCACAACGCTTTGGTGATCGCGTAGATCAGGTCTTCGTCTTCGTTCGCGCTGGTGAACCACTGTGCACCGACGGCAACGGTGTTGACCGCAGCGACGCCTTCATAGGTGCCTTCGGGGATTTCTCCCGCGGCAAAGAATCCATATTTCTCGACCAGTGCATCCGCGCCTTTGCCGTCAATCGGAACCAGCTTGATGTCTGCTGCCGAAGCCAATTCGACCAGCGAACCGGTAGGATAACCAGCAACGACAAAGAACGCATCGATCTTACCATTGCGCAGGGCTTCGGAGGCTGCACCGCCTTTAAGAGCTTCGGCGGTCACATCATCGGTCGACAGGCCATTCGATTCGAGGATCAGCTTGGCGTCGACATAGGTGCCGGAACCCGGCTCATCGAGCGAGACGCGCTTGCCTTTAAGGTCAGCGACCGAGTCGATGCCGCTGTCGGCCAAGGCAACGAGGTGAATGTGCTCTTCGAAGAGTGCTGCGATGGTGCGGAGGTCTTTCGCAGGCTCTTTGCCTTCCATCGTGCCCGTGCCGCTATACGCCCAATAAGCGACGTCCGATTGTGCGAAGCCCGAGTTGCGAAGGCCGGAGATGATGGCGTTCACGTTGTCCACCGAACCACGGGATGAAACAGCAGAGGCGATCAGGCCATCGACGCCGCAAGAACCGCCCTGCCCGCACTCGCGCGAACCCGGAGGTTTAGAGATCGCATTCGCGATGACGCCGCCAACCGGATAATAGGTATAGGCGGTGCCGCCCGTGCCGATGGTGAAGAATTTCAGGTCTTGCGCCGCTGCGCTGCTCGCCCATGCGCCGACAGCAAAGGCGGCGGCAGCCGTTATCTGCGCCAATTTTGTGAATTT
>CAZXMX010000092.1:0-12776 GCA_964641645.1 uncultured Neomegalonema sp.
TGGCCCTCGAGTTGAGCGTTCCAGCACTGGGACTTGTTCGAAAGTCCGCCATGCGCCTCTCCGGTGTTTTCAAGACATTGTTGATTGGCGAGGTGGACGATGACCACCGACAGCCGCCAACAACTCTATGATCGCATCCGCGAAAGTTCGATGGATGAGGTCACGCTTGAGGAAATGATCCGCTACGGTTTCTGGACGAAGGGCAAGGATATGCCCTCGATGCCAGAAGAAATGATCACCCGACGTGGCGAGCTACAACGCGAGATTTCAGAACTTGCGAAGAAGGCCAGTGCCTATCGCAATCCAGAGCGTGCCGTCGCCGAGATCATGAAGCAGCGGATGGCCGAGGCGAAGGCGCGGCGCATCGAGACCAAAGAACGCCAAATCGCTGAACGCAATGCGCGGGCGCAAAATTGGTTTGAGAAAAAACGCGATGACATCGTTCATCTTGGCGACGACGTTTCGGGCGCGCTGCGGAATCGCGAGTCGGATGCTGCGCGGTTGGCGGCCCATGGCGCACCGGCCTTTGCGGACTTGAAAGACATCGCCGATGCGATGGGTGTTAGTTTGGGCGAGTTGCGCTTTCTGACGTATGACCGCAAGGCGTCGAAGGTGACACACTATAAGCGCTTTCGTATCGCTAAAAAGACGGGCGGATATCGAACGCTGTCCGCGCCCATGCCGCGCCTCAAGCGCGCGCAATATTGGTTACTCGATACGGTGATCGAGAAAGTCGAGCCGCATGATGCTGCTCATGGGTTTCGTGCGGCTCGTTCAATCCTGACCAATGCCGCGCCGCACCAGAAAAAAGCCGTGGTGATCAATTTCGACCTCAAGGATTTTTTCCCGAGCATCGGGTATCGACGCGTCAAAGGTTTGTTCCGATCGTTTGGTTATGCCGAGGCGCAGGCTGCTGTTTTTGCCTTGCTGGCGACTGAGGCTGATCGCAGTGAAATGCGTATCGACGGCGAGTCTTGGCATGTTGCGAACGGCGAGCGTGCCCTGCCGCAAGGCGCGCCGACCTCACCGGCGATCACCAATCTGCTGTGCCGCAAGCTTGATCGTCGTTTGTCTGGAGTGGCGCGCAAGTTCGGGTTTTCCTACACGCGCTATGCCGATGATTTGACGTTCTCGGCAGAGATTGAAAATGGCGAAGCGCTGCGCAAGTTGATGTGGAGCGTCGAGCAGGTTGTTACCGATGAAGGCTTTGCGTTGAACGAGGACAAGACCCGCGTGATGCGCAAGAATGCGCGGCAAGAGGTTACCGGCATTACGGTCAACGACGGCTTGACCGTCTCGCGGCAGGAGCGCCGGAAATTCCGCGCGCATTTACACCAGGCCAAAGCGGGCCGCAGTTCTGGGCCTTTCCGGCGCGGCTCGCCCAAGGCCAGCGCGCTCGGTTATGCCCAGTTTTTGGCGATGGTTCATGGCGATGGCGTTGAGCGCCTGACGGCAGAGGCGCGGGCCTTGTACGGCCAGCCGGATGCGCCATCCTTCGCTGATCCCGATAAAAAGCTCAATGCGCGGCAATCTTTGCGGCAGGCGGCGGCATTGGGCAAAGCACCGACCGAGACTTGGTGGACCCCCAAGGAAGCAGAACCACCGAAACCCGAGCTCATCGCTCAGCCTAAGCTAACAACGGCTCAGCCGCAGGGCACCGTCGTTCCGACCACACGCCGACAGCAACGTGGGGAAGCCGGGTCAACACGAGCGCGCTCTCAACGTCATCAACAAGATCCGTCGGTGGCAGGAGATACAACAACGGCTAAGAAGGTGATCCAGAGTATTTGCGCTTTGACCCTGACCCTGATTCCGGGTATCGGGGCCTTCCTCGCCGGAGTGATGCTGTACTATATTTGGTTCTACAAACGCCGTTAATGTTGACGCCGCGCGCGTTTGAGAAAACTTAAGTCAAGTCGTATGCCTCATCGTTTCTGATACACCGTATGTCAAAAGGAATGGGTTCGTTGCGAATCTCGCTTCGTTTACCTCGGCTGACGAGTGGCCGCGAACCTATTAACGATAGAATTTGATTTCGTCCTTGCTCGATCAAATTTTCGAGTCAGGTCCATTCAAAATTAGTGCTAACATCCCTCTGGTTGAAAATGGAGAATGATATGTCTTGTATGATTGCTGCACTTCCAGGTGGCTCGCCTGAGATTTTTCCCATCCCTGTAAAGAGCTTTATGAAACTTCGCGAAAGCGGGATCAATGTTGCCAAAGGATTCGGCCTGAAGAGCAAACAGATTGAATCGGAGGAATTCTTCGGAGCGACAACTCGAACCGATGGCACGCCGTTCTATCTTTGGTCCACCGCGCCGAGTCTGAAGGTTGGGAAGCTTGAAAATTGGAGCGGCACCTTCTTCGCGCCCTTCGGCGTGGGCAACCTTTACGGACACGTCGAGGCTGAACCGGGACAAGAAAAAACCGACAAGTATGCGATCACGACTCTTAACGTTGAAGCTCGGTTTGAAGTTGAGGGAAAGGACCTCGTCGCGGCGAAATGGACTGTAATTGGTTCTCAGCTGACGGTTCCAAATAAAATGGCAATCATAAAAAAGGTCAAAGTTATCGACGCAGGTCCTCATAACAAGGAGGATATTCGCAAGTGTATTGCGCTACACGCCCCACAACGTGTCTTGGGTGAGCCTCGTGCGATCGTTGCTATGCAATGCGGTGTTGCGGCAGCCTGTCTTATTGAGGCAATCTGTTGATCGGGGAGTTCTACAGATCGTAGAGCTTGGCGAAAAAGGGTCTTATTTCCGTGGATCACGACGATCCAAAGCACTGCGTCGAGTGTGGAGAGCAACTGCTCAGAACGAGCACCTTTTGCGATGGTTGCGGCACTTCGGCGCCGCAGCCATGCGATCAATGTGGGCGTTTTAATTCGTCGAGCGCGAAGTACTGCGCGGCTTGTGGGGATCGATTGTCGACACCAGTCGCGCTTTCAGATACCCGTAGCGCCCCAAAGAAGGGGAATTTTTCTTTTGAATCTGCGGAACCGGCGCTAGCCGAGAGGAAGTTCGTGACGGTTCTCGTCGTGGATATGATTGGCTCCCTCTCGGCAATTCGCGAGGCTGATCCTGAGGAAGCGCACGATCTTTTTTCCTTTGGAATTTCGATCATGACCGCTGCTATCCATGACTATGGCGGTACAATTTTCGCTAACACTGGAGATGGTGTGCTCGCCATGTTTGGTGCTCCAGACGCTCAATCGGACCACCCGATCCGGTGTTGTCATGCGGCTCATAAAATTCTGCGAAGATTAGCCGAAGCCCGCAAAACCAAATCTATCCTTGATGTGCGGATGGGTATTCATTCAGGCGAAGTCGCGTTCGGTCTGGCTCGAACTGATCTCGCATTGAATTATGACCTGACGGGCGTAACCGTGCATATTGCGTCACGGTTGCAGAATAAGGCACCTCACGGAGGTGCTGTTATGAGCGCTGCCTCCAAGGCCCTCATTGACGAAGTTTTCGAGACCCAGCACCTTGGGTTGACGGATATCCGAGGCCTTTCGAAACCGATTGATTTGTTCGAGCTGGGAACTCAACGTGCTCCAATCACCCCCCAATCAAGAACCCACGAAGCCGTATTCGTTGGTCGATCCCTGGAAATGGAAGCGATAGGATTCGCACTCGAACGTGCGAATGAAGGGTTCGGCAGTTCAATTTTGATCGAAGGCGATGCGGGTATCGGAAAAACTCGCCTTATTGATCGATTTTTGGATGAGCATTCTTCATGCATGACGTTTAGTCGGATTGCGATTGATCGGTATCGCGATAACGCTCCATTCTATGCCGTTCGAGCGATCTTTTGGGATGTCTTCAGGCTCGCAACGGCGACTGCACAAGAACGGTTATCCAAGATTGCTGAAATATCTCGCACGACGCGTTTGGATAAGGACGTTACCCAAGCTGCTCTTTGTGAACTGTTCGAGCTGGAGAACAATTCACATGATTGGAGAGGCTACGATGCGCGAACCCGAAACGGTATAATCTCGAACGTCGTCATTGAGCAGCTCATGCATCTGTCGAATTCGCAGACACTTGTCGTCATCATTGAAGACATCCAGTGGATGGATTCTTGTTCGCTCGACTTAATTGGCAAATTCATCGAAGCGGTCAAGTCGACTTCAACTCTTTTAATCATGACATGTCGACCTGACACGAAGTTGAAGTGGAAGGGTGCGTCCGCACTTTCGCACATTCCTCTTTCAGGACTCAGCGACGCTGACATTGAAAATTTGGTGGGGCACATAATGAGCGCCGCCGCCACGCCGGCCCTTTGCAAACAGCTTGTTGGCTGGAGCCGGGGCAATCCACTTTTCTTATGCGAAGTTGTCCGAACTGTAATGGAATCCGAGGCGTTCAGGGAGTCACCACGGGCCCGAACGTTGGAACAAACTGGATTTGAACCTCCTGAGTCTGTTCGTGGTCTCGTCGCTGAACGCATTGATCGACTGCCCCCGGAAACGAAAGATACTCTCTTGGCCGCTAGCGTGTTGGGAGATCATTTTGAAGCTGAATTACTGAGTGCCATCACTGACGTGCCACGACACGAAGTCTTGCTGTCATTGAAACGCTTGGAAAATTTCGAGTTTATCCGTGAGGTGCACGAAGAAGGACGATCTGATTTCGTCTTTCGGCACCCAGTTTTTCAGGAGGTCAGTTACGCGACCGTCTTGAAGAAAAAGCGAGTTCAATTGCATGCATCGGCCTATCAAGAACTGTCTGATCTTGATTTGGGAGCACCAATTTCCCCCGTAGAACGCTTGGCTCATCATGCTTTCAATGGGGCGATCTGGGACGACGCAGCTCAAAGTTGCCATGCTGCAGGGAAGAAGGCATTGGAACGGTTTGCAGCAAGAGAAGCGGCTCTCCACCTGCAGAATGCTTTAACGTCACTTGAGAATCTTGATGCGGAGCAAAGCGACCTTGCGATTGGTATCCAGATACGACTCGAGCTTCGAACAGCTCTGGTTCAGCTCTTGCGTCTTTCTCAGGCCGAAGGTTTGGTGTCAGAGGCACATGGGCTCGCAATCGAGCTAGAAGATAAAAAGTGGCTTGCCGAGACCGTCGGACTCCAAGCTTTACACGCATACCTGCAACGCAGCCCATCCAGCGCGAAAGTTCTTTCGGAGAGATCGATCACGCTATCGCAGTCGTTAGAAAACGAAACTACGGTTGTTCCACCGAGCATCTGCCTCGCCCAATCGCATTATGCACTCGGCCAGTTTGAATCTGCGATTTCGTGCATTCAGAACATCATGCCCATAATCAATGGATCCGATAAATCGATCCGTTTAGGCTTGCCAGCGAGTCCTTCGATCATTGCATGGTACTGGATCGCAATTTCGAAAGCCGAGCTTGGAGAGTTTGATGATGCGCAGAGCTACATCGATAAGATGCGATCCCACCATTTGGACCTAAACGTTCTCGACCAAGTCTTTACCGACACAGCAAATGGTTTTGTATTATTGGTGCGCGGCGATTTTTCGGCTGCGCTTGAGCACAGTCAAAACGCATGGGAGCTTTCGGAGAGTTCCGACATGCCATATTTGACCCCCGTACTTGCGTCTCAGGTCGGCTTGTTACTCGCTAAAACTGGCGATTCAGAGCGGGGAATTCAGTTTGGAGAACGCGCTGTTGAAACGGCTCTTGAGATTGGCGTTTACGCGGGGCGTTCCCGCTGGTGCGCTCGTCTAGCGGAAATATATCTGACTGCTAACATGGTAGAAGAAGCACGAGACAACGTACAAATTGCCGTTGATGTGTCTACGAACGCCGGGGAACTTGGCTACTTGGCCTCAGGATTACAGCTTCGAGCTCGGCTCAGCTCAATGTTCGATGCTGCTCCAGCAGCGGCTTACTCTGATCTAAAGAGAGCGATACTTATTTCACGTGGCCTTCGTACGCGGCCAGCATACGCGCGATGTTTGTTTGATCTATCCCTGCTTGAGCGCGATCAACGAAATAGGAAAAGCGCAAATCGTAAGAATGCTTGTGCGGTGCAGCACTTTCGTTATCTTGGAATGATGCAGTGGGTCGAACGCGCTGAAGCCGAGCAGGAAAAGTCGATCACGGTACTGAGACGATAGGCCCAACTTCTGAGAAAATGCCATTCTGGGAGACTGTGCTTTATGAAGGAGTCACAATCATCGTCTTTGTGGCTTGCCGTGTATTGCAATCTTTTCGAGCCCAGTCACAGTTTCTTCGGTCGGTGTGTGATAGGTGTTTCCTCGCGCCGTTCGCTGAGGATAGAACGCTGGGATGTCTGCTCTTAGTGTTCACTTCTCCACAGAATCCGAGCCTTGCCCTGTGCGGTTCAATTTCGCGCGGTATGTCGTGGGTGAAGCGGCTTTGCGGTGGCCGGATAAGGCGGCGCTGATTGTTGTTGATGGCGCCGTGCCGGACAAGGCGCTTGAGACTTGGAATTTCACTGAAGTCGATAACGCGGTTCGGCGGGCTGCTGGGGCGATGGTCGCGCTGGGGTTGGAGCGGGGGGATCGAGTCCTAATCCGCATCGGGGATACGCCTCTGTTTCCGGTTGCCTATTTTGGGGTGATCGCTGCTGGCGGGGTGGCGGTGCCGTTGTCTTCGCAACTGTCTGCGGAAGAGTTGAGCTATATCGCGGCGGATGCTGATCCGCGTTTTGCGGTTCTGGATCGGGGGTGCCCGACGTTTTCGACGGAAGCGACGCGGATTGCTCCGGATGCGTTGGACGGCGAGCCGCTGGATTATGTGGATATGGCGGCGGATGATCCGGCGCAGCTTGTCTATACCTCGGGAACCTCCGGAAAGCCGAAAGGTGTTCTACATGCGCAGCGCAGTGTATGGGCGCGTCGGATGATGCGGCGGGGATGGCATGACATGCAGGAGAGCGACCGGGTGATGCACACGGGCGCTTTCAACTGGACCTATGTGCTGGGTTGCGGTTTGAGCGACCCTTGGAGTGTCGGGGCAACGGCGATCTTGAATGCCGGTGATCGCGCGCCTGATGTTTGGCCGAAACTGGCAAGGCACTGGCGGCCAACGGTCTTTGCCTCAGTACCGGGTCTCTATCGTCGCATGCTGAAATATGCGGATGGATTGGGGGAGGGCTTTGCGGATTTGCGGCATGGTTTGACGGCAGGTGAGGCGCTGTCGCCGGGTATCCGCGATGGTTGGCACGCGGCGACGGGAAAACCGCTGTATGAATCGTTGGGGATGTCGGAGGTGTCGACGTTTATCTCATCTGGCCCTCACCACGAGACGCCGGATGGTGCGATGGGCAATCCGCAACCGGGGCGGCATGTAGGTGTTCTGGGCGATGACGGCGAGCCTGTTCCGTTGGGGGAATCGGGGGTGCTGGCCGTGCATCGAAGCGATCTGGGGTTGATGCTGGGATACTGGCGAGACGATGCGCGAACGCGGGCGGCCTTTTCGGGGGATTGGTTCCTGACCGGTGACCGTGCTGTGATGCATGAAGGCGGGGCGCTGACGTATCTTGGGCGCGACGACGATATGATGAATGCGCAAGGGTATCGCGTTGCGCCGCAAGAGGTGGAAGCGGTGCTGCTGTTGCATCCATTCGTCTCCGAATGCGGCGTGTCGGAAGTCGTGGTCGAGGATGGGTTGTCGATCATCTCGGCTTGGGTCGTTGCCGATGAGGTCGTCGATGCAGATGCTTTGCGCGATCACTGCGCGCTCCATTTGGCGGGGTATAAAATTCCGCGCGCTTTTCATCGGATTGAAGCCTTGCCACGCACGGCGAATGGCAAGGTGCAACGGCGCGCGCTGGCGACGGTTCAGGCGGTGTCTTTGTAGATTGTTGCGCCGTCGAGACGAAGTTTGTCTCCGGTTTGAAATGGTGGTTTTGCAAGCAACAAGACGGGGCAGGGCGTCCATCCCATTTGCTGTGCCACCAATGAGCCGATTGGTAAGATCGCGTCACGTCCTCCGAGGATGAGTGCCGCCGGGCCGATCCCGCGATAGAGCAGTTCCAGCATCACGGCGCTGGATGATGACGATCCGATCAGGCGGTCGATCACGAGGATGGTTCCGGCGATGCGTTGGCCTTCTTGGGGATGCCCTGCGAGGCAGATTGCGGACGTCTCGGGATCGACGCCGCCCCAAAAGCTGATCGGGGCGTCGAGGCGGAGAACGGTTCCTGTTGCTGTGCCGTCGATCAGCGTTTCGGCTTGCCAACTCATCGCCATAACGCGGCGTCCCGAACTAAGCGCCCCTCGATGGCGCTTTCGACGCATTCGCCTAAGCTGCCGAAGACGGGATCGTGACCCGTGTTGCCTTTGGCGTAGTGGGCGAACTTGGCGGAGTTCGTCATCATGGCTTCGCCATTGGACGGGAGGATCGGGGTCACGACGACGCAGGTGTCGATGACAAATTCGACGCCGAGGTTCGACAGGGCTGTGTCCTCGCCGGTCGGTGTCAGCGCGTCTAGGACATGCCGTCCGGTACACAGATAAATCGGGATGCGGGTTTTGCGACCGCTCAACAGGTTCAGCAGGGCGCGACATTCTTCAACAGAGAAATGCGGGCTGCCGAGAGCGATGCAATCGACGGTGTTGGCGTTCGAGAGGCTAAGGGAGTCTCGGGACTGCGCAATCATATTGGCGGTGACGGTGATCGTCTCTTCTGCAGCTTGACCGCCGAGGGCGGCGCTCAGGTCGGGCGCTTCGGGCGTCAGGCCGAGGATGTGGATGAGGGCAGCGCTGCCGGTCGATGCTGCGCCAGCGCAGAGGGCCTTGAGTTGGTCTTCGGTGGGTGCGTTGTCCTCCAGTCCGATGATCACTGGAACGGCGTCGCCCGCCAAGCGCCCCACCAGCGCGCCGAGTACGGGATAGAAAACGTCTTCAGTTTTGAGCCGTGAGTCGAGACTGCTCACGTCGATCACGATCTGACCACGCCGCGCGGCGTCTGTGTGTAATCCATAGAGCGGTGCGCGGCCTGCGATGGCGCAGGCGATGTCGAGGAAATCACCGTAACGATTGGTGCGCGCGCCGAGTACCGTGTTGGCGAAAGCGACAGCGTTCGATTCTCCCCACGCGATTTGTTGGCCGAGTGCTGGTCTGGCACCGGCTTGATACGGCGCACAGGTCCAACTTGGGGTGCATCCCATTTCGTTGTGCGCCTGCATCAATCGAAACGCCATTTTTCGGCGTTCCGGTGGGAGGCGACTTTGCGTCGGCTTGAGCAAGTTGAGTGCACCGACATTGGTGGTCGCGGGAACGGAAACCTTCGCACCCGCTTCGGCCAGACGTTCACAAAAGAGAACGCCAGAATCGCCGTGATAGAGGCACCCGTCGATATGGCTGGAGACAACCGGGACAAGCGATTCTGCGCCAAGCATCCGCGCCGCACCAACAACGATTTCCATCGCCATTCGCGCGCCTTCTGAACCGGCTTCTCCGGCCAGAATAGCGCGCTCGGATGGGGTGAGGTGCAGCATTGTGATTATCGCTAATGTTGACGTTAGGACTGGTATCGCGCAAAGCGTGGGGCATGGAAGAACCCCGCGCAACGCTTGATGTGATATCCGATCCGATTTGTCCTTGGTGTTATATAGGCAAGGTGAAGCTTGATCGTGCGCTGGTGCAGCGGCCTGAAACCGATCTCGATATTTTCTGGCGTCCTTATCAGCTCAACCCCGACATGCCCGCTGAGGGTATGGACCGGATGACCTATCTGGAAACGAAATTTGGCGGGCCGGAGCGGGCGAAAACCATCTACGGCCAAATTGAAAATGCGGCGGTAGCAGCGGGCCTGAATGTTGATTTCAGCAAGATCAAGCGCACGCCAAACACCTTTGACGCGCATCGTTTGATCCGTTGGGCACGCTCTACAGGGCATCAACAAGCGGTCGTGGACTCGCTGTTTGTTCGGTATTTCGAGCAAGGCGAGGATATTGGCGACCGAGATTTGCTGTTGGAGGTCGCGCGCCAAGTCGGGATGGATCAGGCGCTTTTGGTTCGCCTCTACGATGAAGATGCCGATCGTGATCTACTGACGAATGAGGAAGCTCTGGCTCGGCAAATGGGCGTTAGCGGTGTTCCGACCTTCATCCTCAGCGAGAAATTTGCGTTTGTCGGGGCTCAAGAAACGACGGCCTGGCTGGATGTGCTGGATCGGCTGGCCGACGATCGGCAATCGAGCTAGGCTGATTGCGGCATCGTTGCCGATTGGATCGATTTTTAGCAATGCGTAGCAGACCTGAACGGTTTTTGTGCTAAACTGCACAAAAGTGTGAGTACAGGAGTACGGGACAAACTGCGTCCCGACGCGTAATTTTATGGATTTGAAGGTCGTTACGAGTACGGAGGAATTGGACGGTATTTGCCGTTCATATGCCGACGTATCGTATGTGACGGTCGATACTGAATTCATGCGCGAACGGACTTACTGGCCGATTCTCTGCTTGGTTCAGCTTGGTCGCCCCCGTTTCGAAGGGGAATCGGACGCCGACTGGGAGCGGGACGGCGCGGTGATCGTCGATCCGATGGCCGAAGGCATTTCGCTGCAACCGTTGTTTGATCTGATGGCCAATGAAAGTGTCCTTAAGGTCTTTCATGCAGCGCGCCAAGACGTTGAAATTTTTCATAATCTTGCCGGTGCAGTTCCGATTCCGCTGTATGATACCCAAGTCGCGGCGATGGTCTGCGGGTTCGGCGATCAGGTTGGTTACGAGACGCTGGTTCGCAAGATCGTCAATGCATCGCTGGATAAATCGAGCCGCTTTACTGATTGGTCGCGTCGCCCGTTAAGCACGAAACAACTGAATTACGCCGTTGGTGATGTCACGCACTTGCGCCAGATCTATGAAACTCTGTCGCAGCGCGTCGAAAAGGCAGGACGCTCGGCGTGGGTCGCAGAAGAAATGAACATTCTGACGGACCCCGGCACGTATGTTACGGAGCCTGAGGATGCCTGGAAGCGTCTGAAAATGCGCCATCCAGCGCCAAAACTGTTTGTTGCCGCGCGTGCGCTCGCGGGTTGGCGTGAGAAAGAAGCGCAGCGGCGCAACGTGCCGCGCAACCGGGTCATCAAGGATGATGCGTTGATGGAGCTGGCGGCCTCGCGCCCGAAAGACCTTGAAAGCTTGAGTAAAAGTCGACTGCTGACCCGTGAAAACCGAAATGGGGAGGCGGCGAAGTCCATTCTTGATGCCCTTGCACAAATGAAGGCGGGCAATGTGCCGATGCCAGCAAAACCGAAAGATTCGCCGCGTCCGACACCCGGACAATCTGCTGTCGCTGAATTGTTGCGCACCTTGCTGCGCGCGAAGGCGGCGGATGCGGATGTAGCCGCGCGTTTGATCGCGTCTTCGGCAGACCTTGACCGTTTGGCGTTGGAAGCTGACCCGGACGATTTGCCCGCCCTAAATGGTTGGCGGCGCGAGGTCTTTGGGAATGATGCGCTCCGATTGAAGGCCGGTGAAATCGCGCTGTCGGCGGGGCCAACGGGCGTCAAGGTTGTCGAGCTGAAATGAGAGTATGTGTCATCGGTGGCTCGCGCGAGGCTGACCAGCTTTGCGCGCAATTGAAGCGGCCTCTGCGGATTGACGGAGATGATCTGCCCGAAACCTTTGAAGCAGATTGCGTTATCGACGCTTCGCATCCGTGCGAGCCGGTGACGCCGCAACAGGTCGCGGCGCTCTGCGAAGCGCAAGAGCTTCCTTATCTTCGGGTGCGGCGTGCTGCTTGGGAACCGTTAAGCGAAGACGCGTGGCTGAGCGTTTCTGATGCTGCCGAGGCCGCCACCGTTCTGCAACCCGATTGGCAGCGCGTATTTTTGTGCTTAGGCGAAGCGGACCGGGAGCCGTTCTCGGATGATGACCAGCGGTGGTATCTGGTTCGGACCAGCCAATGGCGAGCCGCGTGTTTGCCGCCGCGTCACGCGCTGACAGAGAAAGATGGGCCGTTTTTGGTGGAGCAGGAGATCAACCTGATGCGCCATCATAAAATCGACGTGCTTGTGACCCGCAATGCTGGCGGAAAGGGTGCGGTGCCGAAGGTCTCAGCAGCGCGGGCGATAGGAATCCCCGTTGTGATGTTGGAGCGACCCGAGTCGCCGGGGCCGGAAGTTGCGACGATCCGAAAGGCACTGGCATGGGTAGGGTCTTTGGCACCGTCCTAATCGGAGCAAGCCTTTGGGCTGTGCCTGTTCTCGGCGCTGACATGGCCGTGGACGTCTTGAGCGGTGAGGTATTGACCGCGACCGATGCCGACGCGCCCCAGTTGCCAGCCTCTTTGACCAAATTGATGACCGCGTATGTTGCATTCGAGGCGATGGCGGCAGGCGAATTTGATCCAGCACATGCCATCACCGTTTCGCGGTTTGCCGCACGTAGACCGCCCGTCAAGCTAGGCTTGTCTGTTGGGGCAAAAGTTTCTTTGATGGACGTTTTGAGCGCGGCGGTCGTTGGGTCGAAGAATGATGCAGCGGTTGTCGTGGCGGAGGCTATTTCTGGCAGTGAGACGGCGTTTGTCGCGCGCATGAACGAAGCCGCGCTGGCGTTGGGCATGACCAATACACGCTTTGCCAATGCGACGGGCTTGCCTGCGCCGGGGCAGCAGACGACCGCGCGGGATATGACGCTGCTTTCGCGGGCTTTGTTGACGAAACATTCACAACGATCAGAGCTTTTCTCGCGGCGTTCCGTCACGGCGGTCGGAAAGCGCGTCCGGACAACGAATCCCCTGTTTGGACGGGTACGGGGAGCTGAAGGTCTCAAGACGGGGTTCACCTGCGCGGCGGGGTACGCGATTTCGGCGCTGG
>CAZXMX010000093.1:0-12477 GCA_964641645.1 uncultured Neomegalonema sp.
CAAGGCGTTGCCACGATGATCGGCGTCTATGTCGGCGGTTTATCCGGCGGGCTGATGTCAGGAATTCTCATTGGCATACCGGGAACACCTTCATCGGTTGCGACGACCTTTGATGGATTTCCGATGGCACGAAACGGTGATCCCGGTTTCGCTTTGGGTCTCGGCGTCTGGTCATCGTTCTTCGGTGGGATCATCGCCACGATTCTCTTGATCGCCGTTGCACCGCAATTGGCCAAGGTTGGGCTGGAGTTTCAGCCGTGGGACTATTTTGCGCTGATCTTCTTTGCCCTGACCGTGACGGCCAGTCTTGCAGGCGACAACATGATTAAGGGCCTGATCTCGGGTGCGCTTGGTCTGGTGATCGCCTGCGTTGGCGAAGATGATATCAACGGTGTGAAGCGTTTCGATTTTGGAAACGACTATCTCGGTGAAGGTTTTGCGTTCCTTCCGGTCCTCATTGGGCTGTTCGCGTTTTCACAACTTATGTCCGATGTCCGCGACCGTGTTTCGGCTCGCAAGGCGCTGACCGAAATGAAAGACGTCAGCGTTCGGATCGAGCACCGGCGCGCGGTCAAAACCATCGTTTCGGACTGGATCAACTTAGTGCGGTCATCTTTGATCGGCGTTTTCACC
Source organism: uncultured Neomegalonema sp. (assembly GCA_964641645.1). Taxonomy (GTDB): domain Bacteria; phylum Pseudomonadota; class Alphaproteobacteria; order Rhodobacterales; family Rhodobacteraceae; genus JAHDDY01. Next base: position 634 of record CAZXMX010000093.1, read on the forward strand.
GGCGTCTTACCGGCGGCGGGATCTTCAATATCAAACCTATTAGCCTACGATCAGGCAAAGAAAGCGTCACCTGAATCCGAGAAGTTCGGCACCGGTCATTCCGGTGGCATCATCGCCCCTGAAGCGGCGAACAATGCGACAGCGGGCGGTGCGCTCATCACGATGATGGCCTTGGGCATCCCCGGAGACATCATTACCGCTGTGATGCTGGGCGCTTTGTTGATCCACGACGTGGTGCCGAGCCCAGCCTTCATCGCCGAAGAACCAAAAATCGCGTATGCGATTTTCATTGCGTTCTTCTTCGCGAATTTTCTGGTGCTTGGTTTGCAGACCGGCGCGCTTCGCGGTTTCGTCCTCATCACCAAAGTGCGCATGTACGTGCTTGCCTCTGTCATCCTCGTCTATTGCGGGATTGGTGTTTTCTCACTGAACAACATCACAAACGACATGTGGACGCTCGCCGTGTTTGGGGTCATTGGCTACACGATGCGCAATTTGAAGTTCCCCTTGGCACCAATGATCCTCGGGGTCGTTTTGGGTCCCATCGCAGAACGCTGGCTTTCACGGTCGTTGGCCCTCTCAACTGATGTCAGCGAGTTCTTTACGCATCCTTGGTCTTTGTTTTTCATCATCGCCAGCGTCTTTTCGATTGGCTTCAGTTGGTATCAAGCACAGCGCGGCAAAAAAGTTTGGACGCTGTGGTACGCACCTGCCTTGCTGCTGGCGATGACGATCCCACTCTTTATGATGGGCGGTTCAGTTCGCTCAATCATCGCGGGGCTGATGATCGTGTTGGCTCTGATCCTCATGGTGAAAATTCCAAAGGCTGCTCGCGCGCTGCGATCCGCTTAAAGTCCATCGGGGTCGGATCGGGAGACGGCTCGACGTTCAATTTGAAAGATAAAACGAATGATCTACGACCACCGCACTTACACATGCCATCCCGGAACCATCAAAAAGCAATTGGCACTCTACGAAGAATTCGGTTGGGCTGCCCAAACCAGAAACCTCGGCAAACCGATCCTGTTCGCCGCGACGGAAACCGGCGATGTAAACACCTACATTCACATATGGGCTTACAAGGATGCCGCTGATCGGGCAGATAAGCGCGCGGCCATGCAAGCTGATCCTGACTGGATCACCTACCTAACAAAAAGTGCGGAAGCAGGATTTCTTCTCTCGCAAACAAACGCGATTCTGACATCCGCACCGTTTTTTTGCTGAGAGCTAATCTAAGGCCAAGTTGGGTCCAAAAACGATCCGTCTGAATCGCTGGAGGTCGGCAAACGGCTTCATTTTTTGGGTGCGAAGCGGACTGAATAAGTTTCGCCCCTACCAGTTCTCAAAATACGTTCAGACGGGCGTAATCCATTCGCTGAGATCGGTGAAGACGGCCTCATAGACATCCCGTTTGAACGGAACAATGGACTCGATCAGCGCCTCGGGAGTCATCCAACGCCATTGGCTGAATTCTGCCGTTTCCGTTGCGATATTAATGTCAGAATCCTCGCCATTGAAACGCATCGCAAACCACATTTGCTCTTGGCCGCGGTATTTGCCTTTCCACAGCTTGCCGAGCAATTCTTCCGGCAACTCGTAGCTAATCCAATCACGTGTTTGTGCAAGGACCGCGACCTTATCGCGGGGAATTCCGGTTTCTTCGGTCAACTCGCGCAGGGCGGCCTCTTCAGGCAATTCGCCGAAATCCAGCCCGCCTTGCGGCATCTGCCAAGCATCACCGGGATTGTCGATCCGCTGTCCGCCGAAAACGAGACCATCACGATTAATCAAGACCACCCCCGCACAGGGGCGATATGGCAAACTGTCGATTTTGGCTTGCAGCATGTCAGCGCGCCCCGTCACGAAATATCCTATCGCGCGACTTCGATGATGGGTACGAGCCGCACGCCGCGTTTTTCGGCTTCTTTGGCCCAAAGCGCAACCGTGGAAATTGTGCTGCGAAGCGCCGTACCAACACCAACTGCACTTCCCCGTCGTCTCGCCTGCGCCTCAAGTGCATCAAGCGCCGCACGAACCGCAGATCCGTTCCGATCGCGGTCAATTTTCACCACGCCTCGTGCGTAAGGCAGGTTTGCCCGTGCCGAGATCTTCTGGAACACACTCCGCGACGTCGGTTCGTTCTCAAACAGCATCAAGTTCCGAGAGGCAAGCGCGCTTACCAGAGGGCCAACCGCCCGTTCTTCCGCATTAAACCGCGCCCCAAGGTAGCTGGAGGCACCGTCGGCGACCGGTATTATCGCCAATGCGCGGTCGAGGCGCTCAATGTTTTGCGTCGGGCTATCAGCAACCCGCAGAGTCAGCGGACCCGGATCGCGCGACTTGTTCACGGGTTCCAAGGGAACCTCGACAAGGACCGTATGTCCGTCCTGCTTCGCCTCACGCGCCCATGCGCCCGCCTCCGCCTTGACCGGCGCGAAAGCTAGAGTGACTCCCGCAGGCAAGGCATCAATTGCAAATCGGGTTACATTCTCATTTAATCCGGCTGCGGCAATGACCAACGCAATGCGCGGCCCATTGGTAATCCGCGCAACAGGGCGCGCTGGATCAGGAACCTTCGCGACCACAGCAACGGGTGGTTCAGTTGGTGCGACGACCGCAGGCGGCGACACCGGAACATCTGGAACTGAAGGGGCCGGGACGAAGGCCGCCGTCTCCAACGGTTCGATCGGCAAAGTCGGCGCTGGGTTCAGCGCGACGGTTTCCAGCACAGGCGGGCGGTCCACCAAGACCGGTGGTTCCACTTGGATCGCAGGCTCAACAGGTGGACGTCTCACCTCAACCGTTTCCACTAGGAGCGGTTCGATATCACGTACTTGCAGAGGGGGTTCCACCGACGGACTCGGCGCGGGCAAAGCGACTACTTCAAGCGGCGGCAGGGGCGCTTCTTCAATCGCTCCTGCGCTCGGCGGCGTCACATTGATCGGGAAGGCTGGCTCCGCTTCAGCGAGGCGCACTGTCGTAATCGGTGTGTTCACCGCATGAAACGGGCGCTTCGTTGGGACCGGCGTCATCGTTGGCGGAGCCGTCATCGTGACGCGGATGGTCGGAGCGACCTCTTCGACGTCTTCGGGCACCTCAACAACGTCGACTTCCGCTGCAGGTGGCTCGTCAGACGTGTCCGCTGGAATGGCCGTATCGAGAATTAAAGGCGAGAAAAGAACGGCAACGTCGCGATGAAGCGTCGGCGAGGTCGCTGACGACGGTTCAGGCTCGGTTGCTGCTGGCGCTTTTTCAGCTGGCGGGCGATAACTGTGCAGCGGGTGATCAGCGCCATCTCCCAAAATCTTCGGCGTGTTCTCTGGGGCGACCAAGGCCAATTCAACTGGCGTATCGATGCCGAAATCCTTCGGTTCACCCAAACCCTCGAAGAATGCCGATTCAGCCTGTTGTTCTTCGTAACCAAGATCAAGATCTATGGGGCGGATCGTAGCAACCTCAGATCGCACAGCGACCAGCGGGGCTGCGGCATGCGCCTCAACCTGCAATCGCGCGGCGAAAGGCGCAGCGAACGCACAGACGGCCAACGTCAGAACAACCCCGTCCACTAATGTGAAACGGCGTGTTTTCGGTTCAAGATCTTTAGGGTCTGTCGTCAAGGGATCGCCCGGTCAGGTAAGGTTAACAGCCCCGACAGAAGACCCTAACCAGCTTAGTAAACCGTGAACGACGTAAAATTTAGAAAGGTTTGCGCCCCTTTCCAGCTCGGAAAGGGGCGCAGCTTTAGACTTATTGCTCAGCAAATCCTGCGTAGACCGAAAGTCCATGAAGCAAATCAATGGCATAAGCCAATTGATAATCCTCACCGCGCAATTTCTCAGTCGCGGCGTGTGCTTCCTCTTCCTTCTTGCGGATTTCCTTCTCTTCTTCGGTCAGCGAGTCATTTTCCAAGCTGCCTCGGATTTGCGATTCGGAATAACGCTTGCGCTTCTCGCCATCCTCGGACTTGTCCAGCTTGACCTGCTCGACCACGATGTCCGGCTCAACGCCCAGCGCCTGGATCGAGCGACCCGATGGCGTGTAATAGCGCGCGGTCGTCAGACGAATGGCGCCCTTGGACGAGAGCGGCATGATCGTTTGAACCGAGCCCTTACCGAAGGTTTTCTCGCCAACGACGATACCCCGACGGTGATCTTGCAGCGCTCCTGCGACAATCTCAGAAGCCGAAGCCGACCCGCCATTGACCAAGACGACAACCGGCTTGCCACCGGCCAAATCGCCGAGCTGCGCGTTATAACGGTCCGCGTTTTGCTGATCGCGACCACGCGTCGAAACGATCTCGCCTTTATCAAGGAAAGCATCCGATACCGCGACGGCTTGAGTCAGCAAACCACCGGGGTTGTTCCGCAGATCAACGACATATCCGGCAACGCCATTTTCGCCGAGTTCCTTCTTGATCGCGGCCATACCGGCTTCCAGATCATCAAACGTTTTCTCGGAGAATTTGGAGATCCGCAGATACCCGATGTCACCTTCGACGCGGTACTTAACGGCTTTAATCTTAATCGTATCGCGGGTGATCGTAACGTCGAAAGGCTCATCCGCTTCCTTACGGGCGATGGTCAGTTCGATATCCGTCCCGACGAGGCCCCGCATCCGGTCAACCGCTTCGCCAATGGTCAGACCCAGAACCGACTCGCCGTCGATATGCGTAATGTAGTCGCCGGCTTCCAGTCCGGCACCCGCCGCTGGCGTATCGTCGATTGGAGAGACGACTTTCACAAAGCCCTCTTCCATCGTCACTTCGATGCCAAGACCACCAAATTCGCCTTTGGTATCGACTTGCATGTCCGAAAACGCCTCAGGCGGCATGTAGGACGAGTGCGGGTCGAGCGAGGTCAACATGCCGTTGATCGCAGATTCAATCAGCTTTTTCTCGTCAACTTCCTCAACATACGCCGAGCGTGTACGCTCAAAAATGTCGCCGAGCAGTTCGAGATGCTCGTAAGTTGACGTAGCGGCAGTCGCGGTTCCAACCTTCGGCGTCCCAAACGCTGAGGTCAGGGCAACTCCGGCGGCGGCCCCTAATAAGATGCCTTTGAGTGTTTTATTCATGTTGCTCTCGCCTTTCTGAACTCAAACGTAGTGTAACCGGTTGGCTATTCCAGCCAAGGGGCCGGGTCTATGGGGTCGCCATCACGCCGCATCTGGAAATAGAGCGATGTGAGCGAGTCGGCGGGAAGTGCCGATTGTTCTAGCAGAAATTCTTCACCATCCGTTATCGGGCCACCTAAATGTCCTATTGGTTCACCGCGCATGACCGCTTCACCCTTATTGCGCTCATTTGACGCCAACCCAGCCAGTACAATCTGATGGCCTTCGCCTATGTCTATGACCGTAACAAGGCCAAAGCTCTTCACAGGTCCGGCATAGCTGATGGTTCCATTCCAAGGCGCATAGACGCGCGAGTATGGTTTTGCCTCAAAAACCAACCCTCTAGCAGCATTTCCACCGGCTCCACCGTCATATCGAGCCGCGATTTCACCCAGAACGGGTGGCGCAAGATTGCCCAGCGCCTCGGCAATCGTCGGCTGTCGCGGGATCACGACCGTGGCTTTCGCCGGAGCAATACTGGCTTGGCGCGTCGGTTTCGGTGCGGGCGAAGGCGCGCGCAGCACGGCGACGACATCAAGCGCCTCTGCCTGCGATTCAAGCTGCCCGGCTTCGCGTCTTAGGGCTTCGGCGCGGCTGAGGTGATCTTTGCCGTCTTCACGCCGCTTACCAACCAATTTCCAAAGTTCGCGCTCACGTTGACGAAGCGAAGCGATGGCTGATTTCGCATCGACTCGTGCCGCTTCAGTGCGTTCCCGCAAATCATGAATTTCACCCGTGCGGCGATGCGTATCTTTGGCTTCATGCGCCAAAGCAAGGCGAAGTCCTTCAAGCACCGTCGCACTGCGCGCGGCGACAGTGGCATCGCCATCATGAGCAATAATCGCCGGCCCTTGCGCCTTTGACAGCGCAACAATCGCTGTGAAGGTCGCGGCATGGCGACGGCGACGGCTGTGCAAATCGTCCGAGGCATCCGCCTCGTTGCGCGCCAAGGTCACCAACCGCTCTCGCGAGTCGCTGATCGCCGCTTCAAACCGGGCGATTTCTTTCGCGATTTCTTTGATCCGCGCTTCGTCGCGCTCGGCGGCTTCGATGGCCTCTTGGCCTTTGCTCTCGAATTCCTCGGCAGCGGCGTTGCGCTCATCCGCCCCAATCGCAAGCATCGCAGCCCGCTCATCGTCACTGACCGGCGAGCCGAAGCCGCCTTGCTGTGCGACAGCAGCCGTCGCAACCAAAATCGCAAATGTGGTGAGCGGAATAAACTTCACGAAGCAGCCTCCAGCAAAGAGTGTCCCGTCATCTCCGTCGGTTGATCGACGCCCAACATCGCCAGCAACGTTGGCGCGACATCGGCAAGCCGACCCCCTTGAGCCAGCGCCTCAGGCCGACCCAACAACCAGACAGGAACCTCATTCAAGGTATGCGCCGTATGCGGCCCTCCCGTTTCCGGGTCGATCATCATCTCGCAGTTCCCATGATCCGCCGTCACCAGCATCGCACCGCCTGTCGCCTTAATCGCCTCGACCACCTCGCCGAGACACGTATCCACAGCCTCCACCGCAGTCATCGCAGCATCCAGATCGCCTGTATGCCCAACCATGTCTGGGTTCGCGAAGTTTACCACATAAAGATCATGCGCACCCGACCGGATCGCGTCCACCAAAGTATCTGTGACTCCACGGGCCGACATTTCAGGTTGCAAGTCATAGGTTTTGACTTTGGGACTCGGCTCCATGTGGCGGCTTTCACCGGATACGGGCGTCTCAGCGCCGCCATTAAAGAAGAACGTAACGTGCGGATACTTTTCCGTTTCTGCGAGCCGCATCTGAGAGAGTCCCGCCGCTTCAACGACCTCGCCCAGCGTTTGGCTGATCGGTTCTTTCGGAAACAACGTGGTCATCCATTTTCTATGGCTGTCCGAATATTCGACCATTCCAGCAACCGTCGCGAACGAAATGCCGCGTCGCTCGAACCCCTGAAATGCATCGGCCCCCAGCGCATCGAGAATTTCCCGGGCGCGGTCGGAGCGGAAGTTCGCCATCAGGATGCCATCGCCGTCCTGCATTCCGGCATAAGACCCAATCACCGTCGGTTGGACAAACTCGTCAGTCTCGTCTCGCGCATAGGCATTTTCGACAGCCATCTCAGCCGTCTCAACGTTCAGACCCTTCGCTTCGGCGAGTGCGGCATAGGCCTGCTCAACACGCTCCCAGCGGGTATCGCGATCCATCGCAAAAAACCGCCCGGAAACAGTGGCAATCGTCGCAGCCGTATCGCCCAGCCCCGCCCGCAAAGCGGCGAGGTCATCCAACGCACTTTTCGGCGGCACATCGCGTCCGTCCGTGAACAGGTGGAGCATGACGGGCACGCCTGCATCAGCAATCACCCGCGCGACTGCTACCAAATGATCCGTATGGGCATGAACGCCGCCGGGTGAGCAAAGCCCCATGATGTGAGAGGTTCCGCCGCTCGATTTCAACGCGTCGATATGCGCGAGCAACGCCTCATTCGCAGCGAACGAGCCATCCGCAATCGCATTGTTGATCTTGGGCAGGTCCATCCAGACAACCCGGCCCGCGCCAAGGTTCATGTGACCCACCTCAGAGTTACCCATCTGGCCTTCCGGCAAGCCAACATCTGGGCCGCATGTCTTAAGGGTCGCCTGCGGACAATTCGCGCTCAACCAATCCAGTGTCGGGGTTTTCGCCTGCACAACAGCATTGCCCTCACGCTCAGCACGAAGGCCAAGCCCGTCGAGAATAACCAAGGCAACGGGACGAGATCCCGTGTCGCTGTTGGGTTGGCTACGCGCCATCAATCTTGCTCAGTTCTTTTTATTTACACCCTACTTAATAGCGGAACGGACTCGCGTCCAGCATTGCGCGCAAAGCATCGGCATTCAGCCGGTTACCCGCCACGATGATAGGGATGCCCCGTCGCGATAGCCGCCGCGCGATATAGCTGCTCGGTGAGCATCGCCCGCACCATCATATGCGGCCAGGTCGCGCTGCCAAATGAGATCATCAGATCGGCCCGCTTACGAAGCTCAGCAGTATGACCATCGGCACCGCCGATCAAAAACCGAGCACAGCGCACTCCGTCATCGCGCCAATCGCAAATAAGTTTGGAAAATTGCTCGCTGGGCAAGGACTTGCCGCGTTCATCGAGGATCACCACCCGGTCATCGGGCGCAATTCGCGCCGCGAGCAGCGCGCTTTCCTCGCTTTGACCTTTGCCGCGCGCATCCACCTCTTCGACCGACAGCGGACCCAGCCCAATGGATCGACCCGCCCCGTCAAAGCGTTTCGCATAGTCATCGACCAAAGCGGCCTCAGGGCCGGGCTTAATGCGCCCGACCGCAGTAACAATCAGCTTCACTCAGGAAGGCACGGGTGGTGACACTGTGTCATCACCGTCTGGCAGCCACATCCGCTCAAGATTATAGAACTCACGGACTTCTGGCCGGAAGACGTGAACGATGATGTCGCCTGCATCAATCAAAGCCCAATCGCCCTGATCCGCCCCTTCGAGCCGAGGGACAACACCGCCTTCGCGTTTCAGCTTTTCAACCAGCTTGTCGACAATCGAGCCGACATGCCGCGTCGAGCGTCCGCTTGCGACGATCATATGATCGGCAATGGCAGACTTTCCGCTAAGGTCAATTGTCACAACATCAATCGCCTGATCGTCATCCAGTGACGTCATGGCGAGTTCGAGGAGGCTGTCGGAATGTTGCCGACCTGCTTCGTCGTTGTAAGCCCCGCCACCGATTGCACCGGCATTGAGACCTGACGGCGCTGAGACGGCGCCGCTTTCACGATGGAATGTCAGTTTTCAACTCCATTGATACGGCGCAAAGCGAGGGTTTCACCTGCTGCCGATCCGACGAATATAGCAATTTCCATTCCTCATCGCAATTGCAGCAACCGACAACGCATCATCACAAATGTCGCGACCCGGCAAAAATCATAGGTATCTCGCAACCTTAACCATACTTGACGTTCACAGATTCAGCCTGCATCGTCCCATTATGGGGCACTAGACCCCGGCAAAATGGAGGAAACTATGATCCGGCATATGATGCTGGCTGCGTTCGGTCTCGGACTGGCGACAGCGACACCTGCTCTTTCACAAGGCAATCTCGAAAAGCTCAGCTCGTTCAAAGCGACCGGCACCCCGATGATGCAGCCGATCGAACAAAACGGTAAGCGCGCGGATTCGATTCGCGAAATCCTCAAGAAAATTAAGATGCCTTCCGGCTTCGAGATTGACCTCTACGCCCTCGTTCCCGATGCTCGCCACATCGCCGTTGGACCACAAGGCGTGGCCGCGTTCGTCGGGACGCGCAAAAACGAAGTCTACGTGATGACCGACCGCGACAAAGACCGCGTTGCGGATGACGTGAAGCGCTTCGCACCCTCGATCGATTTCTCGATTCCAAACGGTGTCTGCTTCTCGCCCGATGGCTTCCTCTTCGTCGTCGAGCAAAACCGCGTTCTTCTCTTCCCGGCAGCTGAGTTCTTCTATGAAGGTCCGGATGTCGCCGCGTTCAACGTCGTGGCTCAAGGTGATCTGATTCCTGAGGACGAAGAAAGCTACAACCACACCGCTCGGGTCTGCGACATTGGCCCGGACGACAAACTTTATATCTCGCTCGGCCAACCGTTCAACGTTGCCCCGGAAGAGAAACTCGACCTCTACAATGAAGTCGGCATCGGCGGCATCATCCGCATGGATCGCGACGGCAAGAACCGCGAAGTCTACACTTATGGCGTCCGCAACTCGGTCGGCCAAGACTTCCACCCTGAAACGGGTGAGCTGTGGTGGACCGACAACCAAGTCGACGGCATGGGCGATGACATCCCGCCCGGCGAGCTCAACCGCCAGACCGAAGCAGGTCAGCACTTTGGCCATCCGTGGTTCGGCGGCGGAACAACCCGCACGAACGAATACAAAGGCGAAGACGTGCCGGTTGATGTGGTGCATCCCGCCGTGGAAACCGTCGCACACGCGGCGGACCTTGGCATGATGTTCTACACAGGCAAGCAGTTCCCATCGAAGTACAAGAACGGCATCTTCTCCGCACAACATGGATCGTGGAACCGCACGGAGGCCGTTGGCGCACGTGTAATGTTCACGTCGATTGGGGAAGACGGCAGTGCGACCATGACGCCATTTGCTGAAGGGTGGCTCGACGAAGACACCGGCGAATATCTTGGCCGTCCCGTTGACGTTGCCCAGCTTCGTGACGGTTCGATCCTTGTATCGGATGATCTGGCAGGCGCGATCTATCGGATCTCTTACGCTCGCTGAGAATCGTAAAATTTATCCTCCCCTGCTTCTGGCGGGGGAGGCTTCTTTCTAATTTTGGAGAACTCGTTCATGCGTATCGCCCTTTCTGCAATCTGCGTGCTTGGTCTATACATACCCGGCGCACTCGCAGGCGGGGGAACCGTGACCTCAACCGAGGCCGGTCCACAAACCCTGACACTCGAAACAACGGATCAAATTCTTGATGCGATGAGCGTCGAAGTTCCGACGACGCAGGCTCCCGTCATCCAGTTCGCCCCGCCGCCTCCACCGCCCGTCGCACCGATCATCACGCACGCGGCTCCGCCGCCTGCTCCGCCATTAAGCGATGCTGAAAAAGCCGAGGCCGAGAAGCCAAAGAAAGTCGAAGTCGCAGCGGCCTCTGGCCCACTCGATCCGCGCGAAACGGTCCAGCAATGCGCGACGTGTCACGGGTATGACGGCCTCGCGAAAATTCCGACGGCCCCCAACATCGCAGGCTCATCGCGGCAGTATCTCGAAACACAGCTCAAGGCGTTCCGATCCGGCAAACGCGAAAACGAAGTGATGGCCGTGATTGCCGAAGACCTCAGCAACGCGGAAATAAAGGTCGTTGCAAAATGGTATGCGGGGCTGAAAGTGACCGTCGAGGGCAACGAGTAAGCGCTAGCGCTTACCCTTCTCCAAATCTTCGCCCCAACGTTTGGTCTCCGGCGCGCTCAGATCAAAGAGGTCCAGCGCCCGGCCCACCGTCTGATTGACAATATCGTCAATGGTTTCAGGTTCCGAATAGAACGCCGGCACGGGCGGATAAATAATCGCGCCCATCTCGCTGGCCGCTGTCATCGACCGCAAATGGCCCGTATGCAAGGGCGTCTCACGGACCATCAACACCAAGCGCCGACGTTCCTTCAAAACGACATCCGCTGCGCGTGTGAGCAAACCTGTCGTGACACCGCTCGCGATTTCCGAGAGGCTTCGCATCGAACAAGGTGCAACAATCATCCCCAGCGTTCGGAACGAACCCGAGCTAATCGCAGCCCCAATATCCCCCGCACCATAGCTGAAGTCAGCCAGACTATTCAGCGCCTGTACGTCCATTCCCAATTCGTAATGAGCCGTCAAACGCCCCGCTTGAGAGACGATCAGGTGGGTTTCCACACCAATTTCGCGCAAAATTTCGAGCATTCGAACGCCATACACAACGCCAGAAGCACCACTAATTCCGACGATTAACCGCGGCTTACTTGACGTGTTCATAATTTCATCGCGCGTCTGTTACAAAATGGGATTGAAAAGCTCAGTAATCTTACACGTTTATTACATGACAACACGAAGAAACTGTGCTGACATGAAGTCCTCACAAACGAAGGAGGATGATGATGAGTCTGACGTCACATGTCGAGGAACTCCAACGAAAACATCGCACTCTTAAGACTGAGATTGAAGCAGTCGAGCGGAACCCAGCAACCGACCATCTCGAAA
>CAZXMX010000094.1:0-12452 GCA_964641645.1 uncultured Neomegalonema sp.
CCCGCGATGTTGGGCGTATGGCAGAGAGCGACGCGCTGGAGGACGCCTATCGCTTCCGGACACCAATGCTCCGCAACGTCTCACTCACCGGTCCCTACGGGCACAACGGTGCGTACCCAACATTGGAAGGCATTGTCCGGCATCACGTTTCACCAAAAATTGCACGAGAGAATTGGAGCCCCGATATGGCGGGGCTACCCAAAATTCCCGAGCTGGAGCCCATCGATTTTATCGTCGCATCTGATAAACTCGAGATGCGGAGACAAGCGGCTGCCAACGACATATCGTCACCCGCCCTCAGTAACGCCGAAATCAGCGCTCTGGTCACCTTTCTGGAAAGCCTGACCCACGAGCCTAAAAGATTAGGCATCCCGCGCGCAGTACCAAGCGGGCTGGATGTTGATCGAGTATTGCCGTGAGAAAATGGCGGTCGCTTTAACAACCCAGATCGGCCCTTCTAGGGTTTAGCCTTTCCCAAAATCGATGTAACGCTGGCGTCTGCTAACCGTATGAAGATGCCGATTAGGTCGAATATCCGCATGATGGCTTTTGGCTAGGCTCGGATTCTTGCCGCGGGCGAAACTTGCGTCGGCGCGGCAGCGCATTGCTGTAGAACTCTGCATAGCTGCCATCGTATTCCGCTCTCAAGATTGGTGCTGCCATGACCGAGCAGCACTATGCCCATGCAGGGGCTGACCGTTAATTGAAGTTACGCTAGGCCGTTTCCGGCGACGGCAAAGGGGCGAAAAGCAGGTCAGCTCTAGTTCTTCGGAATTTTTCAAAGACGGGTGGGTAAACCTCATGAAAAAGCCCCGCATCGGATGCGGGGCTTGATCTTGAACAGCCGGGCCGAAAGTCTCTCGCGGCTCTAGCCCGCTTTCGCGGCTGGGTTAGGCACCGCTTTTGGCTGCGACATGGCAGCGGCAGGGGTTGGCGTTGCTGGCGCGGCAGCGGGCTTGGCTCCCGCTGGTGCGTTAATCGGGTCTTCGGAGCGTTGAACCGAGCCCTCAAATTGTGCTCCGGCTTCGATGGCGATGGTTGTGTGTTGAATGTCGCCTTCGACGCGGCCCGTGGCCGACAGGCGTACTTTACTACCGCGAATGCGGCCAATGACGTGTCCATTGACGACAACATCTTCGGCAACGACTTCACCGCGAATGGTTGCGTTCTCACCGATGGTCAGAAGGTTCGCGCGAATATCACCTTGAACCGTGCCTTCGATTTGAAGATCGCCTTCGGTTTGCAGATTTCCGGTGATCGTGAGGTCGGGGGAGATTATCGAGGGACCACCCGTCACAGCTGTTGCGGGGCGTGTGGGTTGCGCCCCTGCGGGCGCTGCAGAAGCCGAAGGATGCGGCTTCGCGGCGGTCGCTGTGATTGGCTTCGCGGCGACAGGTTTCGCCGCATCGGTATTGGTCTCAATCGGGTCGTTAATTTTGCTTTTCGAAAACATCGTTTCGTCTCGCTCTCGCTATAGGGTATGCGCTACTCACGCTGCACTTAGTGTTACTGGTGCAAGCTCTACGCCCGCAGTCATAGCAGATTATGGTTAATGCGGAAATCTCTTGTTTTCTTCGGAGGTTATGCGTCCTCACCCGCTGTTTCACAACGTTTCAGCCGCTTGAAGAACCTCTGCTGCATGATTTGCAACTTTCACCTTGTTCCAACTTCGCGCAATTATTCCGTCGCCATTGATTAAGAACGTCGAGCGTTCGATCCCCATAAACGTCCGTCCATACATCGATTTCTCGACCCAAACGCCATAGTTCTCAGTAATCTCGCCATCCTCATCAGAGATGAGAACAACTTTAAGGCTATGTTTGTTCCGAAATTTTTCATGTTTTACGACCGTATCGCGCGAAACGCCCAAAATTATGGCGTTTGCGGCGTCAAATTCTGCGATCAAATCGCTGAATTCTATGGCTTCCTTGGTGCAGCCCGGCGTATCGTCTTTCGGGTAGAAGTATAAAACCACCGTTTTGCCCGCAAAATCACTCAGGGAGACGGTTTCGCCGCCATCGCGTGTGGCCGTAAATCCCGGTGCTTTATCGCCTTCAGCGAGTTTCTTAAGCGTTGGCATCAAATACTCCTGATTTGCGGGATAAAAGCGCCCGAGCCTTAGCGCGAATTAAACCCATACAGCGGAAAATCAATCCATTCAGTGTGAATGGAGAGCCTTGGTGCGATTCCTCGGAAAGATCATCAGATTAGCGCTGTGGTGCGTCACCACCCTTGCAGCCGTGGCGGTGATATTTTGCATTGGTCTGGGCGTGCGATTGGCTTCTGGGCCTGTGGAAATGTCGGTCCCGCAAGCGCTGATCGACCGCGCTGTCGCTGAGGCCGCCCCGGGTTGGCGCGTGGCCGCCAGCGGTGCCGTCATTGATTTCAGCTCAAAGGATGGCCTGAACGGACTTAAATTGCGGGATGTCGTTCTTGCCGATGAGGCAGGGACCGAGGCGATTAGCGTTCCGGCCTTGGCGCTGCGGTTCAAACTGAAGCCATCGCTGAAACCGACCGAGATCCTCACCGTTCGCGAAGTCGCGCTGAGCGGCGCGTCGCTGGATGTGATCCGCGACGAAGAAGGTGCGTTCCGCCTAGCACTCGGCGATCTGATGAATTTTGACGATACGGCGGGCGAGGGCGATCCCTTTGCGTCCCTCAGTGAATTGGGCGATTTTGGCGATCTGCCTGCGTTGCGGATTGAAGAGGCGCAGGTTCGCTACACCGATTTGGCTCGCGGCTCGGCGTGGCAGACCGAAAAGGCACAGCTAACGCTGACGCCGCGCGACAAAGGCTTGGCCGCATCGCTGGCCGTGGTGATCGATGGCGGCATCGGCGGCGCACAGCTTGATGCGTTCCATACGACCGAGAGCGGCGAAGTCTCCGCGACGCTGCAATTACACGAAGTCCGCCCCTCGCGAGTTGCGCGGCTCGATCCCGTGCTTGCACCGCTGGCGCGGGTCGATGCACCGTTGAGTGGTCGCGTGACACTGCTGGCGGATGATGGCGGCACGTTCCGACGCGTTTCCGGTCAGATCACGGCGTCCCCCGGTCATCTGGTTCTCAGTGGCGACCCGATCCAGCTTGACGCGTTTTCTGCTGACCTCGCGTGCGATTTGGAAAACGAAGGCTGTCAGCTCAATGACGTCACGGTTCGCGCAACAGACTTTAACCTCAAAGCACGCGGCGCTCTGAGCATCGAAGGCGCAGATACCGCCATCGTCGCGCTCCACATTGACGAGGCGGCTGCCAGCGACGGCACGACGACCTTAGGGATGAGCCAATCGACGGTCGCGGCTCGGATTAACACGACAACCGGTGCGACGACGGTTGAGCGCGCTGGATTGAACAATGTCTCGGTGAGCGGATTGCCGGACGGTATGGCCGTCTCTTTGGCGAATGCGTCGGGTTCGGGCAGCTATAACCCTGAAACCGGTACCCTCTCGCTGCCAAGCTTCGCGGCGGACGGTGTTTCGCTCATTGATGCCAAAGGCCAGCAACAGTCCGCATCGCAGATCGCCGCTGCCGTGACTTTCGATATGCCATCCGAAGTCCTCACCCTCTCGGACCTTCAGGCAACGGGTCTGATCCTCACGGAAGAGGGCACCGGGGTTTCGCTGTCCAATTTGCGCGCCACCGGGATTGTTGATCTACCTGCCGAGACTGTAACGCTTTCGTCTGTTGATGCGTCGGGCCTGTCGGTCAATTCAAAGGACGCCGAAGTCTCGCTCGCGGGCCTGCGTGCAGGCGTGACCTTTGACATGGCTCGCGAGAGTATCAGCCTTTCTGGCTTAGACGCCACCGACCTTGGGGTTAGCACCGTCAAAGCTGGTATCGCTGTCGGACAGATCGTTGGCGCAGCGACAATAGACCTGCCGTCTCAACGCGTCTTCCTCGCACCAACAACGCTGACCAATACCCGTATCGCGCAGCCCACAGCGCCACAGTCAAATGTCGCCAACATGGGTTTGAGCGGCACCGCTGACCTGTTGCAACGTCGGTTCTCAGATGGCCAGCTTTGGATTCGCGGTGCGGCACTGGCGATCCCCGACGTCTATGTCGATCCGGTTCAAATCGCAGAAGCCGAAGCGCGCTTCGTTGCGCAAGAAGAAAACGGCGCGGCGCATGTCGACATTCAGAAGGTCGTCGCGACGGTCAACGGCCTGCCTGCGCAAGCCCATGGCCAGATCACCCTGCGCGAAGATCAAACCATCGCTGGTCGCGTTGATGCCGGTATCGGTCCGGTCAATCTTGCCGAGCTATCTCGCCATTGGCCGCTCGGCGTTGCACCCGGCGGCTTTCGCTGGGTCGCTGAGAATGTATCCTCCGGTATCTCGGATTCCGTCACGATCAGCGCGCAATTCGACGAGGCGTTCCCAGACAGAGACATGCTCGATCTTCGCTTCGGGTTCCGTGATGCTGTCGCCTCGTTCATCCCAGAGATGCCGCCGATCCAACACGGGCAAGGGTCAGGGCAGGTCACGCTGAAACGCGTCGACGTCAATCTCGTCTCGGGCAGTGTTTACACCCCGTATGCGGGACCGTTGGCGCTGAGCAACGGCAGTTTTTCGATCTCAGATTTCGCACCGGACATTCCCATCGGAGACGTTCAGGCGCAAGTTGAAGGCGATATCAAAGCTGTCCTGCATTTGCTCGATACGGAACCGCTCGGCGTGATCTCACCGACTGGTTTCAACATCGCGTCGACGCAGGGCGATGCCGACGTTCGACTCAGTCTTAGTCTGCCGCTGGCCGATGATCTACATATCGACGACGTTCGCTTTGATGCGCGCGCTAAAGTTCACAAATACAGCCTGATCGAACCGGACACGGGCCTCGAGGTCGAGGGCGATCTGCTGCGGGTCAAAGCGACTCCTGATGGGATGACCCTCGACAGTGACGCACGCATTGGCGGTCTCGCGGCGCGTCTCGGTTATGCGCTCGGCTTCAGCAAACCGACCCCCGGTCAGCCCGACAGCACGTTGACCGTTGAATCCTTTCTGACGCTCAGCGACTTTGCGCGGCATGGCTTAGAGTTAGACGGGTACCTTGATGGTCTAACCGCCATGAAGGCTCGCATCGACTTGTTCGATGGCGGCGCGGCGCGGATCAATGCAGATGCCGATCTGACCAACGTTGCCTTGAAGGTCGATCGTCTTGGTTGGCGCAAGCAACCCGGCGTTCCGGCAACCATTCGATTGGCTGGCTTTCGTAACCCCAATGGGGTTGGCCGCGTTGAGGCACTAGAGCTTCGCGGAGATGGCCTTTCTGCTGATGGCTCCATCGGCTTTGATGCAAATGGCAAGCTTACCCGCGCGAATTTCTCGCGCATTGTTTTAGGCTCGGCGGTCGATACCGGGCTGGTCTATGGTCGCAAGACCAACGGCAATATCGGTATTCTGGTTCAGGGCGCCCAGCTCGATCTTCGACGGGCATTCGCCGAGGCGTTGGAGGGTCGTTCCACGTCCCATAACCCGGCGGCGGGCCAAGGTCCTGAGACCGACATCCGCGTTGAGGTCGGGCGCGTCTTCTTGCGCGATGACCTCGGCGTTTTCGATCTCGCGGGTGGTATTCGGCTGCGCGGCGAGAAACTGCATGCTGCGAACGTGGCCGGGCGTTTGAACGGCTCCGCCCCTGCCAAACTCCTCGCTGAGAGTCGACCGGGCGGCATGGCCCTGCGGCTCACCTCGCCAGATGCCGGAGCCTTCATTCGCGCGACAGATATTTTCCGAGGCGCTTATGACGGCGCGCTGCAACTGGATGCTGTAACCCGCGATACCGTCACCCCCTCGCAAATTGGCGGGCGTATTTTAGTCAGCGACATGGTGGTTCATGATGCGCCGACGCTTGGTAGCATCTTATCGGGCGGGGCCATTGGCAGCCTGATGAGCGACCTGAAGAATGGCGGCATAAAGTTCTCGAAGATTGAGCTCCCGTTTCAGGGAACTGGCTCGCAATGGCAAATTTCGGAGGGCGTCGCGTTTGGTCCTCAGATCGGCTTGACCCTCGACGGTGGATACGATGTCGCGCGCGGTCAGTTGGCGCTGAACGGCTCCGTTTCACCCGCTTATGCGATCAACGGCGCGCTGGGTAACATTCCTCTGTTGGGTAAGCTGCTCACAGGCGGCGAGGGTGAAGGCGTCTTTGGCGTGACGTTCTCTGTCGATGGTCACACCAACAAACCCGTCGTCAGCGTCAATCCGCTCTCTGCATTGGCCCCCGGTTTCCTGCGCAAGATCGTCGCTGAAGTCGGCAAAGGCGGAGACGGCTCGAACCGACTCCGTCCGCCCTCGGGAGCAGAGAAGTAGGGCGGTTTGAACAGGTGTCGGAGGCATGAGGAACGAAAGGTCATTGGCTGATTTCGCATTCAGACTTTCGCTGACGGTCCTTTGTGTTCTGTATTTTGCAGTCTGCGGCGTTTTCGTTTGCGTCGGACTCCGGGCTTTATTGGAAATTCTGCCTTTGATCGGTGACGAACCTGTCAAAAGACATGCCGTTGTCGGACTAGTGAGCCTCGGCATCGGCATTGCCATGATCCTACTCTTCACAGCCCGCCGGCGAATATACGATTTGATTTAACGCAGCTCTGACGGTGACATTCTATGCAGCGCGGCTCGGAAATTATGCTCTCGTCGGAATGTCCTCGCGCTTGCCACGCTGGATTTCTCCCGCCTTGTCATAGAATGGCAGCTCGACAAGCTGTGCAGCCTGCATCGACCCGTCCCGACAATCGACGGTAATCACCGTATCCGGGCCGTGCGCGTCTGAGTCCATCAAGCCAATCCCGACACCATGCCCAAGATAGGGTGAGGTCGCGCCTGCTGTGACGACCCCGGCAGCGACGCCGTCGACCTCAATCTTACCGCTGATGAGCGGCTCGCCGCCGTCGCATTTGATCCCATGCGAGCGCCGCCCTCGCGATGCTGTCGCCAGCGCAGCCTTGCCGATGAAATCATCCTTATCCTCATCGACAAACATGCCAAGGCCCACCGCATAGGGCGTCGTCGTTTGATTGAAATCGGACCCCGCATTGAGAATGCCCGCCTCAATGCGCCGAATGTTCATCGCGTCGAGGCCGAAAATTCGCATCCCGAAATCTGCGCCTGCTTTGCTCAGATGCGCCCACAGCGCCTCGGCATCATGGTGCGGTGCGGTATAGAACTCCCACCCCAGCTCGTTGGTATAGCCGGTGCGCGTGATCCAGACTTTTTGCCCACCAAGCGACACCTGTGTCGCAGCAAAGTAGCCAAACGGCGAGGGCATCCCATCGTCGCTGGCCGCTTCGAGAACCTTCAGCGCGTTCGGGCCTTGCACTTGCGAGACGAACACGTCTGGGTCACTGATCCGCACATCCATCCCGGCGGCATGGGCCCGCGCCCAACTGTAAAAATCGCCATCCGCCTGCGCGTACCAGAACTTGTCGTCGGCGAGGCGCACGAGAATCCCGTCCACAATCAACCCGCCATCCTCATAGCAAGCAAGCCCATAGCCGCAGCGCCCGACCTTCAGCTTCGTGATGTCCTTGGTGAAGAGTTTGTTGAGCAACGCCTCGGCATCCGGCCCTTCAAATTGTAACGGCCACTCGCCAGTGTGCAGCACCGCCACCTGTTGGCGCAGCCGCCAATAGCCGTCTTCGGTGGCGTGATCGTCAAAACAGACCGCCATGTGCCGCCGATTATAGACGCAGTAATGCGGTCCCATCGGGCGTTCGATTTCGTGATACGGATGCCGGTTGAGCGAATAGTCCCAACCCGCACCGGGCTGTGAGGTGACAAGGTCTCTGGTTTTTCCATCGCTCGAACGCATGATCGCTCCCGTTTGTTTGTCTGATGTGCGAAACGAAAATGTTGGTTCGCCGCCGCCTGCTCGCTTACAATCGGAACTAATACTCACGATAATCAAGCGTAAAAGGGAATCATTTGATCTAACCCTTTAGTTAGATAATCTAATTTCATGTCCGATGATTGGCTTCCTTCGCTAAATGCACTGCGCGCCTTTGAAGCCGTGGCAC
The DNA here is from genome assembly GCA_964641645.1 of uncultured Neomegalonema sp. GTDB lineage: Bacteria > Pseudomonadota > Alphaproteobacteria > Rhodobacterales > Rhodobacteraceae > JAHDDY01. Next base: position 8,012 of record CAZXMX010000094.1, read on the forward strand.
GGCACCTCAATTACAATCGCGCGGCTGAGGAACTTCGGGTCACACCGGCTGCGGTGAAGCAGTTGGTTTATCGTCTCGAAGCGGTGCTGGAAACGAAACTGATCGAGCGGGAGGGGCGCGGCTTGGCGTTGACCCGCATGGGGCGCTCTGGCCTCGACGATCTCGCTATGGCGATGCAGCACCTTGATGCGTCGGTGGAAAAAATGCGCGGCGAGAAACGCCAGCCCCGATTGATCCTCTCGGTCGAGACGTCTTTCGCGACAATGTGGCTGGTGCCAAAGTTGGATGCGTTTCGCGCGCAGCACCCGCATGTCAGCGTTCTGATTGATTCCACCCAAGAGATCGCTGACCTCAATCGCAGCGATGTGGATGTTGCCATTCGCTACGGTGTCCCCGATCAGGGCGATACGCATCATCGGCTGTTTGATGATTTGATCTTTCCGGCATGTAGCCCGACGCTGTTGAAAGGACCACCGAAGCTCAAGCGGCTTTCAGACTTAATGCGCGTTCCTCTAATTCATTGGGATATCTCGCAGCTTCCCAAAGCGGCCATGACGCGCGCGTGGTTTACGTGGGACAGTTGGTTCGCTCGGGTTGATACGCCGAACCATCCGGAAATCAGCTCATTGCACTTCAACGATTATGGTCAGGCGGTTCAGGCGGCGGTGGCCGGGCAGGGCGTCGTGCTCGCCAGCGAACCGATCCTGCGGGATGTGATCGACTCCGGTCATCTGGTTCGACCCTTTGAAGAAGAACTGCGATCCGAGATCGGGTTTGATTTGGTGACGACGAAAAAGGCCGAAAGGCGCCCTGAGGTTAAAGCGTTTATTGCGTGGATTACTGGCGTGGCCGCAGAGCAGCGTTCTCAAACTCAGCGGTAATGGTGTTAAGGGACTGACCAACGCTGGACGCGCAATGGGACAACGTCTTATAGCCGAGGGGCATTCATCCAAGGACGCTCCCCATGCCCATCGAGACAGGCCGCCACTTCCTTGCCATCCCCGGCCCGACCGTTACGCCAGAGCGCGTGATGCGGGCGATGAACCGGCCCATGGTCAACATCTATGAGGGGCCGCTGATAGAGCTTACGCATAGCCTCTTTCCTGATCTAAAAAAGATCGCAAAGACGACCGGCGATTGCATGATGTACATCTCGAACGGTCATGGTGCGTGGGATGCGGCGCTGTTCAACACGATTTCGGCGGGCGACACTGTCCTCGTTCTGGAATCGGGCCGGTTCGCTGTCGGTTGGGGCGCGCTGGCTGAACAAATGGGCGCGACCGTTGAAACTCTGAACTGTCCCGAGCGCCAAGGCGTTGATCCCGTTGCCGTCGAAGCGCACCTGCGCGCCGATAGCGAGCACAAAATCAAAGCCATTCTTGGCGTACAAATTGATACGGCCACTGGCGTGTGGAACGACATCGAAGCCATCCGCAAGGCCATCGACGCGGCGGGTCATCCGGCGCTTTATATGGTCGATTGCATCGCGTGCTTTGGCTGCGTGCCCTATGAGATGGACGGTTGGGGCGTCGATGTGACGGTCGCCGCCTGTCAGAAAGGTCTGATGACCCCACCGGGGCTTGGGTTTGTCTTTGCGAATGAAAAGGCAATGGCCCGGCGCAAAGAGAATGGATGCCTCTCCGCGTATTGGGATTGGCTGCCTCGCGCCCATCCCGACATGTACTACAAACTCTTCTGCGGCACCGCCCCGGTGAACCACCTTTTCGGTCTGCGCGAGGCGCTCGATATGATCGCGGAGGAGGGGCTGGACGCGGTCTACGCGCGGCATAATCGCATTGCGCGCGGCGTCCGTGCCGCCGTTGAGCGCTGGGGTGAAGGTGGCCCGATTGAACTCAACATCACGGACCCCAATGGCCGTTCAGATGCTGTGACGACGATCCTCACGGGCGATCTCGATGCTCAGGCCCTGCGTCGTCTCTGTGAGGACGAATTGAGCCTGACGCTCGGGCTGGGCATTGGTCTGGACTTCAACAGTGTCTTTCGCATTGGCCACATGGGACATGTGAATGAACCGATGATTTTAGGAACCCTCGCAACAGTCGAACTCGCCTTGTCAAAGATGAATGCCGACTTCAGTCCCGGCGGTGTCGAAGCGGCAATTCGTGAGATTACTTAGAGGGTTAGTCGGCGTTTAGTGAAATATTTACGATAAACTGCGACGACTAACTTTCTCGTGAAGACTTCGACGACTTTCTCAATTGGGCAAGGGGATCGAGTGATGGCAAAAATTCTTGTGCTTGAGGATAGCGCGGCGTTGCGTCGGATTGTCTCGCAAGCGCTGCGGGATGAGGGTCATGTCGTCGTCGAAAGCGACAACGGCTTGGCGGCCTATGATGGTGAATTGCTCAACTCTGTTGACCTGATGATCACGGATCTTGTAATGCCGCGGATTGATGGCCTCGACGCTATTCGGACGGCTTTGGAAACACGTGACGACCTCAAGGTGATCGCGATGTCCGGCGGCAGCCCGGCTTTTCAGCAAGATTACTTAAAAGTCGCTAGTATTTTCGGTGCGGACAACGTCCTTCATAAACCGTTTGAGCCGGACGCCTTGGTGAATGTCGTGAACACGGCTTTGGCTGCATAACCCTCAACGCACGAACCTCTCACGTCGAGTTGACGAGAGTTCAGCGCCCTTCGACCGTCGAATTAAAACTTGGTTCAGACTGGACGCAGTACGGTTTATCTATGCCAAGCGCTGGCATGCCTTGTATCAAACCGGAGGTTCAATCGATGGCTAACGTTCTGTTGTTGGATGATGATGAGATGCTGCGCAGTTTGCTTGCTGAGACGCTCCAAGCGGAAGGGCATACCGTCACCCAAAGTGACAACGGTTTTGCCGCCTTCAATATCGAAAACTTGGTCGGCATTGATTTGATGATTACCGACCTGTTCATGCCGCGTGTCGATGGCTTAGAGGCGATCTTGAACGCGCGCCGCGATATTCCGAACCTACGGATTATCGCAATGTCCGGCGGCGGCGAGTATGTGAAAAGCGACTTTCTGACGCATACGAAAAAGTTCGGTGTCGCGGAAGTGCTCCACAAGCCGTTTCACCTCAAGGCATTTCAGGACACCGTGCGCGCCGTGTTGGCCTCGTCGGCTGGGCCTGTCACGCCAAAACGCCACCGAGCGATGGCGTCCTAACCCATCTTCGCGAGCGCATGACGTTTCTTGCCCGCGCTGAGTTTGCGTGGTTCGGCAAGATCGTCAGCGGTTAGCATCTGACCTGGCCCTTCAATGGGGCCGTCATCCAGCTTCGCGCCACCTTCCCCGATCAGGCGCTTGGCATCCTTGCCGGATTTGGCGAGGCCCGCCTTGACCAGCAGAGCGCCGATGGAAATGCCATCGCCCACGTCTTCGGCGGTCAAGGTGACCGTCGGCAGGTCTTCGGACAGCGCGCCTTGTTCAAACGTAACCCGCGCGGCTTCTTCGGCTTGGGCGGCAGCGTCCGCCCCATGACAGAGTGTTGTGATCTCGGTGGCGAGAATCTTCTTCGCCTCGTTGATCTCTTGTCCTTCCAGCGCTTCCAAGCGCGCGCATTCATCCAGCGGCAATTCGGTGAACAAGCGCAAGAACCGCCCGACATCCGCATCCATCGTGTTGCGCCAAAACTGCCAGAACTCATAGGGCGAGCGCATGTCGGCGTTCAGCCAGATCGCGCCATCGGCGGACTTACCCATCTTTGCGCCATCGGCGGTGGTGATCAACGGCGTGGTGATCCCGAACAGCTCAGCCTGATCCACGCGGCGACCCAGCTCGATGCCGTTGATGATATTGCCCCACTGATCCGACCCACCGAGCTGCAACTTGCAGCCGACCCGACGGTTCAGCTCCAGAAAATCATAGGCTTGCAACAGCATGTAGTTAAATTCGAGGAATGTCAGCGGTTGTTCGCGCTCCAGCCGCAGCTTCACGCTATCGAAAGTCAGCATCCGATTGACGGTAAAGTGCGGGCCGTAATCGCGCAAAAAGTCGATGTAGTTCAGCTTGTCGAGCCAATCCGCGTTATCCATCATCACGGCATCGGTCGGGCCGTCGCCAAACGTCATGTATTTGTCGAAGACGCTGAAGATGCCTTGCTTGTTGGCCTCGATGCCTGCGAGGTCGAGCATCTTGCGCGACTCGTCCTTGCCAGACGGATCACCCACCTTGGTCGTGCCGCCGCCCATCAGGACAATCGGTTTATGACCGGACTTTTGCAGCCAGCGCAGCATCATGATTTGAAGCAGCGAACCCACATGCAACGAAGGCGCGGTGCAGTCAAAGCCGATATAAGCAGGCACAACCCCAGCCGCGAACGCCTGATCAAGGTGCTCTAGGTCCGTACAGTCTTTCATGTACCCGCGTTCCGTCATCACGCGCAGGAACTCGGCTTTCGGCTGGTAAGTCATGGCATTGGTCCTTAGGTTCTCCGGGC
>CAZXMX010000095.1:0-12432 GCA_964641645.1 uncultured Neomegalonema sp.
ATCGACCAACGCTATGCCGTTTCGCGGCTCGTGAAGAATGAACAAGGCACCGCCTCCCCCGCGATCATGGCTGGGTTTCTAGCCGTTGATGAAGACCGAGGGCGCACCGGCATTCTGTCGAACCTGAAAGGCCTTTGGGACCAAAGACACTGTCGATACGATTACGCTGGGCTGAGCTTCATGTGGCGCTGCGCACCCCGCGCTCCGAAACAGCAGGTAACCCGGGTCGAGGGGGTCGATTTTTCGACGTGGATGCTCGGACTCGCCACAGCACACCCCCGTCTGGGAATTGAGTTTTTCCAACGCCACGCTTTCTGACGAACGCCCACGGCACCGGGCACTCTTAGCGGCATGTGGCGGATCAGAGGATTGAGGTGAACAAAACGCCCCGCCAAGCTATTTCCGCTTCTGTCTAATCTTCCAATAGGTGATCGCAGCGAAAGCCAAGACGATCAGGACGCTAGCCCCGATGATCCAATAAGCCAGTTGAGTCGATGATTCCGTATTCACGTCTAAACCATACGACCATCAGCGCAGGTTGACTACCAGCCACCAATATCCCGAACGTTTCAGAAACGAAGCTCCCGATTAGGGCTTTTAGGCATCAAGAAACCGTGACGACCTTGAACTCGTCACGATGTTCATTCGTCATAAACATTCGTGCTTTTTAACGTTCCCCAAAGGAATGTCGTATGAACCGGATGTTGTCGCTTGCGCTCGTTACCACTGGAATTTTGACCTCTTCCTTCGGCGCCTACGCCGAAGACGCGGGAGCATTGCCGTACTCGGCGATGGAACCGAAAACGGCCCAAGCCTGCCGCGCTGAACCGGATCGACCGGTATATAACCGCGCGACATCATTTACGTCGGCCCGCGAGTCCGCGTTGCCGCCCCGAGCGCGTAACGTTTCAGACTTGAGTGATGCCGAGTTCGACCGCTTACAGCGTGAGTTCGAGGCTCGAATGCCCAGCGCGCCCTCGTTGCGAAGCACCGCGACCGCCGACGCCGTACCACAGTACGAGGAACGCAGCGCGACTAACGTCTTTCCTTACGCCAAGGATGCAACCGGGCTGGGGCCGAAAGGCGGTCTCGCCCTTTATCACGTTGGAATCGGTGTCGTCGGTGCAGACCTCATTACGCACCCTGATTCCGTCGGCCTGCCGCCCACTATCGAATACAACATTCCTCACTTGCCTCAGGAAGAACCTCTGTGGTGCTGGGCGGCTGCAGCACAGCAAGCGATTGGTTGGGTCAACAAAGGGTATGCTCCAACCCAATGCGCGATTGTTGCGTTGGCGCATGGACTGAATGTCGAAGAATGCTGCGGTGACCGCAAAGGGATCTGCGCCCGAACGGGAGAAATTCCTGCGATTGGGAAACTGGTTTCCTTGTTTGGCGGAGAGGCCTTTGAGTTAGCGACGGTTCCTCGTAAAGCCGAGCAAATCCATAACATCATCAAGAAGGGTCAGACCTTACTGATCCGTTTGCGCCCCGCTCCGCATGATGAAGCTGCTGGCATTCGCCACATGATCGTCGTGCGCGGAATTGAGTGGACCAGCGATCCAAACCAGCGATTTGGCGCGAACCTTCTTTACAATGATCCACTTGGGTCAGGCATTCGCTCAGTGAGCTTTGACACGATTGTCGGGTTTTTTGAACAAGCGCTGATCGTGCGAAGATCCTCCTAGCGCGCGAACTTCAATCTACTTCAGAACAAGAAAAGCCGCCGCGTCCAAAACGCAGCGGCTTTTCCATTGGTGTCGGCGTTTGTCGCCCAAACGTGATTACTGCAGGGCGATCTGGACTTTGCGGTTGAGGGCTTCTTTCACGCCGTCGCCGCCAGTCTGAACCGCTTGAACTTCACCGACTGGCAAAATTTCAAATACGACTGCATCGCCCAGCTTTTCTTGCAAGTACTGACGGACTGCCTGAGCGCGGCGCATCGCGAGAAGCTGATTGTAACGCGCGTTGCCCATCGAGTCCGTAAATCCAATCAAGGTAATACGACGCGCACCGCTCAAACGAATTCTCTCGACGGCATCGACCAATACGTCTTCCGCCTCAATGGTGACTTCATCGCTGTCGAAGCCAAAGAAAACCGAGAAGTCGCCGCCCATGTTCGAGTTGGCATCCAACAAAGCCTGAGCGGCTTCGCCGGTGTCAAAAGTAGCCGTCGAGGCAAATTCGACCGCTGGCAATGTTTCAACTGGCGCTGTGTTAAAAACAGGAACAGTCTCGATCGGTGCGACATTAAGGATCGGCTCAGCTTGGACAGGACCGAGGTTCACGGTCGGAAGCGCAGCGGATTGAATGATCGCCGGTGCAGCCTCAGCAGCTTCGACAATCGGAGCCATGGCGAAGGTTTCCACCGCAACAGTGGGAACACTCTCGATCACCGGCGGAGCCAAGAACTCTTGCTGCACGATAGGTGCTTCTTCTACGAATTCAATCGCCGGAGCGGGTTGAGCCACGGGAATAGTTTCGATCATCTGTGGCGCGGCGTGTGGAACGGTCTGAATGAAATGTGCCGGAGCCGGTGCCGCCACGGGGGCGTGGTGTTCGGTGATGATTTGGATAGTATAGCCACCCGGAGCGTGGATCGTTTGTCCTTGGCCACCGGGTTGAACGACATAAGACTGCGTTTGAGTCGGAGCAACGTTGGTCGTCGTGCCGCTGTGAAGTGGTGCACCCGTGCTCGCACCTTCCAGTTCAGCAAGCGCGTTCATGGCATTGTACCGACACGCCTCAGCAATCTGAGGATCACCGTCTGACCCTGACTCGATCAACCAGCAATCGTAAGCTGCTTGCGCCCGAGCCGCCAAGTCAGGCGAGCCCGTCCGTGCGCCCGTCATGAGGAGTTGCGACAAGCGAGCACCCGCTACGGCGACTTCTCCGCTTCCTGACTGCGCGGAGGGGTGAGCCAGTTTGCCTTCAGCCGCCATCAAAGCCCGTAACGAATAGAAATCGGAGCGCGCCGCGTCACCACGGTCAAATGCGTTCGTAGCCAGCTCTAGGTAATGCCGGCGCAATGCTTGGGCAAAGTCTTGCTCGCCGGTCAACCGAAGGTACGTTGGTTCGTATCGGGACACGCCGGGGCCAAAGCCAGGTGCGGCACAACCGACAAGGACTGTTCCCATCAATAGGGCAAGGACAGGCCGTGCTTTGCGGCTGTAACGCTTCGAGGATACTTTGCTGTATTCGGACATAACTGTTCTCTTCTTCCATGCGCGGGCGGGGCAAACCGCGTTACGGAAGTTGAGAGCAAATGAAGTGCCAGTCTGGGACCGAAATGGTTAAAGGCCGCGTTTCCGCGACCTTTGTGTCTTAACATTCTTTAACTGAGGGTCGATTAACCGTGATTATTCATCTTTTGGGAACCGTACCGCTACAAATCGAACATCCCCGCTTCGGTTAATCAACAACAGAACCGAGCTGCGGCCATCTTTCTCAGCAGCATCAATTCGTTCCTTCGCTGCCTCGGGCGTCGCCACAGCTTCCTGCGCGACTTCGACAATAACGTCGCCCGGCTGAATGCCTTTCTTGGCGGCAGGTCCCGTCGACTCGACATCCGTGACAAGCGCACCCTTGAGGTCTTTATCAAGTTTCAGACGCTCACGGGCTGCACGGTCCAGCGTTTCAAGCTTCATACCCAGTGCGACGAAGGTTTCCTCCTCGGCCTTCTCATCATCGTCTTTCTTGGTAACTTTAGGCTTTTCCTCGTCGTCGCCAGCCTCTTTGAGGCGGCCCACGGTAACTTTCAACGTCTGGGTCTTGCCCTTACGGGAAACAACCATGCGGACAGTTTCATCTACTGCGGTGCCTGCGACTGCACGAGGGAGTTCGCGCATTTCCGTGATATCCGTGCCATCGAACGACAGGATGACATCACCAACCTCAACGCCTGCGTCTTCAGCTGGGCCACCGGAGGTAACGTCTTCCACGAGCGCGCCTTTCGGCTCTTCGAGTTGAAGGCCTTCTGCGAGTTCGTCAGTGACTTGACGGATACGAACGCCCAACCAACCTCGGCGTGTTTCGCCGAATTCACGAAGCTGATCGACGATATTGCTCGCAATGTTCGCAGGAACTGAAAAGCCAACACCAACGGAGCCGCCCGTCGGTGAGAAGATAGCCGTGTTCACGCCAACAACTTCACCGTCCATATTGAATAGCGGTCCACCCGAGTTGCCTCGGTTAATCGCGGCATCTGTCTGCAGGAAGTCGTCATAGGGACCAGCGTTGATATCGCGGTTACGAGCCGAGATAATCCCGGCAGATACTGAGCCACCGAGACCGAACGGGTTACCAATCGCAATCACCCAGTCACCAACACGGGTTTTGTCACTGTCCGCAAAGGGAACGAATGGGATCGGCGAGGACGGCTCGTCAATTAGCTTGAGCAGGGCAATATCGGTTTTTGGGTCGGTGCCAATCAGCTCCGCTTCCAGCGCATCGCCATTTACGAAATTGACGGTGATCTCGTCAGCACCTTCGATAACGTGGTTATTCGTAACGATATATCCTGCGGGATCGATCACGAAGCCCGAACCAAGGGATTGAACCGTACGCGGTTCTCCATTGCCGCCCTCACCGCCACGCTTGTCGAAAAAGTCCTTGAAGAAATCCTCAAAAGGCGTGCCCTCGGGTAAATCTGGGCCGGAGCGCGGGCCAAAGCTAGGCCGCTCTACCTTTTGGGCTGTTGAGATATTCACAACCGCCGGGCTGAGCTCTTCCGCTAAGTCCGCAAAGCTGGCGGGCGCAGCGCGTGAAAAGGCCGCAACTGGCGAAAGAAGAAGAGCAATTATCGCGAAAAGCGCAATGATGCTCAGGCGAATGCCTCGTGTGTCGGCGGGTTTGGCAATGGCAACAGCGCGAGATGATTTCATCGTGGTGCGGTTTCCTCTTTTTGGCGGGTCGTGGGCAATGAGCGTCACGGTAGCGTGTTTTACAGGACTTGTCTTGTTATCACTGGTTCATAAATGCGGCAAAAGCCAGACGTATTGAGGGTTTAGCGCAAGTGATCGCGCAAAGTTCAGCAGCTTGTACTTGGTGAAGGTCATGCCTCGCTGCAAGATCGGACCCTGCAGCGGGTGGCATATCGCTTCCCAGTACCCTTCAAGGTATTTCGAAACATTGTTGAATCAAGGTGATCCGGAATGGCTCTAGTCGTTGTCCGTAGTTCCCGCCCCGGCGCCGCTGAGGCGCGAAGCTTCAGTCGCGGGAGCGTAAGTACGGCGAGCGAAGTGATCCAAAAGCGTGATAGCGCCAGCTTCAGACTCCGCAATCCGCGTGACAGTAGCCCCAGCTTGGGCCCTCGCGGGAGACGTCCGACAATGCGCTTCCGTCGTCAGAAGCGCATCCCGGGACGCCCCCGTGACAAATCCATCTTTGGAAATAATCACCTTCGTCTCATCCCATGTCAGGGCAACTCCAGAAGGTTCGGCACCGGCTAGATACGGCGCGAGCAAGAGGGGTTGTCGAATGTGGCTGAGGTCGCTCGGCACTTCGCGCTGAGCATCCATGATAGCCGTTCCTCGGCGGAGCGGGCACAGATCATCATTTGGCTCAAGCAACCCATCCCGCCATTCAAGATAGGACGCGAGGGCGGCAAGACCGGGCGCACCATTCGCCTGCAGCCAACGCACTGCAAAGCCTGCTTCGTCAGCCATACCCCAAGCCATGCCGCCACCGCGCGCTGCTTTAACCGCCAGCGCTCTCGCTTCTCCTAAGGACCAACTCATGAGAGTGGTGGGTATGCGAGGTCGTCTGGATCGGCTTCCGCTAGTTCATCAGGGAACGGTGCACCCTGAAACATTGTGATCCGCACCCAGCGATCCGAACGGGGATCAAATTTCGTCGCCCCAAAGAACGAGAGTTTACAGCGCAGCAAATCAATCGGAAGCATGTCCGACGCAATCGTGTTGTCGCGAATTTCGGCGTAAGGATGGCTGGCGGCGATCTGCACGCGCCGCACGGTATGACGATGTTCGGGGTGCCGCATGAGGAACTCTGCGACTGAACTCCCCTCTTCCCACTGATCCAGATCGCCCAGCGCAAGGATCGCATCACGGCCCGGCGCGAGAGGTTGCTCGTAAGGATCAAGTGGTTCCTCGAAGCGTTCGCCAAGGCGAGGCTCCAGCTTTTCCTCCGAAACGTACCAAACTCGCGCCTGCGCCTCAGGGGTTCGAAAATCAGTTTGCGCCGCCCAAGCATAGATCTTGCGGAGATGAGCTTTAAGTCTGCCGATCGACATTTTGCCGTCGATCGGTGTCAGGCGCGATTCATCGGCACTCATCGTATCAGCAAGATCATCGACCAGCGGGCCGTAGGCTTCGAGCAACAATGAAACGAGTTGTTCTTGGCCCTCCACCGTCAGGTTCTGCTCGCTCCATTGGTAAAGCGCATCCCAAGGGTAAGCCGTATTTAGTGGGTCGGTCGCGAGATGGGTATCAAGTAACGCAAAATCTGACCGCAGGCCGTCGCACTTCTCGGCTTGTTGCTGATGCTCAACGCGCCACGTCCCGGCATTGATAGCAGCACGGGCCACGAGGTTCGTAAACCGCGCTGCCTCATCCCGTGTTGGATGTTTCACCGATCGCACCCGAGCAAGGGCCGTTTCGCGCGCATTGATCCAGGCGTGGATCAAAGTGGGGTGATTGAGCAAAAAGGGCGCCATGCCAAGGCCCGTCGAATTGCCCACCCCAAATCGTCGCCTCAAGTCAGGTTTCAGGGTCACCGCCGTCTCCGGCGCTCGGGCGGCTGCCATGTGCTCAGTAAAATCAAGCGTAAAGGCGCGGATCAGCCAGACGCTCAGCAGTTCCGGTTGGAAAGAACCTTGAAATTCCGGACGTTCTGCCCAGAGATCGCGATCCGCAGCGCCAAACTTACCGGACCCGTAAACGGCTGTTGTTCGCATCAAATAGCCAACAGGCTCAATTAGAGCGGGGTCTGGTTGGGCGCCGCGCGACAATGAGTCCACGACATGCTCAAAAAGGCGCACCGAGCGATTGGCTCTGGAAAGGACAAACTCGCTTTGTGATAGCCGTCCGGCCTCCTGCAAGGGTACATGCGCCGCAAGACGGGTAAGATCTGCCTCAGTGGGTTCACCATCAACCAACGTAAAGGTCGAATCCCATGCCTCGGCGATCACACGATCCGATCGGCTTTCGGCGGGAAGATCATGGGCGAACGCGACAAGCGTGTAGGTGTGCTGCGGTCCCCGCGCACGATAGGTCGCAACGCCCACCCCGCTCTCATCAATTCGCCAGACCGGGCGATCAAAACGCCAACCGTCAGCCTTCAAACGCCGAAGTAAAACCCGCATAAAACTGAGCCGAGTCTGGTGGAAACAGCCCATTCGAGAGAGCCGCATGACCTGCTCGGGAGGCCTTTTCGCCGCAGTTTCTGTAATAGGATCATTCGCCAATTTCATGACATCAAGATACGCCTCAATTCGGCGCTGCGGTCAAGCGAATGCTACGGCGCATTGCTTCGATTCCAAAGGCCGGTCCGAGTGCCATGATGGCAAGGGTAAGCGGCCAACCGATTGCCGCCGCCAACATCGGCATGATTTGGACTGTCATTGCGGTCAAGGCAAAGCCCAGCGCTGTTTGGAACGTCATCAGGCTTCCCACGCTCTCAGGCGGCGCTGCGTCTGCCACGAGAGCCGAGAACTGCGCTGAGTCAGGGATAATGAACACGCCCCAGAGCACTAAGACGACGATCATTAACCAGACCGGGCCGCCAAACGACAGCGCGGCTGCGAGCCCGGCAAGACCACTGAGGATCATCATCGCTTGGGCCGCACGCGCTTTGCCGATGCGATCTGCGATCATACCGACCGGAATACAGGCAAAACCACCCAACGCGATAGCCGAGAAAGCCGTGAGGCGGGCCGCCGTTTCAGGGTTGGCATGCCCAGCAAGCGCAAAGGACGCCCCGGCGATCGCTGCACACCAAGCCCAGAACGCATAAAGCTCCCACATATGTCCGAGGTACCCGGCATAGGCGAGTCGCACCGGTCGGTTCGTCCATGCTTGCGCGACAACACGGGGGTCAAAGCGAGGGGCCCGCGCGTGAAAGGGGCCGAGTTGCGCAAAGAGGATGAGTATGGCTCCAGCAGCAGAAAGCACCGAGGCAACGCCGACCGTCATTCGCCAGTCCACGCCACCAAGCAACGCAATCAGATGCGGCGATGCGGAACCTAACGTCAACGCTCCAACCAAAAGACCAATGAGTAAGCCGCGATCTTTTTGCCCCCAACCAACCGCGATCTTCATCCCCACAGGATAAACCCCTGCCAAGGCTGCACCCGTGATCGCGCGAAGCGTGATCTGCTCAATCCCGCCGATGGTTGTGACAAGAAGGAGAGCATTGGCGATTGCAGCAACGAGCCCGCTGATGAGGAAAACACGTCTTGGATCGTACCTGTCCGCCAACCCCAGAATGGCAAATCCTAACGCTCCAATCACGAAGCCAATTTGAACCGCACTGGACAGCGCGGCACCCCGCGCGCGCGATAGAACACCCTCGGCAGTCATCTCCGGCAGTACCGCAGCAGAAACGAACCACAAGCTCATCGCAGCAATCTGCGCGAGGCAAAGCAACGCGATGGAACGAGTCTTTCCATTTGGAATGCGAGAGGGTTCAGACACGTGACTTCCTGTTCAAGCGTTGCAGAAAAAGACCCTCCGCCGATTGACCGACAATTCCAAGAGGGCACGCGGTAGGGCGAGACACTTTTTCGTGCACAGCTAGCTTAAAGAGATCGAACCTACGTCTTTGGACTCACCGCATCCTCGTAAGATATAAGCACCCGGCGCACAGCGTCGACGAGCAAGGCGTGACAATCCGAGACGCCGCCGCGAGATTTAGCCAGTGGCAAATACTGACTGAGCACGGGTTGCGGTAATTGTTTGCCCTCTAGGCGAGTGTAGAGGTCCTCTATCGCTTTGCGGGCCTTGGGTTCGGGCCAATAATATCGGATGCGATCTGAAAGGCTGAAGTGACGTTGCAGCCAGAGTTCGGTCTCATCCCCGGTATAGTATTTTTGCCAATTATCCGGTGAGGCTTTCATGATGCCTTCCATCGCGGCGATCACGCCTCCCTTTGGAAGTTCACCTTCGATGACATCCGCGACGGCATCCAGAGCATAAAGCGCTTCTCGCATCGCAAAGGTCAACCAAGGACCAACTTTCAAAATTGAAAACCCGTTTGCGACCAACGCGCGAAGATTGTCGTCCGATTGATAGTCGGTGGAGTGCGCTTCAAAAACAATTCCTGGAAGAGAATTTAAAGTGGCCGACAGCGCCTTCGCCTTTAGCGCATCAAATTGCACAACATCCGTATGACCGAACTCGACGCCAGGCTGCACGACCATGCCTACAACACGCGAGAACGCGTCTTGTAGTCCGACATCTTCGAATGCGCGCTTGTGCACATTATATGTCGTCGCAACAGAGTCTGGCTTTGTGAGTTCGAGTTCATCCAGCTCGTGCGTCGCGCCTCCGGGTACGGGTACTTCCGTCCCAATCACGTAGACGGGGGTGGTCGGTCCTTTATTAGCTTCGGCGACCTTTGCGAGCCGAGCTGCGCGAACTGCAGTTTTTTCGTCGGGTAGTGCTTCCGGCTCTCCTTCACAGCCCATCGATGTATCGAGGTGGAGTTTGGTGAAGCCCGCTTTGGCATAATCGGCGATCATTGCCTCGGCTTTCTGCATCGCCTCTTCAGCTGGCAGGTGCTTCCAAGGGTTTGGGCCGAGATGGTCTCCCCCGAGGATTATTTTTCCTGGGTCTAGACCAACCTTACCCGCGATGCCCTCAACGAATGCGCGGAAATCGCTTGGCGTCATGCCTGTGTAACCGCCGTCCTGATTGACCTGATTACAGGTAGCCTCAATCAGAACCGTTTTCCCGCTCTCATTCGCCAGTTGCAGCGCCGCTTCGATCACGATGGGATGGGCTGAGCAAACCGAAGTAATTCCGAGGTGTTTTCCATCGCGATACGCTCTGGGGAGAGAGAGAAGTAAATCGGACATTATGAAGTCTTTCTATTCGCTTGGATAAACTGCGTAATCCCCTGCAAATCGGTCGCTCCTTCCATCGGCCCCCGCTTCGTTACTGCGAGCGCTCCAGCGGCGGCGGCAATTGTCAGAGCTTCTGCTGGTGCCGTGTCGCGCAGCCAAAGCGCTGTAAACGTTCCACCAAAACAATCGCCCGCACCCGTTGGATCGATCTCATCAACGCTAAAGGCTTCGACGGCAGTGACACCATGCGCATCGTGATATTGCGCTCCAGCGGACCCATTCTTATGCACGATACTTCGCACTCCGCGACGCAACAACTCTGCGATCGCGCTGGCTTCGTCATCTGCTTTAGTCAGCAACGTTAGCTCGGGACCACTCGGCAAGAACAGATCTGTCAGCGAAACGATTTGGGCCATCGCATCAGCCATTCCCGGAGCGGAGAGCATTTCCTTCCGAAGATTAGGGTCAAAGGAGATTGTACCACCGCGAGCCTTGAGCGCCTCAGCAGTCTCGATGTTCAGCTTGATAAATTCCGCATTGGATAGCGACGAACCCATAACGTGCAGGTGATCGGCCGTCTCTATCAGCGTCGTTACGCTTGGCGTAATCACGATCTGACCGCATGCGCTGTGCTTGATATTGAAGATGAAATCTCGCGAACCATCATCGCGATACCTGACAAACGCGCTCCCAGTTGGCAGATCAGCATGAACATGGACGCAGGAGATATCCACGCCATCATCGGCCAGTCTCTCAAGGTTGATTCGGCCAAAATCATCATCGCCAACGCAGGAAATCACACCAACGGGTTGGCCCATCTTCGCTGCCTGATCGGCAAAAATCGCGGGCGCACCGGAGGGGAATGGACCGGTTAGAGGTTGCGGAGTCTTAAAACCGTCACCGGTGGTGTCAGCCATGATCTCCACAAGAACTTCACCGATGACGACGATTTTCTTCAAGGTACTTTTCCTCTCGCACGTTCACCGCAGATAACGGAGCCTGAGACCGGTGTGTCCGGCACTGACCTTCTTCGCTTCTGCCAAAAGGGGTAGACTTTCATTTTGCACATGTCAAAATAAGTCTAGGCTGAAGCTTGTTAGTACAATCAGGCAGTGCCGATGGAGGATGTCGTAAGCGTGCTCAAACCTCGCATTCAAACCATGAAAGAGTTATCGGCGCGGATTGGCATCTCTCGACCGACACTCGCGCGTTACTTCGAAGATCCAGCAAACGTTCTGCCGTCGACCGTTGTAAAGATCGAAAAGGGCTTGGCCGAGGTCGATTACGTCTACAACTTTCTTGCAACCCGACAGAACAGAAAGTCGACCGGGTTAATTGGTGTAATTGTCCCACATTACAAAGATCTTTTCTTTGCGAGCTTACTCGATTCGATTGAGGTCGCAGCACAGTCTGCGGGACTCACGATAATTACGCAGAGTTCGAAGGGAAACCCAGAAACCGAGTCGAATGCTGTAAGTAAACTGCGCTCAATGAATGTGGATGGTGCAATCATTGCCCCATTGGGTTCGGAGCAGACGAGCAAAGCCTTTCTCGCAGCAAATCGTGACTTTCCTATTGTCTTTGTAGACTCGCAACCCGCGAGCAAAATTCCTGATGCGGATTTTGTTGGAACTGACAACACGGACAGTATCGGTGCGATCGTTGAATTCCTTTGCCGGACTGGAGATGCCCCAATTTTCCTTGGTATGCCCGGCCTGAACAGGAACGCACTGGAGCGCGAAGAAGCATATCGAACAAAGATGAGAGAGCTTGGGTTCGAAAGTCGCCTCGTAGAAACTGATGGCACCACAAGCTCATGGCGCTTCGAAGAGTTTGGTTGCGAGGTTATGGACGGCCATTTTAGTCGCGGACGATACGTCGATGCGACAATTCTGTGCGCCAATGATCGTGTCGCAATTGGAGCGATCCGCGCAGCAAACAAATACGGCCTGTTCGCTAAAAGCAGCGAAGCGCGCCGCGCTCTTAGGATCACCGGTCACGATGACCACCCGCTGAGTCAGTATATGTCGCCGGCCCTTACAACGATCGCGCAGGACATTGATGGGATTGGCGCGGATTCTATGCGCTTGCTTGTCGAGCGTATGCGTGACGGGCGAACAGGAGATCCGATCCATCTCCTCAAAGAGTCGACCCTAAAGTTACGCGAGTCAGGGTGAAATCAAAGCGTGCAACGGTCCAGCCTTCAATTCGACACGACCTCACAGCTCTCCCCTCAGGCCATCCTGCCTCCCACACTTCGTGCTTAAGATCGGTTGTCACGTCGAAAAATATGTTTGCACGGGCAAAAACTTATGGACTCCGGCGCTCGGAGACGGTTGGATGATCTTCATATTTTCTAAACCTTGGGAGGAATTTGGATGAAACTGAGAAACGCACTTATTGGTGTTTCG
>CAZXMX010000096.1:0-12366 GCA_964641645.1 uncultured Neomegalonema sp.
GTGATAGCCTTTTCAGGCTAACCCGCTGGGGAAGCAGCCGGTCCATCCCATTAGCAAGATGAAACAGCGCTTAATTTGTTACGAAACGTGATTCAAAGTCACTTTGCCAAAACAGGAATCATTCCCTCAAACGAAATTCTTAGTAAGGAGTTCTTGCTCGAAGCACACCAGTCAGCCATGAAGCAAGCAATCCTAGACCCAATTCCAATGACGGCCGACATGCTGCGAAACATGTACATGTCAGTAATTCTCACCAAGGACGATACGAAATTTATTTCAGGAGAATATGTCTCCGCATTCTTCCAAGGCGCTCAGGGAAATTACGCTATAATGCCGATTTCTCCAACAAGCGCTATTCGTTGGTCGCAACGAAGATCTTCTCGGGTTCAAAGTGTGGAGGATCGCAAGGTACAACGTGTAAATGAGCAAATTTTCGCAAAGAGCACTTACGCGATTGCTTCAGTCCCGGATGAATTGCGACGTTTAGCGTCTGAGCAGGATAGTTCGTAAATCGAAACCTTCAGTTGCCATTTTCAACGCAAGTGAGACCATCATGATTACCCGCATCGACACCTCCGCCCGTTCATCAAAAATCGTCAAGCATAACGGCATTGCCTATCTCTCCGGTCAGGTCGCCGAGGGCGAGACGATCCAAGAGCAGACAGCGGCTTGTCTCGCGAAGGTCGACGCGCTGCTCGAGCAAGCTGGCAGTTCGCGTGAGAAAATGCTGCGCGCGACAATCTGGCTTGCCGATATGAAAGACTTCGCGGGTCTGAACGAGGTCTGGAATGAATGGGTCCCTGAAGGTCATGCACCGGCCCGCGCATGCGGCGAAGCCAAGCTGGCCCGCGAAATCCTGAAGGTCGAAATCATCGTCGATGCGGTCTGCGAGTGATCTGACGCCTGACTAGGCGGACCACGGAGATTCGCCTCATAGGGGTGAATTTTGACGTGCGGAGGTGCTCAACCGTACGATTTACGGGTAAGCTGCGGCATAAAACCGCGTAAACGCCCCGTATTCACGAGATTTTGGCTTAAAAACCGTTGACGCCTGTTGAAAGGCGATGTTTCTTTGTCCCACACGACGCCTGAGGGCGGCGGAGGTAATAATAAGATGGAGGACGTTATGGCTTGGACGACACCAACGATCGAAGAAGCAACCTGCGGCATGGAAATCAACATGTACTTCCCAGCCGATGATGAAGGCGTGCTGTTCTAAGAAAAATCAGAGCGCGGAATTGTGGTGACGCATCTTCGGGCTCGAATATTAGGCGCTGCTGCCGGTGGGGGATTGCCCCAGTGGAATTGCGGTTGCCAAAACTGTAACGCCGCCAGGGATGGTTCCATTCCGGCGGCGTCTCAGTCTTCAGTGGCCTTTTCGGCCAATGGAGCGGATTGGGCGATCCTGAACGCCTCTCCCGATATTCGCTATCAGATTGCCGCTGCGCCGCCGCTGCACCCCACGGGTCCAAGGGATTCCCCGATCCGGAGCGTGGTGCTGACCAATGGCGATATTGACCATGTGGTTGGGCTGCTAACCCTGCGCGAGAAGCAAGCCTTCAAGCTGTTCACGACGGCGGCCATTGCCGAAGTTCTGGATGAGAACCCGATTTTCCGCGCACTCGATCCTGCTTTCGTCACGCGCGAGGTCGTCGCCCTCGGTGCTCAGTTCGAAATCGCCCCCGGTTTGACCGCAGAGCTGTTCGTCGTGCCGGGCAAGGTTCCGCTCTATATGGAAGGCGATACCGTCGATACCGAACTGGAGGGCGAGCAAACGGTTGGGGTTTGTCTTCGTGCCGGAACCAGCGAAGCCTTTTACCTGCCCGGCTGCGCCAAAGTCACTGAGGCCTTGGCAGAACGGATGCGCGGTGCCAAGCTCGTGTTCTTTGACGGCACCGTCTGGGAGAACGAAGAGATGATCCGCCTCGGGGTTGGCGCAAAGACTGGCGCGCGAATGGGACATATGTCGATGACTGGCGAGCGCGGCTCGATGGCTGCTTTTGCACCGCTGGGTATCGAACGGAAAATCTTCGTCCACATGAACAATACGAACCCTGTTTGGAATCCCGCCTCTGCCGAGCGAAAAGAAGTGGAAGCATCCGGTTGGGAAGTCGCTTTTGACGGCATGGAGGTAACGCTATGAAGGCTGCTGCATCCCGTGACGCTTTTGAGGCGCGTCTTCGTCAGATCGGCGCGGATCGTTATCACGATAAGCATCCGTTCCATGACCTGCTGCACTCTGGCGGCTGCACTCCCGACCAAGTGCGGGCTTGGGTGATCAACCGCTATTACTATCAAAGCCGCATCCCCATGAAAGACGCCGCGTTCATGTCACGCGTTGACGACCCGCTGTTGCGCCGCGCTTGGCGCTCTCGGATTGAAGACCACGACGGATCGGACGAGAAAGAAGGCGGGATCGCGCGTTGGCTGCGCCTTGCCGAAGCGGTCGGACTTGATCCGGATTATGTATCGTCGGGCGTCGGGATCATGGCCTCGACCCGTTTTGCCGTCGACGCCTATGTGCGGTTTGTTCGTGAGGCGACGATGTTAGAGGCCGTCGCGGCTTCATTGACGGAGTTGTTCGCACCAAAAATTCATGCAGAGCGGATCACGGGCCTGCTGGCCAATTATGAATTCGCCGACGACAGCAGTCTTGGCTATTTCAAGAACCGCCTGAAGGAAGCGCCTAAGGATGTGGCGTTTGGACTGGCCTATGTTCTCGATCATGCGGATACGCTGGAGAAGCAAGACGCGGCGGCGGCGGCATTGGTTTTCAAAACCGATGTGCTGTGGTCGCAGCTTGATGCGCTCTATTCGGGGTACGTTGCGCCCGCTCGTATTCCGCCGGGGGCTTGGCAACCGAATGACGGTTTGCTCGCCGAGCGCGCGGCATGAGCATTGAACTCAAAGACAATGATCGTCCTGTCATTCTTCGCGGCGTTCGTCCGCATTTCGATAAGGTGCGGAATGTTTGGCTGCTGCTCGCGCCCGAGCGCGCGCTGAAGCTGGACGATATTGGCCGTGCAATCTTGGATGAAGTGGATGGCACGCGGACCTTTGGCGAAATCACAGCGATCCTCGCGAAGAAATACGATGCGCCGCTGGACCGCATTTCAGGCGATGCCCGGACCTATCTGTCTGGACTAATGGCACGGCGTATGGTGGAAGCCCGATGAGTGTCCCGCGCCCGAACCCGCCGATGGCGATGCTTGCGGAACTGACGCACAGATGCCCCCTCGCCTGCCCGTATTGTTCCAACCCGTTAGAACTTGAACGCAAGGATCGCGAGCTAACGACCGACGAATGGAAAAACGTCTTCACGCAAGCCGCTGAGATGGGCGTGCTGCATGTGCATTTCTCTGGCGGTGAACCGGCGTCGCGACGTGATCTCGAAGAAATGGTCAGCCATGCGAGTGAAGTTGGACTTTATACGAACCTGATCACGTCTGGGATTGGCCTGAACAAGCGCCGTTTAGAGGCATTGAATGACTGTGGCCTCGATCATGTCCAACTCTCGCTGCAAGGCGTCGATGCGGAAATGGCGGATTGGGTCGGCGGCTATAAAGGCGGCTTCGACCGAAAGATGCAGGTCGCCGAATGGATCGGTGAGATCGGCTTTCCGCTGACGCTCAATGCGGTGATGCATAAAAAGAACTTCGATCGTCTGGATGAGACGATCGCGATTGCCCTCGATATGGGCGCGCGTAGGCTAGAGGTCGCGACAGTTCAGTTTCATGGCTGGGCCGCGAAGAACCGGGCGGCGCTGATGCCGACACGGGAACAAGCCAAGCAAGCCCGCCTCACCGTCAACGAGGCGCGCGAACGGCTGCAAGGTGTGTTGGTCATCGACTATGTGCCCGCCGATCACCATTCGGATTATCCAAAACCCTGCATGGGAGGCTGGGCCTCGACCGGGATCAATATCGCGCCGGATGGTTCTGTCTTGCCGTGTCATGCAGCCCATACCATCGAGGGGCTGACCTTCGACAACGCCCGCGATACCCCGCTCAAAGAGATTTGGTACGGCGGCGATGCGTTCAATGCGTTCCGCGGTTTCGAATGGATGCAGGAGCCGTGTCGGTCTTGCGAGTTGAAGTCCAAAGACTTTGGCGGGTGCCGATGTCAGGCGATGGCCATTGCCGGGGACGCGGCGGCAACCGACCCGGTTTGTATCAAATCACCCCTCCATGCCGACCTCGTGAAGGCCGCTGAGGCCGACGCCGAAGCGGATGGAGATTTGATCTATCGGGTCATGCCGACGGAGTGAGCAGGCACAATTGCCTGATATGAAGTTTGGCGTCTGGCCGTTCATTCCGAAAATTCAAATCAGAACTCAAATGTTCTCAGCGCCGCCGCCGTAAATGGGTCACCGGAAAAATATTGTATTTTATTCAACGCTCAACACTAACGAGTGATGAGTAAGATTTCGTTTACCATCAAACGTTGTACTGCAGTCCGACACGGAAGGTTTCCAGCAGATTTATTCCAAAGGGACATCCAGATGAGAGTTCAGCGAACGACGCACCCCACAAACCGGGTTTTTCAATCCAATTATAAAGGCTGTGCCGTCATCGCTGACGCGGGACAACCAGATATCCCGATTACTTTCGCGACCCGTCGTTTCTATGACTTTACGGGCTACTCGGAGGATGAAGTCGTTGGCAACAACTGTCGCTTTCTACAAACGTCATCTACCGATCCGGCAGACACTGATCCTCTCCGTCACTCAATCGAGCAGTCGAAGCCCGTCAGCGTTTCGATCCTCAACCAAACCAAAGAAGGTATTCCGTTTTACAACCACCTTTCGATGTTCCCACTAAACGAAACATCCGAGAAAGCGCTAATGTTTGCGGGTTATCAGAACCCCATCACAGAACGGATGGCGCATTATCAAAAGCTTTGGGATCTCAACTTCGAGGAGTCTCTGATTGCGGATACGCTGCGCGGCAGTTTCGACCTGACGGATATGGCCAATTGGCTGGGGATCATGAACATTGATGCTCGGGCATTTCTCGACAACCTTCTGGCCAAAACTGGAACCCTGTTTGCGAACCACGAAAACCTGAGAGCCAAGGTCGGCACTGACCGACAGATTGATGTCATCAACGAATTGCTAGAAACATTTGAGCAAGCCGAAACCCTGCGATCATCGGTACGTCCCAACGGGGTTCCCGGCGAATTGGTCGATGATGAACGCACGGGCCTGACCCATCAACTTGATCGACGCAGCTTTTCAACGTGGCGTGACACCAACAAATACTTGGTTGCTTGAGAGCAGACCCGGGACTTATCCGACTCGTCGCTTCAGATAATAACCGACGCCGATTAGATTTTCCCGGAGCGCAGGCGCTTAATTACCGCCGTGACAGGGGTTAGCCGAACCTTTGAAGGCGTATCGGCGATCCATTGCTGTAACGTTGCGATCAACTTTCGTTCGGCCGGGATCGTGACGATTGATGTTCCCCATCTTTCGGCATGACTGAGACCTGCACTCAAACCAGCGGTGAGAGTCTCGGCATTACTTCCCGCTTCAATGGTCACGACGCTATCCCCAGTCGGCACCCCCATTCGACGCGCAACGGCACTGCCGACGCTGTCTGCATGAGCGCGGGAGTCAATGAAGCTGAGGCCGTTTGATTGCAGGGTCTCCAAGACCGACCGCATCGTCCCGGCGTCACGCGTGGTGGATTCGCCGAAGCGATTCATCACGCCGACATACCCATCCAACTGAGCAAGATTCCAGTTCATCCGACGTATCAGCTCGCTGTGTGGAACGTGGATGGCGATCGGGTTTGGTGTGTCGTCGAATTCTTTCTCCGCTTTCATCGGCAGGAGCAACAGGACCTCGCGCCCATGTCGACGCGCCGCCTCTGCTCGTTTGTCAGCGGCATCTGCCGTTGGCGCAATCGCCAGCGTTACCGGCACCGACAACCGCATCGCGCTGAGAGCCGCTGTGGCGTCAGAACCATCATCAACGATGACAATGGCCATCCGAGGCGCTGGGTCAGTCGCCGGAAACGGTGCGGCATTGCTCAACCAAGGTTGCGCGCTATCCGCTGAAGCCGATTGAACAATGTTGATTTCTGGTCGCTGAAAACTGCCACTCGTTGCCGCATCCAGCGGCGTGTTCTCAGTGCCAATCTTGCTGATATCGTCGAGTACCACCGCCGCCGTGACGCCCAAAGCGACAATGCAAACGACAACCGTCAGGGCAAAGCCCGGAGCCATACCCATGATTGGGCGCAGAACGATGGTTTTACGCGATAAAGAGATCATCGCGGAAACCTTGACGCATTAGGGCTTGCCACCGCATTAACAGGTCTGCGCATTTAGCGCCCGAAAGCCCGACTTATGCTGCTGTTGATCGATAACTATGACAGTTTCACCTACAATCTCGTGCATTACCTCGGCGAGATCGGGGCGGAAACCCATGTGGTCCGCAACGACGCCATGACGGTTGAAGAAGCCATTGACTTCAACCCTAAGGCAATTGTCGTGTCTCCAGGCCCCTGTGACCCCTCGACAGCCGGAATTTGTGTCGATCTGATTCGCCGCGCTGCCGCTGATATTCCGATTTTTGGGGTCTGCCTCGGCCACCAGTCGATTGGGGAGGCATTTGGCGGCAAGATTGTGCGCTCGGATGCCATTATGCATGGCAAGATCAGTCAGGTTTCTCACTCGGGCAAAGGCATCTTCAAGGACATTCCCGATGGTTTCGACGCGACGCGGTATCACTCGCTGACCATCGAGCCAGAAAGCCTACCCGATTGTCTCGAAGTCACCGCAAAAACCGATGATGGAACGATCATGGGCGTTTCTCACAAGGAGCATCAGATTCACGGCGTCCAATTCCATCCTGAGAGTATCCGAAGTGAACACGGCAAAACCCTGATGGCGAATTTCCTGAAGCTGGCGGAGGCTGCTTGATGGCTGAGTTAAAACCCCTGATCGGCGTCGCGACGGAGCGGGCGCTCACCCGGGATGAAGCCGCCGAAGCTTTCGAGGCGATCATGTCGGGTTCGGCGACGCCTGCGCAGGGGGCCGGGTTCCTCATGGCCCTGCGGATGCGGGGCGAGACGGTCGATGAAATCGCTGGGGCCGCCTCGGTCATGCGCGCGAAAGCCTTGCCCGTCACAGCGCCCGCCGGAGCGATGGATATCGTCGGCACCGGCGGCGATGGCAAACGCACACTCAATATCTCGACCGCTGCCGCACTGATCGTGGCCGGCACGGGGGTTCCGGTTGCCAAGCATGGAAACCGAGCGTTGTCGTCGAAGTCCGGCGCTTCGGATGCTTTGACGGCTCTGGGGGTGAACCTCGATGCAAGCGTGGAGGCGATCGAGAAGTCATTGGTCGAAGCAGGCATCGGTTATATGGCCGCGCCAAATCACCATTCGGCGATGCGCCACGTGATGCCAATCCGGATGGAAATGGGCGTTCGGACGATCTTCAATTTGCTAGGGCCGCTGACCAACCCCGCTGGTGTGAAGCGCCAATTGTCTGGTGCGTTTTCAGCCGATTGGATCAAGCCAATGGCGGAAACACTGGGAGCATTGGGGACGGAGAAGGCTTGGTTGGTTCATGGCGGTGATGGCACCGACGAAATCGCGATCTCTGCCCCGTCTCAAGTCTGTGCCGTCGAAAACGGCCTTGTCACCGAATTTACGGTCTCGCCGGAAGACGCGGGACTCCCTCTGCATCCTTTCGAAGACATTGTGGGGGGAGACCCCGAAGCAAACGCTGCGAAACTTTCTGAATTGCTGGACGGAGAGAAAAGTGCGTACCGCGACGCCGCGATGCTGAATGCGGCAGCGGCACTCGTCGTCGCAGACAAGGCAGGCGATCTACGCGAAGGCGCTCGTCTTGCCGCCGAGAGCATCGACACGGGTGCTGCCCGTGCGGCGCTTGACGGTCTGGTACGGGTGACCAACGCCGGATGAGCGAGTATGCGGATGAGCTTGCGGCGTCGGTTGAAACGCTTGGCGCTTGGCGCGACCTACCCTTCTTTCAGGGCGATGGCTTTGCGTCTGTATCGGCCAAGCTATCGGCTGAGAACGAACCCATCTTACCTGAGAGTGGAAATGTCTTTGCGGCCTTGCGTGCGGTTCAACCACGGGACGTGCGTGTGGTCATTTTGGGTCAAGACCCCTACCCCACGACGGGCCACGCAAATGGCTTGGCGTTTTCGGTGCAATCCGATGTGACGCCGCTGCCACGCTCGCTGAACAACATTTATAAAGAGCTGAAAGAGGATATCGGCGGCCAACCCGATAGCGGCGACCTCATGTCATGGGCCCGGCAAGGCGCCTTACTGCTCAACAGCGCCTTAACGGTGCGCGAGGGCGATGCCGGGAGCCATGCGCGACTTGGATGGGCGGGTCTGATTGAAGATGTCATTCGGTTGGTGGCATCGCTTGATAAGATCGTCTGGATTTTGTGGGGAAAACATGCGCAATCGTTTCGTCCACTTATTGACAGGGGGGACGGCAGCGATGCGCTGATCATTGAGAGCGCGCATCCTTCTCCTCTATCGGCCCGGCGCGGATTTTTCGGCTCGAAACCGTTCAGCCGCGCGAACAATCATTTGAAAGCGAACGGCCTTGCCGTGATAGACTGGACCTCATGAGCACCATACTCGACAAGATCAAAGCCTATAAGCTCGAAGACGTCGCTGCCCGCAAAGCGGAGCGGCCCATCACGGATGTCGAAGCCGCCGCCCGCGCCGCCGATGCGCCGCGCGGGTTTGCCGCCGCCCTAAACGCGAAGGTTTCCGCTGGCGGTTATGCGCTGATTGCGGAAGTCAAAAAGGCAAGCCCATCGAAGGGGCTAATCCGCGAGGATTTCAATCCACCGGTTCTCGCAGATGCCTATGAGAAGGGCGGCGCGGCTTGTCTGTCGGTGCTGACCGATGGGCCATCTTTTCAGGGTGCGGACGAATACCTCGTTGCCGCTCGCAGTGCGACCGCCCTGCCCGCGCTGCGCAAGGATTTCGTCTATGATCCGTGGCAAGTTGCCGAGTCCCGTTCACTCGGCGCGGATTGCATCCTGATCATCATGGCGAGCGTGGAAGACACGCAGGCCGCCGAACTGGAAGATGCCGCACTGGGTTGGGGTATGGATGCCCTAATCGAGGTACATGACGAAGAAGAGATGGAGCGGGCGTTGCGCCTCAAGTCTTCACTGATCGGCGTCAACAATCGCAACCTTAAGACTTTCGAAACCAGCCTAACGACCACCGAACGTCTCGCGCCGATGATCCCGGAAGGACGTGTTTTGGTCGCTGAGTCTGGGCTTCACTCGACCGACGATCTGGCGAGGCTGGCAAAGGTTGGCGCGCGGCGTTTCTTGATCGGGGAAAGCCTCATGCGTCAGGACGACGTTGAAGCCGCTACGCGGGCGATCCTTGCCAATCCAGCGTTGTGAAACGTCTCCTCCCGTCAGGTTTCACGGAAATGCCGTGGTTGAACGGGGGCGGTATTACGCAAGAAATTGCCAGCAAAAGCGATGATCGCGGTTTGCTGTGGCGGGTCAGCACAGCTCGGGTCGAGGCGGATTGCTATTACTCCCTCTTCCCGGGACTTCGACGTCTCAGCGCGGTGGTTGAGGGGAACGGCGTTCGTTTGACCTGCACGAAGACAAACGAAGTGTCGCTCATCGATCAAAGTCAGATTGCAGCGCTATCAGGGGATGTACTTTATCGCGGCGTGTTAATCGACGGCGGGTTTCGACATCTGAATCTCGTGTTCCATCCGGCACGCGTTTCGAGCGAAGTCGCATTCCTCCAGAACGAAAATACCTCGCTGTCGAGAGACGCATCGCATCTCATCTATTGCTGTCATGGAGAAATCTTCGGCACTGATGACATTCGAGCGAACGATGGTGAGGCACTGATCGTAGACGGGTCTGATGAAGTCCGCTTGCAGGCCGGATCGCGTGCGATCCGTATCTCAGTCAGAACCACCAACACCCAATAGCAAAACGGCGCCCCGAAGGACGCCGTTCTGGGGCAGGTTTATCACGCTCCCGGCTGACCGGGAGCGTCTTCGGCAATTTAGTCAGCGCGATAGCTGCTTGGGTTCAGGCTAATCACGTCGGAACCGAATTCAGCCAACAGCGAAGCCGCGAGGGTCTTGCGACCTTGTGCCAGAGGCGACTGAGAGACGAAGAACTCAGCTTCACCTTGGCCGCGGCAGGTATCTGGCGAGCTGTCACAGATGTTCTGAACTTCTTCGATCCAGTTACGGTAGGCAGCGATTGGCGTGTAGTACATTTCGTAACCAGCGCGCATGCACGGCTCACCAGCAGAGTTCTCGGTGCCCATTTCGATACCGGAAAGAACACCAGCGAGTTGACGCTGACCGTTCGCCATTCCGACGATCGGGCCACCACTTTCACCGCGGCAGACGCCTTCAAGACGACCCGACGGGCTGGTTACGGTGATGTAACCCGGCCATTCGACCTTTTTCACCGACAGAGCAAGTGCTTGCAGCGTCGTTTGACCGGCTTTGCTGCCGGTTACAGGCCAGCCAGCAACTTCGGCGATACCACCAGCGCTAACCGACGGGCGGCGATAGCTGTCCATCTTAGCAGGAACGATTTCTGCGGGCAGTGGCTCGTCAAGGCGAATGAGTGCGATGTCATTCGAAAGATAAGAGTAATCGAAGCCGGAGTGGCAAACGACATCTGTGGCAACGCGCGAGATTGTCGTCGATCCCTTCAGGCTCTTGTCGCCCGCGGTGATCTCAATACGATCCCATTTGGTATCGTCACCTTCAGCACCCTGAACACAGTGTGCAGCGGTAACAACCCAGCGACTGTCAATAACCGTCCCACCGCAGTGCTCGGTTTCGCTGAAATCACCATAGTCATAGACCATCTTCAGCTTCACCATCGATTGAAACTGCGGGTTTACGCCCTGTCCATGACGAACGCTCTGACCGCGCGTATAGCGTGCGCCCGTCTGCGTTGAAGCAGAATGTTGGAATTTGTGTGGTGCACCGCAAGCAAATGCGTTAGCGGCGGAAAGATCGGCAGCGTTGGCTGCTGAACTCGTAAAGACGCATGTCGCGATGAACGCGGCAGCTTTCTTGATCATTGTCATAACCTGTCCCCTGGTCTGATCGTTTTTGGCCCCCCGGCCTTGGAGACAGAATGACCGTCAGGGGTAAATAAAACCCTCTACAACAACCCGTTCGGTGTATGTATTACCTTGTAAAGGTTGGAAGTTTTGATTGGGCAGTGTACGGAATCGCGGAACTGCCGCTTCTTACGCCGTCCAAATTTACGGAATTACTTTGCGACCTACGATGTACTAATTATCGAAGCCCACTTGAACTGCTCGCAAACAACCGAAAATCCCGCCCATTTTCGGATTTCGCTGCTTTTGTCCGCTCCCCTCTACAATCTGAGCGATCTAGACGACAACGATCTCTACCTCCGCGCTCCCCAGCCCGCAGACGGTATCGACAAGGGGGGGCAAGGCCATTAAAAGCCCGCGTGGTTGTCTTTCACACTTTGGAAAGATTTGAATGATTCTGCGTTTCCTCGGGAGGATGCGCGCGAAAGCCGGCTTCTGCCGAGCATAGATGGGATGGGAAGCATCGTGGACTTTTTACCACCACTTATTGGTATCGTAGGGATGGGCGTCGCCTATCTTCTCTACGGTATGGTCATGAAATATGACGAAGGCACCGACGCGATTAAGAAAATCGGTGACCAAATCCATGAAGGCGCAATGGTCTTCATGAAACGCGAATACACAATTCTGATCGCGTTCCTGATCGTTCAGATCATCATCACTCTGATTTTCTTGGGCTTCAGCGTCGCCCTCGCTGTGTTTATCGGCGCACTATCCTCTTCGATCGCTGGTTGGATTGGCATGTATGCCGCAACCAAGGCGAACGTTCGGACCGCGACAGCCGCACAAGCAGATGGCGCTTCAAGCGCCCTGACCGTTGCTTTCTTCGGCGGTTCGATCATGGGCTTGAGCGTCGGCGCACTGGGCCTGATCGGCCTCGGCGGTCTATACGTGATCCTTGGCGGCGATGCGCATTCGCTCGAAGGCTTCGGCATGGGCGGCTCGACCGTTGCACTCTTTAGCCGGATCGGTGGCGGTATCTTTACCAAAGCTGCTGACGTTGGCGCTGACCTCGTTGGTAAGGTTGAAGCAGGCATTCCTGAGGATGACCCTCGTAACCCCGGCGTTATCGCGGATAACGTGGGTGACAACGTCGGCGACGTCGCTGGCATGGGTTCGGATATCTTTGAATCCTATTGCGGTGCCATGATCGCATCGATTGCGATTGCCTCGACGCTCTCGCTGAGTGCCTATAACGCTAATTTTGGTGCAAGCCTTGACGAAGCGGG
>CAZXMX010000097.1:0-12359 GCA_964641645.1 uncultured Neomegalonema sp.
TGCAGGCTGAACAACAACGGTCTCTTGAACCGTTTTGTACGTCGCAGGAACGACTTGAAGGCTTTCCGAAGCTTCCTGAGACTGAACCGTTTCGGTTACAGACTTGTAGGTCGCTGGAACGACTTGAAGCTGCTCGTATGCAGGCTCAACAACAACCGTTTCGCTGACCGACTTGTAGGTCGCTGGAACGACGCGGAGCTGCTGGTGTGCAGGCTCAACAACGACAGTTTCCTGAACCGTTCTGTAGGTCGCTGGAACAACTTGAAGCTGCTCGTATGCAGGCTCGACAACGACAGTTTCGCTGACGGACTTATACGTAGCAGGAACGACTTGAACCTGTTGGTATGCTGGCTCAACAACAACTTGCTGCTGAACGGTCTTGAAGGTCGCTGGAACAACTTGAAGCTGCTCGTAAGCAGGACGCGTTACGATCGACTCGTTGACCGTTTTAAACGTCGCTGGAACAACCTGAAGCGATTCAGATGCTTCTTCGACCACAACCGTTTGAGAAACCGAACGGAAGGTTGCAGGGACGACTTGAAGCGACTGCGAAGCCTCTTCTACGACCATGCTCTGCTGAACGGTTTTAAAGGTCGCTGGAACAACCTGAAGCGACTCGGATGCTTCTTCAACCACGACGGTCTGAGCGACCGAACGGAAGGTTGCAGGAACAACGCGAAGCGACTCAGATGCTTCTTCAACGACGACGGTCTGCGACACGTTCTTGAACGTGGCGGGAACGACTTGAAGACGCTGCGAAGCTTCTTCAACAACCATCGTTTGCTGTTGAGCTGCGAAGGTTGCAGGGACGACTTGAAGCGACTCGGATGCTTCTTCGACCACAACCGTCTGAGCGACAGTCCGGAAGGTTGCAGGAACGACTTGCAGAGACTGCGATGCTTCTTCAACAACCATCGTTTGAGCAACGGTCTTAAAGGTAGCAGGCACAACGCGAAGCGACTGCGAAGCCTCTTCTACGACAACCGACTGCGAAACGCTCTTGAAGGTCGCCGGGACCACTTGAAGCGACTCAGATGCTTCTTCGACGACAACCGTCTGAGAAACGTTCTTGTAGGTCGCTGGAACGACGCGAAGCGACTCGGAAGCCTCTTCTACGACAACTGTCTGTCCAACGCTTTTGAAGCTTGCTGGAACAACAGTCAGGCTTTCGCCGGCTTCTTCAACAACGATCGATTGGCTGACGTTGCGGAAGGTCGCAGGTTGAACGCGAAGCGAACCTGCTGGCTCATCACCAGCAACCGACCGGGTGATGGTTTTGAAGGTGCCGGGAACAACTTGGAGCGACTCGGAAGGCTCCTGAACTTCGACGGTTTCTGAAACCGTGCGGTACGTTGCTGGAACGACTTCAAGGCGCTCGGAAGCTTCCTCGACGACGACCGTTTCCGTGACCGTGCGGTATTGTGCGGCGCTGACGCGAACGTCATTACCAGCTTCTTTGTCGACTACCCGTTGGGTAATTGACTTGTATTGCGCCGGAATCACTACGCGTGCGTAGCACTTTCCAGGCTCTGCATTCGGCGGGATCGCCACCGAATTTGCCGAAAACCCAGCCGCTGACTGAGCCGACACTCCGTTAATGGCTGCAACCGCACCTAATACAAGGCCGCTGCTCGCCAAAAGCAGACTCTTACGCTTCATTTGCTCATCTCCACTCCGTTTCGCCGACGTCCGCCGACTTCTATCATCGCCAACAAGTGCTTAATTCCCGCAAATACGGTTTACACCGCGTTAACAAAAACCTCACAGCAAGTGTTGTTCCACGTATCCGCCACTCTCATTGGTGACCTAACATGGCGCGAACGCTTGGCCGTTCTCCTCGCGGTCCCACGACCGTCCAGAAGCACGTGCTAGAGAACTATCACACGCGTTCCGCTGAATCATGCAAAAAAGAAACAGAGTGGTTAAGCGACGGAAACTGTGGCTTTAACCCAACGGTTACCTAACGAACCGGCTCGACACGATATGGTTACCGATGCTCACAACACCGCTTATTCCAGCGTTTACAAGGCCCAATTCAACCCAAAATAGAGAAAACGCCGTACACTGATTCCCTCACCGTTTGTTTCAAATTGCGACAAAAATTGAGGCTAGAATGCACTTTAATGCGTTTTTTCCACAAAAAGTTCCATCCATCTGACTTTGCAGTCCATTTGGGATTTGAATGACTCGCATGCCGAATCTCGCCAACTCACTTACCTCATTGTTGCTTTCATGCAACGAAGCATTGTCTGAGATCTTTCAGATTCAACCGTAAAATCGTGCCTTCAAGACCACGTTGGAATAACTGTATCCAGAGGGCGTTGGAACGGCTGCAGAGCGTGTTATGCACGATGCGACGTTCGGATGAGGGGAAGACGAGATGCGCTGTCCGTTTTGCGGCGATACCAATAGCCAAGTTAAGGACTCCCGACCAGCGGAAGAGCATGGTGTGATCCGTCGTCGGCGACTTTGTCCCGCATGCGGTGGCCGTTTCACGACGTTCGAGCGTGTGCAACTGCGCGAACTCACGGTTTTGAAGAAGAATGGCAGGCGGGCACCTTTGGATCGAGAAAAGCTGGCTCGCTCCGTTCATATCGCCATGCGGAAACGCCCAATCGACCCAGAGCGCGTCGAGCGCATGATATCGGGCGTTGTTCGACAGTTAGAATCGCTCGGTGAAACGGAGATTTCTTCCGATACGATCGGCGAGACCGTTATGGCGGCACTCGCTGAAGTCGACACGGTTGGCTATGTCCGGTTCGCCTCCGTCTATCGGAATTTTTCCGAAGCCAGCGATTTTGAGACTTTTATTCAGGAACTTCGCCCATCCGCTGACAGGAGTTCCAAGGGCGGTGGAGAGCCGTGACAACGCTCGACAGATGCTGGATGGACCGTGCTCTCAGCCTCGCCTCGCGTGGTATTGGCGAAACAGCGTCAAATCCAAGCGTTGGCTGCATCATCGTCAAGAATGACACTATTCTAGGGCGTGGGCGGACAGGAAAGAATGGCCGTCCACACGCTGAACGCCTTGCTCTGGATGACGCGCTTGCTCGCTGGGGGGCGGAGAGCGTCCGAGGCGCGACCGCATATGTCACGCTTGAACCCTGCGCGCATGTCGGGAAAACGCCGCCATGCACGGAGGCACTCATTGCGGAGGGCATTGCGCGGATCGTTTCGCCCTTGACCGACCCTGACCCCCGCGTCGCAGGCCGGGGATTTGCGATGTTGCGCGAAGCGGGCCTCATCGTCGATGTCGGTGAGTCTAAAGAGGCGGCAAGGCAGGTCTTGCGAGGCTATCTGTCGCGCGCAGAACGAGGGCGTCCATTCCTCTCCCTTAAACTTGCCAGCACTTTGGACGGAAAGATAGCGACCCGTACAGGCGAATCGCGGTGGATCACCGGGGCTCAAGCCCGGGCACGGGTTCACTTGATGCGCGCCCATACCGACGCAATTTTGGTCGGGGTTGGTTCGGTTCTCGCTGACGATCCGGCTCTGGATGTTCGATTGCCGGGTATGGAAAATTCGAGGCCCACACGGATTGTCGCAGATTCCCGCCTACAAACGCCGTTAACGGGGCGGCTCGCACAATCCGCCGGCGAGCAGTCTGTGGTCTTGCTGACGTCGCAAGACACCGAGTCGGCGCGAATCCAGGCTTTCGAAGACATCGGTGCAAAAGTCATTGCCGTACCGATGCTGCGCAGCACGCTCTCGATGAAAGATGCGCTCGGAGAGTTGGCAACACTTGGGGTTGGTTCGCTGCTCTGTGAAGGCGGCGGAAGATTGGCCGCCAGCCTCCTCCGCGAAGAATTAGTCGATGAGCTGGTCTGGTTCACCGCTGGTGCGACGATGGGAGAAGGTGGCGCGCCATCCGTCTCGGACTTCGGCGTTGATTCTTTGACCGATATGCCGCGATTCATCCAAGTCTCACACGAGAGAGTTGGAGATGACACGATGACTGTCTGGCGCGCTCAATCACGCGCGGTATGATTCTTAAATCAAGGCAGGCTTAGTTTTGCCATCCGTCCCCCGTCGATCGTCCAAACCTGCCCCGTGACAAAAGCGGAAGCATCAGACGCCAACCACGTCACGAGCGCGGCTACTTCTTCGGGCTTGCCTGTCCGCCCAACGGGATGAATGTCACCGATCTGATCCCGAAACAATTCAGGGTCACCCAGACTGTCGATGAAGGCCGTGTTTAAATCTGTATCGATCCACCCCGGCGCAACAGCATTACAGCGAACACCATCTGGTCCATGATCAACAGCAATCGCGCGGGTCAGGGCATGAAGTCCACCTTTGGACGCGCAATAGGCCGGATGCCGTGGGTTGGAGGCCAGCCCCTCAACAGAACCGACATTGACGACGCGACCCTTCGTTTCGATTAGATGCGGCAAGGCTGACTTAATGAGAAGGAACGGCGCTGTTAGATTGACCTGCAGCGTTTCGGCCCAGTCTCGCGGCGATGCCTCGAGAGCCGTACCTTCACGCATTATCCCTGCATTGTTGACGAGTATATCAAGCCGACCCCCTCGTGCCATGACCGACTCGATGACGCGCCTGGGAGCGTCAGAGTCGAGAAAATCCGCCTCAATCGACTCATGCGCTGGATCGACGCCGCGCTGTGCCGTGAAAACTCGCGCACCCTGCTCCGCCAAAGCAGTGGCACAGGCGGCGCCGATGCCGGATCGTCCACCCGTCACCAAGGCGACTTGCTCAGCAAGGCTCATTGTACCGGCTTTCCGCCATTGGCTTCAATCAGCGCGCCACAGAGATACCGCGCTTGATCCGATGCCAAGAACACAATCACATCCGCAATGTCCTCTGGCTCGGCGATCCTGCCAAGCGGCACGGAGGCATCTAATGCCTCTATTGCTTCGTTCGGGTCGAGACCTCTTGCGTTGAAACCGGATCGAAGCATCGGTGTGTCGACCTCGTTCGGGCAAACAGCATTGACGCGAATTCCTTGATGGGCGTGATCCATCCCTAAGCATTTCGTCAACGAGGCAATCGCCGCTTTCGACATGACATAAAGCGGGTGGTTCGGACCGGGATGAACACCCCAACAAGAAGAGACATTCACAATGGCCCCGCCACCAGCCTCACTCATGATCGGAATCGCCGCACGGCAAAGTCGGAACGGAGCCTCGACGTTGATCGACATTGTGCGAGCAAAATCTTCATCGGTCGCTTCCGTGATCTTTCCTCTGGTAATCACACCGGCATTGTTGATGAGAATGTCCAATTTACCCATCGCCGCGCGTGCTTGTTCTGGCAGCGAGTCGCAAAAGCCCGGATCACTGAGATCTCCTGTGATGGAAACATCAGCGTCACTCGAAAGAAGGTCCACGCCGGCGACTGTCGCACCCTCCGCGGCAAATCGAGCAACGACCGCACGGCCAATCCCGCCTGCCGCCCCTGTCACGAGCACAGATTTTCCCTTTAACCCCGTCATTCAAACCCTCCGACCACTCAGAGGGAAGAATAGAAGCGCCGAAATAAATGCGAACGCCAAAAACCGACAACAGGCTATCGATTCATGTCTCGGCTTCTCCGATTGCCCATTTCTCCGAACAGCCCTAGGTTTCCGGCGTGGCGCGGCACCCAATGGCCGCATTCTATGAAAGCGGCTTATGTTCACTGGAATCGTGACTGATATTGGCGACGTTCGAGCGGTCGAAATGCGCGGTGACAAACGGTTTGTTATCGGCTGTTCCTATCCAGCGGATAAAATTACAATCGGGGCGTCGATTGCTTGTTCAGGCATCTGCCTAACGGTGACGGACAAAGGAACAGACCAAAAGGGTGACTGGTTTGCTGTCGATGCCTCGTCCGAAACGTGTTCGCTGACGACCGCCGCCGATTGGGAAGCTGGGACAAAACTCAACCTCGAACGCGCGTTGAAGGTTGGCGACGAGCTCGGCGGCCACATTGTCACCGGCCATGTCGATGGACTGGGAACGCTTATCGAGGCTCGGCAAGATGGCGACTCGTGGCGCTATGAGTTTGAAGCCCCCTCTTCCCTGTCTCAGTTCATCGCGGGAAAAGGGTCAGTGACAATCGACGGCGTTTCACTGACCGTGAATACAATCGAAGCCAACCGGTTTACGATTAACCTCATTCCCCACACCCAAGCGGAAACGACCCTAGGCGGATTGACAGTCGGACAGTCGGTGAACCTTGAAATCGACGTGCTGGCACGATACGTGGCGAGGCTGAATGACGTGCGAGAAGCCGCACTTTCTTAAGGATTCTAACATGGCCGAACCCAAGCGCGTGCTCATCGTCGTTGCTCCATACTACGAACACATCTCCAATATGCTGATTGAAGGTGCAACGGCTGCTCTCGAAGCTGCGGATTGCGAGGTCCATGTCCGAGACGTGCCCGGCGCCCTTGAAATCCCCATTGCAATCAGGATTGCACTCGAATCGGATGCGTTTGATGGCTTTGTGGCATTGGGCTGTGTCATTCGCGGCGAGACTTCGCACTATGAGACAGTAACCAACGACTCTTCGCGCGGTTTGATGACTCTTGGCACGGATTGGGGCACGCCGATCGGCAACGGCATTCTCACGGTTGAGAACGAAGCGCAGGCCATCGAGCGCGCCGACCCCGGACAAAAGAACAAGGGCGCTGATGCGGCAACTGCTTGTCTCGCGTTGATGGAAATGCGCGAAGAAATCGTCGGCGAAACGGAGGAAGTCTCACAGCGCCAGCCGACATTTCTTCCTGACAGCGAACACATCGATATGGCTGCCTCCGGCCCGACGAAAACTGTCTGACATGGCAAAGAGACCGAAGAGCCAAGCCCGATCAACCGCACGCCTCGCCGCCGTTCAAGCACTCTACCAGATGGAGCTGACGGGAGGGTCTTGGTCGCAGGTTCGTACCGAATTTGAAGATCACCGTCTCGGCATGGAAGTAGATGGCGAGGTTCTCGCCGAAGCGGATGTGAAGCATTTTCGCAAGCTATTGCAAGGGGTTGTCGACAACCAATCCGAGATCGATCAGGCGGTCAACGATACCTTGAAAGAAGGCTGGCCCCTGCGTCGGATCGACCCGATCTTGCGCGCCCTGTTCCGCGCGAGTGGATTTGAACTTTTGAAACTCGACACGCCTCGCAAGGTTGTCTTCAACGAGTATGTCGAAGTCGCGAA
Source organism: uncultured Neomegalonema sp. (assembly GCA_964641645.1). GTDB lineage: Bacteria > Pseudomonadota > Alphaproteobacteria > Rhodobacterales > Rhodobacteraceae > JAHDDY01. Next base: position 7,156 of record CAZXMX010000097.1, read on the forward strand.
AGCCTTTTTTGACGGTGACGAACCCAAGCTGGCAAATGCCGTCTTGGAAGCCATCGCATTGATATTGAGACCTGAGAACGCCGCAACGTGATCGTGACTAAGCGCGCCGACTCTAAGAAGTTAATCCCCTCGTTAGAGTCCGGGATTTTCGGCGCCAAACACTGAATTGCCAGTAAATCGACCGACATTGCCCAAAAGCTGCTGCAAGAACGTCAGGCGTTTTCCGCGTGTCGGCGTCGTCTTCGTCACGAGATTGACCACGCGGCCATCTTCTAAGCCGTAGGTATCAACCGATTCGGCAACCCCGGAATCACTAAACGCAACAACGACAACTTCTTGCGAAACAACACGCGGTTCGAGAAATGCCCGGCTCTCGGTTGAGCGCGTGATATAATACCATTCGTCCGTATCGAATGCGCCGACGGTGGTGGGACGACCAATCTTTCCGGCAACGTCAGCTTTCCCATCCGTGCCGACTTTTACTTCGGCCAACTGACCCGGTCGAGGTGCGTAGCCATGCGTGCGTCGGATTGGCTCGCAAGCGGTCGCAAGAACCAATGCGGCGAAAGCACAGGCAGGCAATGCGATACGGTCGAACATGTGAGCCCTCATTGACTGACGTACTGTGAACGGTTTCATCCGATTGCTTTTGGACGTATCCTCAAACCCGCACGAATTCAAGAAGCTCACCACACGGTGAGCAAAGAACAGGTCCCCATGACAAAGACGACACTGACACCTTCGGACGGCGACGGGCAGGTAGAATTCAGCAGGATCGTAAAAATGACGGCCTTGAATTCAGAGCCTCAGGATTACGCTGCCAGAGCGACCCCGGTAGAATGTGAAGCCCTGATGGGTCGGCTTGACCTGCTGGGCCTCGAAAACTTTTCGGTGGAAGCGAAGGTTAGAAAGTGGCGCAAGGGCGCAAGAGTCGAAGGCACAATCAAAGCAGATGTCGTTCAACGTTGCATTGTAACGCTGGAACCTGTGCCGGATCAGATCTCTGAGAGCTTCGACCGAGGCTTCTTGCCGGAAGCTGATCTCGTTGGGGATACCAAACCCGGTCAAGAAGTGGAGATCGAAGACGATGCGGAATTGGGCGATCTACCCGATTTACTGGGCGATACGCTGGATTTAGGCGAGATTGCATCCGAATCGCTAAGCCTCGCGCTGAACCCTTATCCCCGCGCTGAGGGCGAAGAACCGCTCGATTTGCAATCCGCACCACCGGGCGAAACTCCAATCAGCGATAACGACGTAAAGCCCTTTGCATCGCTTGCCGCCTATCGAGAAAAGCTAGAAAAACAGGCGAAAGACGACTGAACCCAGCGAAGAAAACTCTAGCCGCACTGTTGCGAGCGCCGAAACCAGTCGACGATGTGCGGTGAACACACGGAAATTATGCAAAAAAGTGGTTGTCTCAGCTGTTTAGATCGCTATGTTCGCCGCCTGATTTGTGGCTGGGATGCAGCTGCACAGTCTCCTTAGACTGGTACCTCTCGACTAGATAGGAACGCCCCATGGCAGTCCCAAAGAGTAAGATTACGCGCTCTCGGCGCGGTATGCGCCGGTCTCACGATGCGCTAACGCCCTCCGCCTATGCGGAATGCGGGAACTGCGGTGAGTTGAAGCGTCCGCATCACGTCTGTGCTTCGTGCGGCCATTACAACGAACGGGAAGTTGTTTCGACTGTCGAAGTTGATTTCGACGACGACGAAGCGGCTTGATATGTTGGTGCCTGATGGCGCCAATTTTCACGAATCGGGACCAGCTCAATGAGCACCCCAGCGATTCTTTCCATAGATGCGATGGGGGGCGATAGCGCCCCTAACTCGGTAATCGACGGAATCGCGATCGTCGCGGCGCGCGACGCTGAACTTTCCTTTATTCTTCACGGCGATCAGGCCGTCCTCGAAAAGGCGCTGAAAAAGAAGCGTGTTTTGGAAGGGCGTGTTGAAATTCGCCACGCCGACGAAGTCGTCGAAATGGATGCAAAACCATCCATCGCGGTTCGCCGGGGCCGTGGGACCAGCATGTGGCGTGCCCTAGAGTGCGTTCGAGACGGCGATGCGCAAGCGACCATTTCTGCCGGAAATACCGGGGCTTTGATGGCGATGGCGTTGTTTTGCCTCCGTGCGGCATCAGGTGTTGCCCGGCCAGCGATTGCGGCCCTTTGGCCGACGCGGGGCGAAAAATCACACTGCGTCGCGCTCGATATGGGTGCAGACATTCGTGCCGACGCTCAGGATCTTGTGCGGTTCGCCGCCATGGGCTCCGAATACGCCAGAATCGCACTCGACATCAGTTCGCCGCGTGTGGCCCTGCTGAATGTCGGAACCGAAGAGAACAAAGGTCGCGCCGAAGTTCGCGAAGCGGCTGAATTGTTACGAAAATCAGACGAGTCTGGCGACAACTCCTTCGAGTTCACAGGGTTCATCGAAGCGAGCGAGATTCCCCACGGCAAGGCTGATGTCATCGTCACCGATGGTTGGACCGGCAACGTTGCCCTCAAATCGGCTGAAGGCGCGGCGAAGTTCGTGGGTCAACATCTGCGCGAAGCCTTTGCCCATTCGATCGTCACAAAAATTAGCGCCTTTTTCGCCTATCCGAGCCTTCGCCGATTGCAGCGCCGTATTGATCCTCGCCGCGTCAACGGCGGGGTCTTTCTGGGCCTCAATGGTCTCGTGGTGAAAAGTCATGGGGGCGCTGACGCAACAGGTTTTGCCGCCGCCGTTGATTTAGCCGCCAGCATGGCGCGCGAAAATTTTGCTGAACGGATTGCAGCAGAGGTTGAAAAGACGCTCGCCCCCGCTCAAAGTAACGACATGCAGCCTGAAACATCCGAACCAAAGGCGGAGACGCAGACGTGAACAACCGCCGCGCGGTCGCGCTGGGCAGTGGCTCCTACCTGCCCGAAAAAATTCTTACGAACGAAGAACTGTCAAAAACGGTTGATACGACCGACGAATGGATTCAGGCGCGGACTGGGATCAAGCAACGGCACATCGCTGCCGAGGGCGAACTGACATCAGATCTAGCGACCCATGCCGGGCGGCGAGCGCTGGAACTTGCTGGACTTGAGGCCAATGAAGTTGACCTCATTGTCGTCGCCACGGCGACTCCCGATCAAACCTTTCCTTCGACCGCAACGAGGGTCCAACATAACCTCGGAATGAAGGGCGGATTTGCCTTCGACGTGCAGGCAGTGTGCTCCGGGTTTGTCTATGCGCTTTCGGTCGCGACCCAATTTATCGAGACTGGCAAGGTAAACACGGTGCTGGTTATCGGAGCAGAGACCTTCTCCCGCATCCTCGATTGGAACGACCGCACAACATGCGTTCTTTTTGGTGATGGCGCTGGGGCTGTTGTCCTCCGAGGACAAGACGGCGAAGGGACACTCGCTGATCGAGGCGTTCTGAGTACGGAATTGCGGTCTGACGGTGAGCACAACCAGTTGCTCTACGTTGATGGTGGCCCGTCTTCCACTGGTAATGCTGGCTTGCTCAGAATGCGGGGAAAAGAAGTCTTCCGCCATGCGGTTGTTAATCTGGCGACCATTGGGGAAAAGGCGCTGGAGGCCGCTGGTGCAAAAAGCGATGATGTGGATTGGGTCGTACCGCATCAGGCCAATCATCGGATTATCGAAGCCACCGCGCGCAAAGTCGGGATTTCGATGGATCAGGTGATTTTGACGGTTTCAGAACATGGGAACACGTCCGCCGCATCGATTCCCTTAGCGCTCGATCAAGGCGTCCGTGATGGGCGGATCAAAGAAGGCAATCTGCTTCTTTTGGAGGCAATGGGCGGCGGATTCACGTGGGGAGCGGCTGCTCTGCGGTGGTGATCGCGTTTTTTTTGTCAAATATGGCAATATTCCGTCTGTACACACCGCTCTAACGACCTTTGGCCGTTGACAGTTTTTTTGTCGACGGACTAACGTTGAATGACATTTTTGGGAGGCGAAGCGGCCATGGCCGGAAAAACAGTCACACGAGCTGATCTCAGTGAATCAGTTTATAATTCCCTCGGGCTATCCAGAAATGAGTCTGCGCAGCTCGTAGAGTCTGTTTTGGAACATGTGTCTGTTGCTCTGACACGAGGCGAGAAAGTTAAAATCTCGTCGTTCGGAACCTTCAGCGTTCGCGAGAAAAAAGGGCGCGTCGGTCGGAACCCGAAGACGGGTGAAGAAGCCGCCATCGATCCCCGTCGCGTTTTGGTGTTTCGCCCATCGCACGTCCTCAAAGACCTGATTAACGACAACGCCAAGCGTGGCACGATGGATCGGGCTCAATCAGCATGATCGCCTCTATCGATGACACGACCGTTTCGGGAGATGCCGCATGACGAAATCTAATCAGGCCTTCCGGACAATCAGCGAAGTCTCGACCGAGCTTGAAGTCCCAGCGCATGTTCTTCGATTCTGGGAAACGAAATTCCCCCAGATCAAACCCATGAAACGGGGAGGCGGTCGGCGTTACTATCGCCCTGAAGACATTTCGCTCCTCAAAGGCGTGCAAGCGATGCTGCATGTCGATGGATATTCGATCAAAGGCGTACAAAAGGCCCTGCGCGAGCAAGGCGTCCGTGCCATCGCCGAACGTGACGGCCCCACTGCTGAGTTGGCGCCTGTTCATTCAAATCCAGACATTGCGCCTGTCGATACCAGCGCCGCGCCGATGATAACGGTCGGGGAACGCAAAGAACTGCAGGCTGTACTGGATGCGTTGTTGGAACTTCGTGCTGATCTTGCAGGGGAAGCTTCCCGCAAATCAGCCTGATTGATCCGTTGCGCAGAGCCTGCAGCGGCGCTATACACCGCCCATCGGGCTATAGCGCAGTTTGGTAGCGCGTTCGTCTGGGGGACGAAAGGTCGTAGGTTCAAATCCTGCTAGCCCGACCAACTCTTCCAAATTTGTTAGACTTTTTCCGAGGGGATGACGTGACGATGCAGAAAGAAGCATCCGGCGTTCTTCCGTCTCAGGACATCCGCGCGATGGCGGAGTCGGGGATACTGCGTCTCGACGCTCCCTTGGTCGACGGACAAATTCAACCCGCCAGCATTGATCTACGCCTTGGCCATAAAGCCCATCGCATTCGCGCCAGCTTTCTACCCGGTGCAGATGCGACAGTTGCCCAAAGGCTCGAAGATTTCTCAATGCATGAGATTGATCTGACAAATGGCGCTGTGCTGGAGATGGGCTGCG